>NZ_FOGF01000043.1 GCF_900111135.1 Granulicatella balaenopterae | reverse complement strand
CCTCTTTTGTGTGGTAAACAAGTCCACTAAGCCCTAATATAAATCTTTCAGATTTCTTTTAATAATTCCTCAACAACACTACTTGACGAAGAGCCTTTTTTTATGAAAATAGAGAACAGCTATTCCCTATTGCATCATAACTCCCCTACTTTCTTCTAAGGGTCTAACACATAAAAAACTCCCACCTAGATTGACTAGATGGAAGGCTCTTTTACAGTGCTACAGCGTTTGCTATTGCTGTATAGTCAGCAGACGTTGCTTTATTAAGTGTTACGTTAGATTGTTTGGTTGTGCAGCTTGCTTATTCTGTGGCTGTCGCCTTACATAGCGCTCATCGTCTATTCCTGTAACATTCGCTTCATTTTCTTAGCAAATGCCACACACTCACTGCTCACTCCACGCAATATTTTTTTAAATTTCTACATTTTTCCCAATTGTTAATAAACATAAGTATTTATGAGCTATTGGTTTTTGCAAGCTATTGGCTAAAGCTTCTGCATAGAGATTCAATTGCCCTTTGTACTTGTCACTAATCCGTTTGATATCGGCTGGTGTATCTCGTAGATAGTCTGTTTTGAAGTCATAGACGATAATTTCATCATGAATCACTAAGTATCCGTCTATAATCCCGTGAACTAATAAATCATCTTCTCCGGTGACGTCTTTGAAGACATTTTTTGCCGGTAAGATGAAAGAGAACGCTTGTTCGCGTCTCACGTTTTGGGCATTTTTAAGCAATAATTGACCAAAGTCTGTTGCAAAAAACTGAATTATGCTACTAATATTTAATACTTTGGCAATATGTTTTTCGATAACACCGGCTGTAACTAGCTGATTTAAGGTTTTAGAGACACTTGTTAGCGTAATTGGCTCTTCTAAATCGATTTGTTGCATTAATAAGTGAAGAGCTGTCCCTTTTTCTGCTGCACTAGCACGTTTTTCACCACTCATGAAGGCTGGTTTGGCTAAGGTATTAATTTGATATAGACCAGTACGAGTTGCGGTTGTGTCCAATTCTAATTGTGGTAAATCTATGACATCCGTATCTTCGAATAACCGCTTAATCTCGGTAACACTTTGGTAACTTGAAGTTTGGGTTGCCGTTAGATGCGGATAAGTCTTCGTTAATTCGCTAAGCATTTTGTTAATTGGTTGTTGTTCGTATTTAATCTCTAATTGATGTGGTAAGATGATTTTCTTTGTGCTATCAAATGTCGGAACGGTGCCTTGCCATTTACGTAAATAATCTAAGACATCTTGGTAAGAGTAATAAGATAAGTCGTATTCGAAGGCTTTCCCAAAGATAGCAGCTTGGTTCGGATTGACTGGATTTGGATTCTTAGCACGTGCTAAAGCCATTCCAATCCAATGTAAGTAGCCTTTATTTTCTAAACGGTAAATATCTGGTAAAGTCCATTGTGTTGAGTCTTGAATCATTGCCCAATGTTTTTCTAGGCTAGCGGCATTTTTAACGCTACCGATAATATATAATTTGTCTCTAGCACGGGTTAAGGCTACATATAGTTTACGCATTTCTTCCGATAGTTCTTTTGTTAGACGCTCTTGTTGGACTGCAATATGCGCTAAGGTCGGTGAAGATACACGACGTTCTAAATCAATATGCTTAGTCCCTATTCCTAAAGTTGCTGAAAGGATTGAGGATTGTTGCACATTTTGTAAGTTAAATCGTTTACCAGCATTCATCATAAAGACAACTGGGAACTCTAATCCTTTACTAGCATGAATCGTCATGACACGAATAGCATCTTGGTCATCAGTAATACTTGTTGGTTCAGCCAAGTCTTTTTCTTGCTTTTGCATTGACTCGATAAATCTAATAAATTGATGCAAGCCACTAAATGAGCTTGTTTCATAGTTTTTGGCACGCTCATATAAAGCGTGTAAATTCAATGCGCGTTGTTGTCCACTTGTTTGACCATGGACATATTCTAAATAGTATGTATCTTGATAGATTTGCCAAATTAATTGATGCAATGGAATCTTATTAGCGACACTACGCCATTCTTGTAATTGACTTAAAAAATGTTGAACTTTATGGCGTAATCTTTGCTCCTGTTCTAACGTCAGATAAGACACATCGCTATATTCAGTACTTTTTGCAAATTGTTCTATTGCCTGATAATAAGAGACTTTTTTATGACAATGGCGGATGTGACCTAATTCAATCTCTGTCAACCCAACCATCCCACTACGCAAAACAGCCACTAATGGAATATCTTGTAACGGATTATCAATCACTTTCAATAATGATAGGACAATGGTGATTTCAGTACGTTTAAAGTATTGATCCGTCTTTTGCACAACTGCTGGGATATCAAACATCGATAAGACTTCACTAATTAAGGTATTATGACTCTTCGTAGGTGCTAGGATTACCATGTCTTTATATTGAACTGGACGCTCTTCTCCAGTATCAGGATCCATCACGATGAACTGCTGCTCGATTAATTCACGCATCTTATTAGCAATTAAGGTAATCTCGGCTTCTGCTGATGAATCAAATAGCTCTTCTTCTAAAGCTTGATCTTCATTAGCTTCACCAGGTTCATCTTCTTGCTCGTTTTCAATCACTAAGATTTCTGTATGTTTATCTTGTAAGTTAGAGTAGCTCTTATTACCATGCACTAATTCAGCAGCTTGATCGTATTCCATCTGTCCTAAAGTCGTATTCATTAATTGTTTAAAGATAACATTAGTGAAATCTAAGACTTGTGAGCGTGAACGAAAATTCTCCGCCAATAAAATACGTGTCCCACCTTCATCTTTTGCATAATCATTGTACTTACCTAAGAATAAAGTTGGATCAGCCAAACGGAATGAATAAATTGATTGCTTAACATCCCCTACCATAAACATATTTTCTTGGCCTTTTTCATGACGTGTAACAGCTTGTAGAATCGTTTCTTGCACACGGTTAACGTCTTGATATTCATCAACTAAGACTTCCACAAATTGTTCTCTAAAGTAGTTCGCAGCAATTGGCGTATTATTCTCATCTAAGGTATTTAAAATCTGTAAACTCATATGTTCCAAATCAGAGAAATCAACCTTATTAAGACGTAATTTTTCTGTTTGTAGTGCATCATAAAACATCTCCACTACTTTTGCTAATTCTTCAATAGTAGGAGCGATTTGATGTAATTGCGCTAATTGGAAAGCTGGTGACTCCCAGAAATAGACCTTAATAATTTCATTCATTGTCTCTTTTAAGCTATCTCGGCGTTTTTTTAAGCTATCTGCTAGAGGTTTCATTTCTTTTTCGTCTTTTTTCAAAGTAGCCCAACGATCAAACTTTATACTATTAGCCGCCATATACGCTGCATCATAATCCAAAGCATTCACTAAATCACGAACTCCTGTCACGACCTTCGCATCATTCAGTAATAATTCGCTAAACTTCTCTGGCAAGCCACTTGTTTCGACTTGTTTTAGTAAGTCATCATAGTCTGTTGTTACTTGTTCTAACTTGGCCATTAATATTGGGTGAATATACTCAGCTACTAATGGCGAATCTGCCCAAGTCGAACCTGTCTGATAAATCAATGGTAAATCATGAATCCATTTTTTAGGATCAGGATTAGCACGTGAAAAGTCATATAATTGATAGACTAATTCAGTAATCCCATCATCCGTACGGTCTGAAGAGTAATAACGACACAAATTAATAAACTCTGGATCACTCTCAAATAACTCCTCTTGTAAATCACGCCATACTTTTTCTTTTAATAAAATCGATTCAATCTCATCAGACATTAAACTAAAGACAGGATCCAAATTCGTTAAGTAAAAGAAACGTTGAATCACTTTCAAACAAAAGGCGTGAATCGTGGAGATATTGGCTTTCCCCATTAAATAGACTTGATTAATATAGTGTTGTTTTAATTCTGGTTCCGTTGTTTTGGTGATTTCTTCTTCTAATTTTTTACGTAAACGCTCCTTCATTTCTTTAGCAGCTGCTTCAGTAAAGGTTACAACTAATAATTCATCTACTGAATCGCCATTTTTGATGCGTTCCATAATACGTTGCACTAATACCATTGTCTTCCCTGAACCGGCTGAAGCTGATACAAGAATATTTTTATTGCGTTCCATAATTGCTTGCCATTGTTGTGGGGTTGCTCTAATATTTGCTGGTTTTTCAGGAATATTACTCATTCGTATCACCTCGCATTTCTTTTATTTCCTCATCATCTTCTAAAGCAAGCGCCATTTCTTCTAAATAGGCTTCCTTAGATTTCTTTTTCGGTATTATATATTGATTTTCTGGTAAAGTAGCATCAAATTGCGAAATCGGTGTGTAAATCCCATTAACAGACGGTGTAAAGTTCTCACCCTTATACGGTGAAAGGCGAATGTCGCCGTCTAAGATACGTTTCCCTGTCTCTTTAACTTGATAGTAAGCATAATCCATCATCAATTCTAATTCTTCTCGTGTAACAACTTTTGAAGCTTTTGTAAAGTCCCCATTTTTCTTTAATCCATAAGGCAAAACTAAACTTGGCTCGTCATTTTCTAAAGGATTTAAAATAGAAATTAATGATTCATCCGTTGCCATTAAGCCTTTATAAGAAAAGTCTTTTAACCATAATTCTTCAAAAGACACTTTTTTCATCAAATCTGTATGCTTGAATTTTGGTTGATGCAGATGCATATAAAATGCTCCAAATGGCACAATATTCTTATGAGTTTGTTCTTGAACAATTTTTTGACTAACAGATAAATAGACGAATAATTGCAATTGCAAACCAGCCATGAATTTATCCATATTAAAATCCTTTTTGCCTGATTTGTAGTCTAAGACACTAATAAAATCCCCGACACTTGTATGCGCATAATCAATTCGGTCTATCTTACCTCTTAGTGATAAAGTATGATTCATTTGATTTAATGGTAATGTGACTTGGTATGGACTACCTGGACCAAAGACTAATTCTGTTGCAAATGGTTTTAATAGTAATTGTTTTTGCTGCTGTTGCATCGCATGAGCCGTTGTTTTAATGGTATCTTGTAACAATGAGCGAATAAATTCCATTCGTTTTGAAGAACTTAAAATAATATATTGTTGCTTTTCATCTTGCTGGGCTAAAATCTCCGTTAAAATTTGATCGATTTCTGCTTGGCTCAAGTTTTCGATTAATAATTGTCTCTGAGATAAGTATTGAACAAATAAATCCATCGCATCATGGAAATAATTTCCTGCATTTTGAATCGTTAACTCAAATTCACGACGCTCTTCCAACTTCAAACCATAACGTAAGAAGTGCCCAAATGAATCCAAATTAAATAACTCAACTTGCGAAATAGATAGGTAGAGATTTTTACCATATAAACTTTCCGCCAATTCTTTTGGTAATTTATCCGGCACATTATAACGGAAGACACTTTGAATTAATTGTTGATAGCGCTCTTTGTATGTAGAATTTTTGGCTAAAACTTTAGCGATGGCTGCCCATTCACGTGGCATCGCCTCTAAATCATGGTGATACTTACGATATTGTTCTAATAAATGCATATATAATTCTGAATCCGTATAAAACTCATGACGCTCAAAACGCTCTTGTTTGCGTTTGGAACCATCAATTATTGGGAAATCAAACTTCAGGCGTAACCGTTCCAAATAAGAAGACATTTCCTGAGAAGTTGATGAATCTTCTAATATCTGAGCATATGAAAAATAAACATGTTCTGTAGCTGATACTAATAATTTATAGAAAACAAAAGGCTCAATCGTTTGTTGTTGGGCACTAGATGGACGTAAAAAACGCCCTGAATCTAATTCATTGGTTAATAGATCGCGTTCTTCATCTGTAAATAGTGTCTTATTCTCATAAAGTTTAGGTAAATTACCTTGAGTTGCTCCAATAACGAAACTAATTTTCTTAGGATTATATTGCAAAGCATCAATCCCTGTACAGATTAATTGATCTAGTGTGGTTGGAGCCATGCTATAATGAGTCTGAGTGAATCCAGTCCGTAAAAGTTGTAAGAATTGATCTAATTGGAAAGGCGTCTCACCAAAGATAGCAACATATTCATCAACAATGCGAATAAATTCATTCCATGTTTGTTCATGTTTACGCGCTAAGCCAATATTCCCTTTCTCATTAGCGATATCTCGCCAATATAAAGTCGCTTCATAGACCCCAATTTCTTCTAATAATTGGAATAGATAGCTCATTGCTTGTTTAGAAGTTACATCAGGCTCATCTAACTGTTTAAAGAACGGTTGCAAATGACTAGTAACAACTTCTCGTAATTGAGCGGCTGTTTGTGCGGCATACTCATCAAAGCTTAATTCCGCCAGGACACTATCTTCATCAATTGCTTCTGGTTGGTAATACCATGGTTTATTAGATACCCAGTCACGACCTTGGTAGCCATTCGCTAAAATAACATTCTCACTTAAGTCTACTCGTGCACGATACTCTTCAACCGCTTGTGTCTTACGATTTAATAGCTCTTCAGGGGAAGCTTCTAATTCATCAGTATCTAATACCAAATCAATCTCACTTGGCATAGATACTTCTAATAAGTCTTCTAATTCTTCTGCATCTTCTTTTGCTTTTAATTCCTTCATCAATTGGATTGGCCAAAATGCTAATTCCGAACGCAATAAAGCTAAAATATCACTATAACGCCAGAAATGCTTTTTAATAGCAAAGATACTCTCAATTAATTGCAGTAATGGGTGCTTGTCCATAGTATCAGTCAAATCAATAAAATAAGGAATTTTATATTGTCTTAATAATGGTTCTAATAACAAACTATCTGCCTCTAAGGTACGAGTGACTAATTGAATATCTTGGTAGCGATACTGACCAGAATGAACTAATTGATGAATATGGGCGACAGTTTCTTGTAGTTCTTCTTTATGTGAGTCATAACGCACCACTGACAAGCAATCAATTTCTTGTTTTGAAGCGGTATAAGGCTTTTTAATCCCTTTATTAGAACTTAACCAAAAAGCTTCTAACTGCTTAAAATCATCATTATACAACGAATTTCCGTTCTTAACTTCCACTGTAGCTTGAACATAGTGACCATAATCCGCTAAGAAATCCGTTACTCTTTGTAATAATAAATAGTTTGAATAATAAAGTGATTGACTATCTTGACCATCTTTTAAGGCATCCATCGATAAAGAAGTATATAATTGCGTTCTACTAGCACATTCCGTAAAAGCAGCCAAAATCTCCAACTCACCAGCTTTAAAAGAATAATGATGATCAATAATGACTAAAGTCTTCCTAAAATCAAGCTCCCTTATCACACTTGCTGCCGTTTGCAAGACTTCCTCCATTGCAATATAATTACCAACTAATTCTTGTTGGAAATAACGATATAAAATACCAAACTCCTTCATCCTTTGCTTAGCATCAGTAGTCGTATCCACTTCTTCATGATTGATAAAGACCGCAAAATCTTCCGGCTCAATCCCTCCTTGACGAAATTCCATAAAAATATCCACCAATTGCTCAATAAAACCTTGGTGATGAATTTCATGACGGAATAAGACTAACTCCTCTTGATGCGTCATTAATATCTTTTGAATAATCATTCCCAAACCAACCTTACTAATACCTGGCTTTTGGGCAATTGGGTTTTCTTTTAATAAATACCACGCCAAACGATTAAATGAAAAAACTTGTAGCCTTGTTGCAGCCCACTGTGATGCATGTGGACGCAATTCTTTAACTGTTTGCTTAATCATATCAATCTCAGCTGTAAACTTAATATGGTCAGGAATTAAATAAAAAACTTGATTTTCTGGATCTTTTTGTAACCACTCAGTCATTTCTCTTACAATGACTTGATGGTGGTTCGTTGTTTCTGTTTTAATTAACCGTTCAAAACCCATAACAACCTCTCCTCTCTTAATATAGTTACATTTATTATAAATTATCTTGTCACATCATGATAGCCAAAATCCTATATTTTATCAGAATGCTCTCTCTTAATCCATCTCCTTTAAAAACATAAAAAAAGCGAGGATTTCTCCCCACTTTCCAATCATTCTGGTTCACGATAAAATCTACCATAAAAATTATCTGTTGTTAATTGATTAATAATAATGGCTGGATCAACTTTATAGACACAATCAATCGCATCCAATACCTCATAAGATGATAATACAGCATGAAGTAAATAGGTCTTCTCATGACTATAACCACCTTCTGCTTCTAAACACGAAATACCATGATGCACTTGCTTAGTATAAGCTGCCATCACTTCTTGCGGCTTTCTAGTCGTCATCAATAATGTCACACGCTGATAACGTCTATGGAAAGTACTAATTACTTTAGTAGAAATATATTGAAAGACTATCGAATATCCTGCATACTCCCAACCAAATAATGCTCCAAAAATAACTAATAAAATCGTATTAAATAAGAAAATCTGTTTCCAAATTGTGCGCCCACTCTTATTAGAGATAAACAATGCCACAAAATCTAGCCCACCAGTTGAAGCATTCCCTTTTAATGCCAATGATACATACAAACCATTAAATACCCCACCGAAAATAACATTCAGCATAATATCATTAATAAATGGTTCAAAGTGCAATACATGAATAAAGAAACTCCCACAAATTACTTGAATAATCGAATAAAACGTAAAACGTGGACTAATCCCTCGGTAACATAATAAAGCTACCGGAATATTTAACAGTAACATCAATAGAGAAATTGAGATATCTGCACCAAATAATGCTCCAATTTTATTGACTAAAATAGATATCCCTAAAAAGCCACTTGATAATAATTGCGCTGGTGCAATAAATACTTTTAAGGTAAAGGCCTGTAGAAACCCCGACCCCACAACAGCTAATAAACTTAATAAATGTTTTGTTCTTGGATCTTTACACAATGCTCGAAATTGTTGTTTTTTCGATGCAAACATATTATTCCCTCACTTTAATACATAACTGGATATGACTTGGAGTACTAAAAACTAACTCAGAATTTTCCAATGTATAATCAATATTTTCTGCTTCTAATTTTTTGACAATTGCTTCTAATGCTCGAAAATTCGGCGAATATAGCATTATTTCTAACAAATCAGTCGGTCTTCTTTTCATCAGATGCGTCCGATTCCATTCATTCGTAGCGATCGAATAATAATCATGATTCATTTTAAAATTTCGACGCTTCATCACATAATCATAAGTTGTCTCAAAAGGTAATATCTCCGTAAAGAACTCTTCTTGAATAAGATTATCTTTAACTGATAAATGTACTTGTGCTAAACGAGAATTCCTTGGTAACTCATCATAGGGATTATCACGAATCGTTAATAAATGATTGATTGGTAAATGCAAATCATCTGCTTCTTGATGATCAAAATTTAGTTGAACATCTATAGAAGGTTTATCCCAATAAATTTTAATACGATTATTTTCCGGATCCTTAATATAAAATGCTTCACTATAGCCATCATCCTCACTAGCTAAAATCAAACAATTCTCTGCTAACAAATGATTGGCCAAATCTCCTAAATATTCTTTTTTGGGTAATTTCAACCCAATATAATATAGAACTTTTTGTTGATACGGTGGAGCAATTTGAACTAATTTTATCATAGGAACGCTACCAATTGCGCTCCCTAATAAGATGGAGTGTTGATAACTCTGTAAGACCGATAAACCTAGATTTTTGGTATAGAATCGTTTCATTTGTTTTAAATCATGAACACCAATTGTGACATAACCTAATTGCCATTCCGATTCATTTTTTTTATCCTGTAATATTGTTTTTATATAATGAATGAAGCTTTTCATAAGTTCTCTTCCTTAATAATATTATACTGAAACTCTCACGATGTAAGATGCGTGATGCTGTGGTTTTGGTTCTATCTTGATTGATTTATCACCACAGACTTTTTGGTACCCAAAATCCAAATATGAATATGTACCGATTGGCTCGTTTCAAAACCTATTTTTGATATACCTAATTATTTTACAAACAATTAGGGGTAGTTCATAAAGAATTAGGTTGAAATCAAATGACTTCAACCTAGTATCTTGTATTTATTTTTTAATTTACAATTAGCCTTCAAAAGCATTTGTTAATGGAGGTACTACTTGTTTTTTACGTGAAACAACACCAGGTAATACTAATAGACCATCTTGGTATGATGCATTAAACGCTTCTGCTACAGTATCTAAATCAGTTCCTACTGGTAAAATAGTTGATTCACTTGTTAAGATATCTGTAATTACTAAAACAAAAATATCATAATTATTAGCTGCATTTGAAGCTGACATTGCTGCAACTAATGCTGCGCGACGTTCTAATAATTCAGGAACATCAACCGTATTTACTTGAGCGATACGCAAGTTTTTACCACCCATTGTAAATGATTTAGCATCTAAGTCGATTAATACTTCCTCAGATTTGTTAGAAAGGTTAGTACCTGCTTTTAACATATCTAAACCATATGTATTTAAATCAATACCTGCAATTGTTGATAATTCAGTTGCTACAACGATATCTTGTTTTGTACATGTTGGTGATTTGAATAATAATGTATCAGAAATGATTGCTGATACCATTAAACCAGCGATTGAAGCTGGGATTTCAACATCATTTTCTTTGTATAATTTATAAATGATTGTATTTGTGCAGCCAACTGGTTCAGCACGGTAGTACAAAGGATTAGCTGTTTGGAAGTTAGCAATACGGTGATGATCCACTACGAACTTAACTTCTACATCTTGAATATCACTAACACTTTGTTGCGCTTCACAGTGATCCATTAAAGCTACTTGATCAGTTTCATTAGCTACAGTTTCAACTACGCGAGGTGCGTCTTTTTTGAAGTAATTTAGTGCATATTGTGTTTCTTCATTTGGAGTGCCTAATGCTACTGCTTCAGCTTCAACTCCTAATTGATTTTGTAAATAAGCAAATGAAATCGCTGACGCAATCGCATCTGTATCTGGATTTTGATGTCCAAAAACTAATAATTTTCCCATGTTATGATTCCTCACATTCTTAATTTTCTTATATTAGTGTATCACATTAGCTTATAAAAAGCACCCTCCTAATTTTATATAGTAAAAATAATTTTTCGTGAACAATAAATTTTACTAATCTTTTTGGGGAAGAGAACGTTATGATGCGGGGATGCAAAATATAATCAGTCCCCCTATTTAGATGAAATAAAGTAAAAAGGTGAAAACTTTTAGCTAATGATTACTTTACAAAATAAAACTTTTCCCTACGTGATTAATTCTCAAATACTCCAACATATACTTAAACGGAAATGGTCTAACACCTGCAATTGAATTACAACGAACATGAATATCTTCAAGCAAATCTAGTATGTCATAAATAATATTTGAACCATCCATTTGTTCAAGTCGATAAATATTACACATAGTTTTTACATCATACATTAATCCCCCATCACTTTCCCCAACACAATAATGTAATTGATTATCAATCACCATAACCGATTTACCATAATATGGATAGGCCAAACCATCACGAACAGCGACTTTCGATTTGATTCTTGATACTGTATTTCCTTTTTCCTTCGATTGTTTCTCTAAGTCTTCAACAGCTTGATAATCAATCATCGGACTATAATCTGTATGATAAATGCGATTATAGTCTTCACCGTGTTTAACGATACAGACATTTCCTTGATAATTTATTTCGTTGAGATATTTACGATAATGATTTTTGTCGATATCTTCAATAGTTGATGTTATTGTAAAGCTACCATCTTTGGCAATCTTCATCAGACAATGATACTCTTCATTTTTATTTTTATCACCTTTAGTTTTCATTCCTAGATAGAATTCCATTGCATCATAATTCCAACGTTCAATCTTTCTTTGATACAATTCTTTTTTTACACATAATTCATTTAATAAATGCAGTGCCAAATTATGGATTTTGCCTTCTTTTAATGAACAATCTAGACTCTCACACGTTATGCATTGCGTAATAATATTTTTATTGATTTTTAGTTTACGATCTGTTTGACCTCTTTGTTGATAATATTCAGAATTATGAATTACAACGATATTTAACGCATCTTTCTTAATATGCTTGACTTCTTTAACTACTGGACACAAAGTTTTCAATTGCTTGATTAATTCTTTTTCATTATTAATTTCATTTTCAGTTTGCGCTTCTTCAAAATGCACATAATAAACTTTTCCCAACTTTTCAATAATATCTTTTTTCTTACTCTTAACTTTCCCAAACTTTTCGATTTCTTTTGTTTTAACATTGTGACACTGAAAATCTAACTTAGCGAATTTGCTATAGCGATTGTTGAATGATTTTGTCAATTTCTCATACATTTCAACTTTTGTATGTTTTTTATCTTTTAATACCAATTGATCTACCAGGATTATCGTGCGACTATTATACGGAGGAGCGCCAATCACATATGCTTTTCCTTCCCCTTTATATTTTTTAACAAGCATTGCAGTGCCCGGCCCCTCTTTCAAAGTATACTTCGGCTTGTTTTTTTGCCACAAAGCATTATCATCATACTCACATAATGACCATTGCTTCCGATTTAACAAGCCATTCTTAACACTTATCTCCATTAAAATATGTTGTCCGTTCTTTTCTTCATCTGTTAACACTTCTAAATAAAGATGCCCTTTGACATTCGAGTAAGTCTCATGTTCACCCTGATATTTACTTAAAGCATTCAGTAATAGAGTATACATGATATCAAGCTTCACTGGCTTATATTGCTTATCTAGCTCATTCAGCTCAAATGTATTAAACTGATAATCTACTTGTTCCTCATTCGTTAAAAAATCATTCATTGTAATAGGTTGAAATTTTTTCATTAATATATAGGCTTTACTACCACCCAAAAAACTCACAGATTCAACTGCATTTAAATCATCCAAGCGATCAAATAACTGCGCATCAAAATTAATCCATGGCTTTTCTTTAATACATTGTAGCTCATAGATATCATATTCCTTATTAAAACACTCTATATCCACATCATCGTAAACTAACTCATTAATTAGCATTTGACGATCATGATATTCCTCGCCAACTTTACTCAACATGCTTATCCACCTCTATTTCTTCTATTATATTTCTAATTACATCCATTTCAGTTAACCCTTCATTCTGAGGACTTTGCTTTGGATTCACCTGATAATCATTTACAAAAGTATAAATTCCTTGCACAATCGTAAAGTTCAAGCGATTCAAGCTATGACGGTCGCCTAATTGATCGATTAAATTAATAATAAAAGCCTTCTTAATATCTAAGTCAGCAACTTTTCTTTTCAATTTAAGCAGTAACTCCTCATTTGCAAACTCCTTCACCATACTAGCTGCACCGAAATTTTTAGCATCAACAAAAACTTTTCCTTTGCTAGTCTTAACAATAAAGTCAAATTTCTCAAAAGCTTCTTCATCAGTAATCGGATATACTTGATAATTAAATTTCTTCGTAAAAATAGCTTTAAGAATCTCTTCACCAACAGCACCCTTATAGATATTATGATAGATATAAGGACACATCATATATTTTGACTTCTTATCCCAGTCCAATGAATATCCCTTTTCAGAAAAATATTCCTGCACATACTCATTATTCGAAAAGTAAGACAAACGTGAGCTTTCAATCGACACTTCATAAGGATAATCCACGGACTGCTTACTATTTTTTTGATTATCTTTTGAAACATAGATCATATCTTTATCTTCATCTCGCCCTATATTAAAGAAGTAATGATTCTTAGCTTGAGGAAATTCCAAAAATATATCCTTAAAATCAAATCCCCATCGCTGCACACAATTAAATTTATCAAACTGTTTACTTGTCTTAGCAATCTGCTTAGCCGTCATACCAGTCGGATATTGTAATAGCACCTCTCTTAACTGCTCCCAAAAAGCCATAGTATCTTTATCCCATCCTTTTTCGCCAATTTCAGGGAAGATACCCTCAATAACTTGTCTGCATCTTTGGTTTTGTTTGCTAAAAGCTTCAAAGACATTCTGTTTAAAGCGCAATTCTTTTAAATATTGTTCTTTTTTAAGCTCCAAACGGAATTTTTCAAACTCATTAGTCGTATACGCTAAATTTAATTTCTTACAGTCGGCCTCAATCACATCGATTAAATCTGCATCATAATATATTGCATTATATTTCTTCTTCAAATTCGTTCTCGACATCCGCCCAATGGTTTGATAGATTCTTGTAGTATAGGCATTTTTAACAGATGGACAAGCATATAACAAATTATATGCAGCAATAGTCTTATCATCATAGACCTTCATAAAGAAATCTTTCAAAATACGATGCTTAGTCGGCATACGAAACTTTTCACGGTGACAAATATCTTCTACAATAAATAAACTCTCCAAAGTTTCCGCACTCTGACCTCTAGCAAATAATTCCTGAATATTCGGAATCACATAACTTGGCTTCTCTATATAAATCGCATCCCAATCCATATGAGTATACTTCTTAAAAATCTCATTAATCTCATACAACCGCTCTTCATTAAGACGCTTTTTAATTTCTTTAGTATCAACTTCAACTTGAGGATTATTCCCACGACTAACACTATTATAAGTTGTCACCAAAAACATGAGCGTATTATTTGTAAAAGCATTCTGAATTGTAGATAGTTCTTCTATTATCTCTCCTGATGTATTGGCATCTAGAGTCTTATAGCTTTTCAACTTTTCCGCATTCATAGAGTAAATTATTTTATCAACAGCTTGCGTAGCTTCTTGATAGTTAGCATCCGTAATACTCATATAAGCAAAAACGGCACCTAATTTCATATTTTCCAATGTATAGACTTCACGCTCTCCAATTTGTAACCCCTTATTACTAAAAAGCAGACAATTGGAAATAACTTGATCATTCTTATAATTCTGCATAACAGATTTCATCAAGCGCCATTGCTTCACTAACCTTTGATAATCATATGGATGCTGCCTAACACTGGCTTCTAACTGCTTACAACGCCTATTAGCATCCGCATATTCCTTCTCATAACAAATCTTATTTTGTAACTCTTCTACCCGATTCTCATCACATAACCAAGCCAGATCAGACCGCACATCTACTCGATTATGATCTTCAACAGCAATCTTAATAATTTTCGTCTCAATCTGATAATCTTGATAGCCAGATGATTTACTTTGATAGTCTGCCTTTAATCTCTCTTGTTGTTCAGCAGTCAATGGATAGATATCTAAGCCCCTCTTTTCAAGTTCCTGATCTAAATACTCCAAATTAAAATTATCCACCGACGGAACCTCAGCAGTCGCCGATATTCCAATCACATGGGCATTAGTACATAAATTCAACATCATCAATTCCGGTGTATTAAATAACTGATAAATACAAATTTGACTATTATCTCGTGTGCGTTCACTCTCATAATCACAACAATAATACAAACCCTTCGAATAAATACTATGATCGCGCGACGCCTTCTCTTTTTTAGAACTATGATACATATTAGGCTCAGTAACACTTAAAACATATTTCGTGTAACGATCCAAATTCTCATTACTATCAGAAAAGTTCAAATTAGAAATCACCGTACTAATCGCATTATTTAAACTAACTAAATTCTCCTCATTATTCCCCATAAGTGTATAATAATGATTCTTTTCCTTTTGATAATCCTCCGCAGTATAATAAAATGATCTCAAAGACTTAATAACAAACTTACGAATCTCATTAACCATCAACCAAATCGGATAATAATCATCTTGCTTGAAATTAACCTCACTACTCATTAAAACCAAATTACAAGTCTCATCAGTCGCCCGCTCTAGATGATAATTATTCTCCTCATTACAAGGCAAATAAAAATACGTTTGCCTATTCATAGTAGGATGAGCTTGCACCCCACGATACGTCAAAATCTGATCATTATTCTCAATACGCTTCAAAGTATCACGGTCTTCATCCCGAACAAGTAACTTCATATTTTTCGTCTTAGGAAAGTACTTTTGATGTAGCTCTTCACTCTCTAACTTCAAAACATCTAGTTGCTTGCGACAATTACCATCTCCAAGATTCAACGTATTCTCATCAATCGACTCCATATCCTGTAAACAATAATATATCTCCTTAAATAAGCGCACATAATTCATTTGCAAATTATCCTCAGCCAAACGACACAACAAATCCCGCTTAATCGCATCAAATTCATCAATAATAACAATCGCATCTTTAATAACATATTCATCAGTAAAATTATACGGCAACTTAATAATCGGATCATTTCTACCAAAAAACTTAGCACTTGATAACACGAAAACCTGCTTTTGATTTAAGGCTGCAGAAGGATATATTTTTTCAATAAACTTCCACTCACTATGCTGCATGTAGTCATAGGCATTTTTATATTTATTATTTTGCTTTTTATAAGCCTTTCTAAATTCATAGGACAATCTTTTTCTGAATCTGTACTCAAAATTACCCACGTCATAAAAAATAATTTGCTCAAGTTCCCTCTTATAATTTTTATCGGTTGTATTTTGATAATGATTCAATCTAGTTAATAACTCCTGTGTCTCCTTCCACTGATTAATCACTTTATTATCTTTCACGTAAGACAATCCCTTTAACACAGCATGGCGATATGATTCAATCTTTAAAACTTTTTCACGCTTATGATCATCATCACCAATTGCTAGCAACAAATCATCATACAATTCATTCACATTATCCAAACGTGGCGTTATATAATAAATTTTACGGTCGGTCTTGCCAATCAAATCAGCAATAAAAATACTCGTTTCAAATGACTTACCACTACCAGCCGGATTTGAAATAAGTGTTAAACCTCTCAACGGTTCTACAATCTCGGAAAGAATATCTTTAATAATATATTTTTGATGTTCATTCATACTATCAAACCACCTTATTCATTATTAGTAGATAGTAATTATGCTTTTAAACACTCAAACAGGTGCATTACAAAACTAACTACAATCTTTATAGAAAACGCTTTCTTACGTTTATTTTATAATGATTATCTATGTAAATCAAGAAAATCTGGGAATATCCATAAAATATAAAAAACAAGTAAGCTTTTATATTTGAATGTTACTCCTCGCCCAATTAGGGATAGTGACTGTTCCGTCTTTTTCTGTTGTGTATGTATATTTTGTACCACTAAAGTCTTCATAGTAGCATACTTCAAAGGTTACACCTGGAACATAATTACCAGCAGTGTCCTTCTTAGT
>NZ_FOGF01000040.1 GCF_900111135.1 Granulicatella balaenopterae | reverse complement strand
TCTTTTGTGTGGTAAACAAGTCCACTAAGCCCTAATATAAATCTTTCAGATTTCTTTTAATAATTCCTCAACAACACTACTTGACGAAGAGCCATAATTTTCCAACCAAAAAAGCCACCTACAAAAGTAAGTGACTACCAATAATCTATTATACTAAATGAAATAAATGCGCTAATCCTGTTGTTAACATACATGCAACAATCCCCATCACGGTCGGCACTAAGAAAGAAATCCAGGTCCATTTATGACTCTTAGTTTCTTGATAAATGGTAATTAACGTTGTTGAACAAGGCCAATGATATAATGTAAATAAAATAGTATTGACCGCTGTTAACCATGTCCAGCCATTCGCAACTAATAATTCTTTAAATTGATCTAATGAATCGAATTCCACTAAAGTTGATTGGTTCAAATACCCCATCACCATAATCGGAATAACAATCTCATTGGCTGGCATCCCTAAAATGAACGCCATTAAAATCGTCCCATCTAAGCCCATTAAACGTGCAAACGGATCAATTGCTCCCGTAACTTGCGCCAAAATAGTCTGACCCCCAAGAGAAATATTCGCCATAATCCAAATCACTAACCCAGCCGGAGCCGCTACAATAATCGCACGCCATAAGACAAATAATGTACGGTCAAAAATCGAACGAACAATTACCGAACCAATTTGCGGTGTACGGTATGGTGGTAACTCCAAAGTAAATGAAGACGGTACCCCTTTTAGAATGGTTTTTGATAATAATTGCGATACCCAGAAAGTTGTCAAGACCCCTAAAATAACGACCGCCGCTAAGAAGACCGCCGATACTAAACTAGTACCCGCAGAGACAGAGCTTCCCACAAAGAACATGGTAATAATCGAAATCAATATCGGGAACCGCCCATTACAAGGTACAAAATTATTGGTTACAATCGCAATTAACTTCTCACGAGGCGAATTAATAATCCTAGTCCCCGTAACACCCGCCGCATTACAACCAAAGCCCATGCACATTGTTAGAGCCTGCTTACCACATGCCCCCGCTTTAGCAAAGAAACTATCCAAGTTAAAAGCTACACGAGGTAAATATCCAAAATCTTCCAACAAAGTAAAAATCGGGAAGAAAATAGCCATCGGAGGTAACATAACAGAAATAACGGTCGTCAAGACATTATACACGCCATCCACTAAAGCCCCACGTAACCATTCTGGAGCCCCTAATGACACCACAAACTGATTCACATAGACACCTAAAGCGGCAAACATATTGGCCAAAAAGTCAGATGGCCCATTCGCACCCTGAATCGTAAACCAAAAAATCATAACTAATAATAAGACCATAATTGGAATACCGGTTAACTTTTGCGTTAGAATCTTATCTAATTGGCGATCACGCTTATTATAATCCAAATCCGTAAACGTAACGACTTCATCAGCAATCACCGTCGAACGATCAAGTAAGGCTTTCGTATTCTCTTCAGGATTAGCCTTTAGACTTGCTAAAGCTTCTGCCATATAAGGATTCATCTTCACTTCACCTGAGACAACACTTGCTAAAGCAGCCATTAATTCATCCAAACCTTGATTCTGTCGAGCTGCTGTTGCTACAACCGGAACACCTAATAATGATTGTAGTTGAGGAATATTAATCTTAATCCCTTTTTTCTCGGCTTCATCAATCAAATTCACACACACTACCACATTCGGCGTATGTTGCATAATCTGTAAGACCAAATTCAAATTACGCTCCAATGATGTCGCATCACACACACAAATTGTCGCTTCCGAATCATCTGATACAATGAACTCCTCAGCAACTTCTTCCTCTTCAGAATTGGACGATAGTGAATATGTTCCCGGCAAATCCACTAAACAATAATTCACACCCTGATACTCTGCATTCCCTTCTGCAATCCCAACCGTTTTCCCTGGCCAATTACCAGTATGTTGCTTCAAACCTGTTAGAGCATTAAATACCGTACTCTTCCCAACATTAGGATTCCCCGCCAATGCAATCACATGTCCTGCCTTTTCATTTACTAATTGATAACTACTTTCCATTTGCTTCATCTCCCAATTCAACATCAATATATTGCGCATCTTCATTCCTCAATGCAATCACTGTCCCACGAACCTCATAAGCTTTCGGATCATCTTTAGGACTAATTAAGACTAACTTAACCTTCCCACCCGGATAAATCCCCAAATCATATAAGCGCTGTTGCATCTGTTCACTTGGATGAGTGACACTTTTTACAATTGCTGTTTTTTGAGTTGGTAATTCAAATATTTTCATATTTTCCACCTTATTTTCTACATATTTTTAGTCATACCTAATCTATATAAATTATATAACTTTTTTAGTGCTTAGTCCAAAAAAAATATCGTTATTCCATGAAATTTACCACTTATATATAATAGCCACCTGAAAATATATTCTACTTATCAACTACTCACCATAAAAAAGCCAATAAAAAAGCTAAGAAACAAAATAAAACAACACCCCCCTCCTCATCTGGCAATGAATCACCAAAATTGTCATAGGTGAACGATGACGATTTATCAAAATAACGACATAAATAAGTTATATTCCTTACATATTCTTATTAATTATCAAATTATGAGAAATTATATTTATGAAAACTCTTTTCATTTTGTGTTTTTTTGAAAAAATAGCGATTTTTGAATTCTCCAAAAAAATATTCAATGACGATGAAATTAGAGAAAGATTCCTACCCAAAATATAAAATTTCTGAAATAAAAAGATTATTAAAATACGCTAAGAAGATTATTAGTATTTTTTTACTTAGAAAATTCATGAAAACGCCCACAAATACCTTAATATAGTGTATATTATTAGTTGTGAAGCGCTTCACACAATGATTATCATATAATATTTTATTGAAAAGGAGATAGGACTACATGTTTCAGAAAAATAATATTTTATGTGTTGATGCACTAGTCTATAATAGTGATCAACCTTTTGATGGTATATCCGAATCATTAGCACTCAATTGTTATCGTTACTTCCATCTGAGGGAATTAATCAATAATGCTTTTGTCTGTCACAAATATTGTATTAATGAATCAACCCTAGCCATCCTAACGCTAGAACATCTCTCAAAATCAGAACGAAATAAGTATAAGACAATCATAATTGAACGGTCATCTATCATCAAAATCAAGCAAACAACTGATTCTGTATCGACCATCATCAAAAGAAGCAAGCTCGTCGCCACTAAAAAAATGGAAAAAGACGAACTCGAGCGATACAAAATGCTGAATGAAAAATTAAAAAAAGCAAAACGCAAAGCACAAAATTTGCCAAAAATCATCAAACCGGATCTATATATGATACCGAGTACTAGCAAATCACGAGAGCACGACTGGCTAGTAGTTCCAAATATCGCTCAAATTGAACAAGCAGGAGAAGAATCAACACTCATCTACTTCACAGGAATGGATGTCATCTTACACCTGCCAATCAAAAGCAAATTAATCGAAAAACGATACAATAAAGGAAAACAATTGCTAATGAGTGACTAACATCAAACTTAATATTGCCTGTAGGAATAAACTTCTTACAGGCTTTTTGTGCTGCCTTACAAACTATCCACGCCCCCAATCCTTTAGACAAAATGACTAGCCAACCACTCTCCCAAATGCCCCACTACGACATCACCTGAATCAGTAACAGCACCACCACTACTTAAAAGATATAATGATATAGACTAATCAGCCCCATCAGAATTCATGGGAAAAGATTGCCCCTTATCATCCCAATTACCCTAGCTAAACAATAAACTATCCATAGCAAAAAACAGCTAAAAAAGCGCCTAGACGCAAGAATAGCTGCTTAAATCGATGTGCTTGGATACTCTCACCAATACTATCAACACATCATCTTATAAATATTTCTTAACTGCCGAACGTACTGAGAGCATCTTATTCAAAGTCTCTTCTGCCAGTTCTTGATAGTTCGACTGATCACCAGTATCAAAACCTGTAAAATAATGACGGATACGAGAAGCCTTTGCACTATTCATTCGACTCCAGACGAACTCCATACCTGTCTCCGCTTCAATCTCATCTTTGTGGCTACGCAATTGATCGAATAATGCCTTATCTTCATTAATATATAATTCTACTGACATTTCATTCCTACTTGAAATTAAACTCACACAAATATGCGCATGTTTTACTCCAATTAGAAAATCCGTCCAACGTCCTGTATGTGGCTTTCTAGCATTCATCACACTTTCATGCATTACCATATAATCATGCAACGTTTGCCAGAAGTTAAATCTAGCTTGATCCTGCATATTAGCCGGCATTTTTTCACCTTCAAGACGCAAATACATCCTCAACTGTTCCTTATCTTCACCAAACACATCGAATGCCTCACGTAAAATACGCAATTTCATCTCCGTATCAGTATTGGTATTCACATAAATATGCTCATCAATTTTACGAGAATTATTAAAAACATCCGCTGTCGTCGCAAATGAATTCTCTAAGTAACCATCTTCTTGACTATAAGCTACTTTTTTTAAGATTGCTTTATTTTCACCATGCAATAGAATTAAGATACGTTCAAACATATCTACCCAAGCTGTGACAGGAATCTCACTCCCCTTAAAGACCACACGCTTAATCTTCTTACCAGTCATCTTATCCGTATCCGCTAATGTAACGAATGCTTCCTCAGTGCCTAGAGGTTGATATTGCGTGGTTGGATACTGCCAAATCATTAGTGAACGCTCAACAATCAGATTCATACGCTCTTCTAATTGCTTAACACCCCAATGCTCTTGCTGGGAAATCCATTGATTCATACGCAAACCACTCGCCTTGAAACCTTTTTCTGTATCACGCTTCTCTGCAAATGGTGAATTCGAATATTGCGTATTATAGGCCGTTAAAGTTAAGTTAGCCGCCTTATGTAACCACTTCTCATGAATATCTTCTGGATTACCATCTTTTGCCAACTCTTTAGCCCATTGTTTTGATAAACTTTGCGGCATAATATGTTCAATTGAATAAGTTCTTTTATCCAAATGAGTCCAGACATCTTTGGTTTCCATAGTGCCATAGTTTTCCAAACGCTCAAAGTAATATTGACGATTCTTCGCCTGCATATTGTAGATATTCTTCGTACGTAAAGCCTCTTTGAATTCATGATTATCCGGATAACGCTTCGACTCCTTACCCTTCAATAATAGAAAACACATCTTATCAACATAATTATCCGTTGTTTGATCTAATGCGATAATATTTTGATGTAGAGAAGCAAATACCTTATTCAACGCATTGGTCGCCACATCACAAATCGTACGACGGAAAATATAATTCTCCACCGTACTAAAGACATCCTCCAGCTCAGCACTCGTTAAAGTTCCAGCTTTATGCAATGCTAAGACCTCTAATAAAAATGGACGAGTAACCTTAGTCTCCAAACGATTCAAGCGATAAATCATGCCATCCAATTCGTCCCCTGCTCCCGTACCATGAAGTAAGACTCTATATAATTTCGCATAATATAATAACTCTTTTAATAAAGCCTCGATATTATCCGACTCAAGCTTGGCCAAATATTCCTTAAAAGCAAAATAAATATCCTTCATATTAGGAATCTGCTTAGTCACTAAAGTCAGATAATCCCTAATAAATAAATCCACCTGATCATCAGTATTTTCCTCAATCTTCTTCCAATAACGATAATAAAAATCATTTTGCTGTGCCATTGATAAGCCCATCAAGACATAATTACGAATCTTATCACCCTCACTCAAATCCAAACCAGTCGAATTCAAACTCTCAAAAATTAATTGCGGATTGTCCTCAGCACCTAACTGAATCCAAATCACTTCCAACTTACAAATAGCTTGAAAAATATCATCCGCCGAATACTCAGATAGCACTAACTCACGCTTCAAAAACTCATAATTCAAACTAATATTCGAATCCGCAATACGCTCATAAGGCTCATCAAATAACCGCTCCAATGCCTTACGATCCTCTTCAATCGGACGTAACTTAATCCGCTCAGCACTCAAATTATTATACGGATCAACCAAATATTGCTCCATAATACGCTTCTTCAAAGTATCCTCCTGCACAGCAATAGCTTCCTCATCCAACAAATGAACCAAAGCCAATAACATCAAAGTCACCGTCGTCAAACGTTGCTGTCCATCAATAATCAGACGGTCATGACTACCTTCACCATGCGCCACCACCACACTACCAAAAAAGTGCGACTGACGATCTTCTAAAATAACCTTAAACAAATCATCTAACAATTGCTTACAGTTAGCAATCTTCCAATTATAATTACGCTGATAGACCGGAATATAAAACCGCTCATTCACACCAGTCATCGCCTTAACTAAAAAAGTCGCTTCACCATGCATCACATAACCCCATTTATCTAAATTTTTATAAAAAACTGTCTTTTAATGTATATTCATCTTCATTATAGCATATTTCCTAAACGCTTCCTGTAGATAAAATAAGATAATAGCAAAAAAACAGCTAAAAAAGCGCCTATACGCAAGATTAGCTGTTAATATATGTGTTTGTATCTAACTCACACCAAGAGCCTTGAAGATGGTGTATTTGAGTTTTTATAAGGTATACATTAATTATCTGAATGTAATAGCTATAAATTACTACATTGACTCACGTTCTAAATTACCTAAAGATACTCCATTTTCATCTTTCCAATTGGCATTTCCACTTAATGATGATCCACCACAAAAACCAGCAGCAGCTGAAGGACTAGTAAAATTAATATCTTTTATTAATAAGCCATCTTCATTAATATATTTCTGATACTTTTCACGATTTTTAATTGTAGAAACAGGACATGCTTTAGAAATAACTGGTGAAATCTTACTTCCCGCAAATACCGCAAAGCCATCTGCTGTTCGTTGTCCTCTTGCATCAACCTTCTTAGATCTAAAATATAAAATAGGTTCTTCATCAACAGGCACTTCAGGTTCAATCAATTTTACCTTTACAATCGGCTCAAACACTTTATAGCCTAAAGCTCCCATAATTAATTTTGAATAATCGATAAATTCTTCTAATTCACTTTCCTTTTCTTCAGTGATATTACCACGAGTCGGTTCAATCTCATTCTTTACTTCATAACGATTCGATTCCTTAGCCATCATACAAAAACGATTTTCAAGATAACTAATCTCCGTCTGACCAAAAGAATCATTTGCCGTCGTAAATACTACCGCCTCAGTCCAATAATCCTTTTTCTCATTATTCTTATGCTCAAATAAGCGCCCTAAAATACCATTCCCATTCTTTCTAACCCCTGCTTGTCCAATATACACAACAGGTTCATCCGTATCATCAGAATGCCCAAACAAAAAATATACCCCCGTCTGACTAAGCGGTACAATATCCTTAGCTTTATCCAGCATCGTACGAGGAATCTTATACGAAATACCCGTCCAATTCGCAAGCGTACACTTAATACGCCCAGTAGATTCACCATCCATTAAAAATAAATGAATATTTTTAGCTCTCTTTTCCATACAAACACCCTCACTTCTCATAGTCTCTTCTAGAATATTGTAACAGAAAACAATAATTAAGAAAAATATGTTAAAGTGAAATTTTACAACTATTAATGAAATAAAAAATAAATAGTACTGATATTTCGCTATTTATCTTCGTTAATTTTTATTTGTATTTCATTTTAATTAGTTTTAAAAATATGTTTTATATCTTTTTAATTCTAGTTACATAATATACCTGTTCAAAACACTCTTTATACCGTACAACTTCTAATTGTTCTAAATCAGTAACTTTTAACTTAGTAATAATTGAAATTTCTTTTTCATTCTCACTACCAATTTTTCTTACAGTACATTTTAATATTGTTAATTTTGAAAATAAAAATATTGGATTAACAATTATTTGATTCATTTTAACCAAAATATATATTAATACCAAAATTATAAACACCATCAACCAAAAATCAAATGAATTATTTGCATCTTCAAAAATAAAAGGTAACATCAATGTCAAAATAAAAAAACTATACTCGTTTAAACTTAATCTTGATATCGATTTAATTTCCAATCTTTTATTTTCATTATATTTTTCCATGTCTTTTTCAACATTTTTCAAAAAACATCTTTGCTCTATTCTATATACTAGTAATGTTAATATTACAATGCCAAGCACACCAAAACATGCGTATGCATTCGCAACATACTTTTCTATTTTAAATTTATATAATATCACCATAATTACAGGGGAATATCCTATAATCCATAAAAAAAACTCTTTCACTTTATTTCTCGACATATGTATCTATCCTTTCGTAGTCCGAATCTCCTTCGTTAAAAAAGATTCTACTATTTTGTCTTGAAATAAATGTAATAAGGGACTAATATTATCTTCTTCAGTTATTGTTATCTTATTACCATGTGCAAAATCAATAAATTGAATTACCTCTATTAATTCTCCTTTATCAGATTTCAAATTTTCTTTTTGTTTTTCATCTAACGAATCTAGTTTTTCTACCATTTTTTTTAATTCAATACATCTTTGATTATAGTAATTTTCGATTTTCTCCATTCCTTTTTCATTCATTTTTGCTAATCCTCTTGAATAAAAATTATTACTAGCCTTCTTTATAAATAATTCTTTTGTAACGTTATCTGAAAAGCATGATAAATTTGAAATTTTTTGAATATTTTCATCTCTTTTTTTTATGATATGATTATAAAATTTAAAAGCATACTCAAAATCACGAGTTTTAAAAATATATATATAATTATTAAGTATAATAAAAGATATTTTTCCTCCTATATCCAATATATCATCTTTTATTTCATTAACTCTCTCATTTCTAAAAAAACATGTTTTTTTTGAACTAGTCTGTTTTTTTATCCCTCTATAATAAAATACATACATTGTTTCTTCTAAATCATTTTCAACTGATGTATCAGTTAATCTACATACTTGAAATGATGTATTAATTATATCTCGATTTATTTTTTCACTATTTTCTTCGTTTATAGCCTGTTTTAATAATTCAAATCGTTCATATATTTCTCCATACTCATTTAATTGATTTAAATCAATTTTAGCTATAGCATCTTGAACAAATATTTCTGTATCAAAATCTTTAATGATAAAATGTTTAATTTCACCACTATCATCTTTTTTTAATTGTTCTAATTCTCTTTGAATACTTTTTTTAAGCCAATTATTCAAATCATCCGCTTCATTCCCGCTTTTTAACTTTCCTAAATTAACTATTTTAGCAGCATATTTTTCCTGCTGCGTTACATGCCTAATCATATACACATCCAAACTTAATTGATTAATATCATATGATGTATCTAAAAATTTGGTCATAAATTTTCCATTCATATTTTTTCTCCTTTTATTATATTATTATTTGTTAAATTTAAATTATCTCTTTAGAATTTTATATTTAATGTAACTAGAAAATTTATTACTATCCCTAGCTATATTACTAAAACTATATTCATATAAATTTAACTTTTTACAATTCATCTTTAATCTATTAAAAAACACCGTCTCTTGTCACTTACGTTGATGAAGAGTGATTAGCTGATCTAACTCACTGAAAAATGAACCGATGCGGGATTGTTCGTCTTCTAACGGAACTGAAAATTCTGCAGATTTTAAATCATTAGAGTTAATAGATTCAAAAGTAGATCCACACGACATTTTAGACCAATAATTATTTTCACACATACTAACTAATTTTTGATAAATGAATTCATTACCATGAATTGCAGCTACACCTCTACCAATAACCACATCATATGAAGTTTTAGCCATAGCACCAACTGGAGCACGAACACTCATAATTAAATCTCCATTATATGCTTGTTTAGTTACTTGCGTTGTCCAAATTCTCGGATATACCCATCCATTTTTTAAATCTGCATTCCCTTGAACTAAAATATGTTTAGTTGGGTAATCTGAATAAGTACTTCCGGCTGGAGATTGCCCCATCGTTATTTCTGCAATATCCCCTAACTTCCGTTGTTCCCAAGTGTTTGTCAAAACATGTTTTCATTAGTTTATACGTGAAAATTCAGTTTTTTAACAAACGCTGTTGAAAAGTGATGAGCTGATCTTGCTTCTGGAAGAACTCACCGATTTGTTGTTGCTCCTGTAGGGAAGGGATTGCTACAATAGCTTTCAAAAAATCTTTTTCGTGAATTCGCCATTGTCCGTATACAACACCCTGTCTCCATTTTAATAAAGATTTAATAAATTGTTTTCTGGTTAGTAATTCACCCATAAAATGAAAATCACAATTATTATTTATTGAAAAAATACTATATACGGGAGAAATAACTGCTTTTCCGTATAAATTTAATCCGACTGAGCCAGTTTCAAGGTTATTTGAGCTATAAATATAATCTCCATATTCGGTTTGTTTATACTTTTTATTATTATTATCTGTTACTAAAAATGACCGATCATATCTTTCACCTTTTTCAGTTACGCCTTTATTAGCAACAAAAGCCATAAGTGGATATTCTTCCGATTGTGGTGCTTTAATATTTCTTTCAGTTAAAACTTCCCCCAACTTACACTGCTCCCAAGTTATTGTTCAAAAATAGGAGAAAGTTTACTACTTTCCCCTACCTTATATTTTTAGATGTTAATTCCTAATAAACGCATTTGTTCGTTTATTTCAGCTTCTAATTTTGCGATTTCTTCAGTATCTTGTTTTAATAAGTTATTTACTTCATCAATATCAATTGGTTCTTCCTCTTCGAATGTATCTACATAACGAGGAATATTTAAGTTATAGTCATTTTCTTTAATTTCATCGATTGATGCGTTATAAGCATATTTATCGACAAATTCTTTAGCTTTATATGTTTCAACGATTTTATCGATTTGTTCTTCTGTTAATTTATTTTGGTTTTTACCTTTTTCAAATTCATTACTTGCATCAATAAATAATACATCTTTTGTTGGACGATTTTTCTTCAACACTAAGATTGTTGTTGGAATGCTTGTACCGTAGAATAAGTTAGCAGGTAAACCAATGACTGCATCTAAATAGTTCTTTTCAATTAATACTTGACGAATTTTCCCTTCAGCCGCTCCTCTAAATAATACTCCATGAGGTAAAACAATTGCCATTGTACCTGTATTGTTTAAGTGATAGATACTATGTAAAATGAATGCAAAGTCGGCTTTTGATGCTGGTGCTAATTTACCATATTCTTGGAAGCGTGGATCTTTTAATTTTGCTTCTGAATTATCCCATTTAGCTGAATATGGAGGGTTTGCAACAACTGCATCAAAACTACGTGGTTGATCGATACCTTGTTTGTCTACTCCATCTGGCCAGTCACTTTCTAATGTGTCTGCATTATTTAATGACATATTAGTATATGATACATCATGCATCATTAAGTTCATACGAGCCAAGTTATAGGTTGTTGTATTTAATTCTTGACCATAGTATTTGATTGCTTTTCGTCTTTCTTCTGGTAATTCATTACCTACTGTTAATAGTAATGAACCTGATCCCATAGTTGGGTCATATACACTAAAGTATTCATTATCTTCAGGTAAATTAATCGTTACTAATTTGGCTAAGATTTGACTTACTTGGTGTGGTGTATAGAATTCTCCACCTTTTTTACCTGCTGTTGCTGCGAATTGGCCGATTAAATATTCATAAATTTCACCTAAAACATCTTTACCGTCTTCACCTTTATATGAAATTGAATCTACTAATTTCACAATATTATTTAATGATTTAGCACGTGCAGTTGTTGAGCCGCCTAAACGTGAATCTCCTAAGTTAACATCACTAAATACACCTTTAAAATCAATAGTTGCATCTTCATTTAATTGGGCGTTCATATTAAAGTTATCAAAAATCGCTTGATAGTCACTCGGAATAACTTCTGAATTATCAATTTTTTCATTTAATGACACCCATGTATCATTTGGAGCAATTGCATAGCCTAATGATGCAGAAATATCTTCTAAATAGTCTGCTAATTCGTCTTCAGCTTCAATTTTATACGCATCATTTACACTTTGCCCTTCTTCAGGGATAATAATTTTTTGATCTACTAAATATTCTTCTTGATGTTCTGATAGGTAACGATAGAACATAAATGCTAAAATGTAGTTTTTAAACTCTCCTGCATCCATATTTCCTCGTAATTCATTGGCCATAGCCCAAATTTTACTTGTAAGTTCTTGTGTATTACTCATTTAAAAATCTCCTTTATTATAGTTACACTGCATTTCAGCGTAATTATATTTTTTATTATATTTAACATAAAAATTCTTTTTTATTCGATTTTATTCTATAAAAACTACTTCTAAACAAACATTTGTTGTAATAAGCCTTTTTTCAAATCATTCAAGTGGTCTATCTTACGTTGTTGAAAAGTGATGAGCTGATCTTGCTTCTGGAAGAACTCACCGATTTGTTGTTGTTCTTGTAGGGAAGGGATAGAAATAAGCTGTTTATTTATATCTTTAACATTTAAAGTAGTCATCATTAACGTTTTTGTTGTTGCTTTAACTAGAATATGTTTCATTACATTTTCATTATTAATATATTCTTTCATAAATTCCATGTTCATTTCAATTTTAGGAGTAAAAGTAATAAATACATGAGAAACAATCCCACTTCCAATATCATTCAACACAAATCTTCCATACGAATAATGTTTTGATTTATTTCCTTCAAATGCAATATCACCTTTATTTATTTTGAAATATGTCTTCATGTATTTTTCGGTAGAATTTTTATTAGAATTAGCATATTTCATTTTAGAAACAGAAATAATATCATCTTGAGAATACTCAAGATCAGTATTTTTAATGGATGTTCTTTCCCAAATATTTTCAAACTTACACTGCTCCCAATCGTCAGTGAATCCTGGGAACCTTAGCTCAGGAGTGGTCTCTCCTTTTTTCGGAAACATTCTTTGTAATAAAGATTTTTTCTGGTTCTCTAAATTTTCAAGCTTACGTTGATGAAGAGTGATGAGGTGATCTAGCTCAGAAAAGAAAGAGCCAATGCGGGACTGTTCATCAACGTTACATGGATATATCACATTCGTTAGCATCAAATTCTTTTTGCTTAATGAGTAAACTTTTGTCCCTTGTAATAAGGGTAATATCTGATTGTGATAACTGTTAGAATTCATATAATATCCAAGATAATATTTACCAAAATCAATATTAGGTCGATAAGCATACGTATGTAGTCCTGAAACGACATTATCCTCAATTGAAAAATCAGCTATTTCCACCACTTTTCCAGCATTATAATCTTCTGCTGTATCAGCAATTACAATATCACCATTTTGTAACAATTGATTTTTATACTTATTCTTAACAGAACCTGTAATAAATGGTAATACATCTGAATCACCATTTACTATAAATCCCAAGTTAACCAAAATATCACCATAATGAATATTTTTAACTTCACCTTCAGAATAGTTTAATTTCGAACGTGACAACGTATTGGTAGAAATTGGAAATGTGAACACTTCACCGAACTTCCGTTGTTCCCAAGCGGGAGCATTTTTAAACTCTGGAAATCGTAATTTTGGTACTTTTGGTTCTTTTTCTTTCATTTGATTACCTCCTATTAATATCCTTGAACTACTTCATCAGCCAAATCATAAATGGCTGTTCTTAATGCATTACGATATCTGATTTTCGATAATTTTTTGACTTTTTCATCATAAGCTAGAGTTTTATACTGCAAACTTCCTTCAGTAGCTATCGTTTGAATTTGTTCCATATCATCTAAATCAGCTTCACCATATTTATGGCTGCTAAATAGTTCATGTAAGTAGTTATTAGTGACAACATCCATTAAGCCCCATGCAATTCTAAAATCTTGAAATTTTAAATCTAAACTAACTTTATTTGCTTGTTGAATTACGTTGTCACTGGAATCCAGCGAGACTGGATATTTTATATTTTCTGCTTCTGACGGATAATCTCCATTCAAAATAGCCTCTGCAGCATTTTTAATAATTTGTGCATGTTGACGATCATCTAATCCATCAGCAAATTTCATGATTTTATCAAATGTTTCTTTAGCTTTTTGTTCTTCTTTTTCATGAATTTGATTCATCAAATCTTGAACTAATTCTGTTAAATAATCATAATTTACTTTAATGTCCTTAACATGTGTCATACGTAATTCAATTTCATATACTGGCACTTGTTTAATTTCAGCTAAAGATTCTTTTAATTCATTAGTTAAAACTGTTGTTAATGAAGTATGCTGTTCAGGTGTTATTCCTAAATGTTCAATTAATTCATCTGGATTTTCATAGTTAAAACCAATCATTTCACCATCGATTTTTTCTGGGTCATATTGTTTTAACATTGCCATCCCTTTGTTATATTCTCTTAATTGCTCTAACATTTCTTCTTTTTTCTGTTCGCTTGCTGGAAGTTGTACGAAGTCATCTGTTAATTCCCGTAATTCATTAACAGCAGCTTTCACTTTATCAAAGCATGGCTTAAATCCTTCTGCTAAAACTCCATCTAATTGAAGTTGACGAGTTTTTGCTTCTGTTGATTCTGCTGAAGCTTTATTGGCATAAATTGCTAAAGCATCCTTCATTAGTTTCTCATTATATTTTGGCCAACGATAATTAACAATACGTCCCCAAGGCTTTTCTTGCATATCCGCAATACGATTTGTACGCGAGTAAGCTTGAATTAGTCCTGCTCCTCGTAATGTTCTGTCAACATATAAAGTATTCATTTCTGGTGCATCAAATCCTGTTAATAATTGATCAACTACGATTACTAAATCTAAATATTTTTTATCTGTAGCTGTACGATTCAAACGGCTAGCTACATCTTGTGTATAAGCTGAAGCATCTGCCATTTCAAATTTTGTATCAAATTGCTTGTTATATTCATTAATTGCTTTAAATAGACCTTTATTAGTATCTAATTGATGATTACTATTAGAACTATCTTGACTGAAAGTAACCGCAACTTTTAATACTAGTCCGCCATTTTCTTCATGTTCTTTATTAATACGTTGAAACTCATTATAATACATCATTGCCATTGGGGTACTTGCTTTCCCACCACCCACATGAGTTGTTAGCATAGCATTATATTTACCATTATTTGAACGATTACGCCAATTTTTAAAGATATCTTCCACAACTAATCGTACATGGTCTTCATTTTCATCATAAAAACTAGATTCTACTGTGTCATCCATATCTTCAGGACTTAGGCTATCAATTTTATTTTGAATTTTTTCATCTGACCACTTTGGATATTTTTCACGATAGAATACCGGTAAGTAATGTTCACGAATTTCATCGTCTGGAATTGTTGTTTCAAAGTCTACTTTAAATCCTAAAACATTTCGATCTGCAATTGCTTCACGAATAGTATATGCATGTAACATCGGACCAAAAATATCTTGTGTACGTAAGCCTTTTGTTGTATCATCAAACATTGGTGTTCCAGTATAACCTACCCATGCAGCCTTTTTAAAAGCTTTTTGAATATCATTAAAGTTGGTTCCTGCTGTTGAGCGGTGTGCTTCATCGACAATAAATAAAATATTTTTATCTGGTGATTTAAAGTTTTTACGTTTCACTAATTTACCTAATTTTTGTACTGAAGTAACGATAATTCCATTACCTTTGCTACGTAATTTTTTTCGTAAATCCGTTGTACTCTGGGTATCATTAACTGAACCAAAGTTGTTTTCACTATCCCCATCCGGATCGTATGCTTGATAATTTTCACTAGTTTGTTTTGTTAGAGCTATTCTATCAACTACAAAGACTACCTTATCGACTTGAGGCATTCTACTTGCTAACCAAGCTGTTTTAAAACTAGTAATTGTTTTACCTGACCCTGTTGTATGCCAAACATAGCCAATCTTATTATTCCCTAATTCAAAATCAGAGTTTTTAATCCCGTTAATAACATTTTGAGTAGCATAAACTTGATATGGTCTCATAACTTTTAACATTTGCTTATTTTTTGTACCATCTAAAATCATAAAGTTTGTAGCCATTTTATGTGCCATTGGAATACTTAACATTGAATCAGCAAATTCTTTCCAATTTCGAACAATTTGGTTGTCTGATTTACGTTGCCAGTTAAATGCAAAGTCTTTATTGAACAGTTCACTGGTTGTATTCGCCATATATTTTACATTATTAGGCGTAATGGCTACTAAAATTTGTAATGTTGAAAAAATATCACGATATTGTAATTCATCGATGTATTGGTGCATTTGATTTAATGCTTCATTAACATCATGAGTATCGACTTTTTCTTCAATCTGAATAATTGGTAAACCATTAATCAATAAAGTCGTATCAAAGCGACGATTTTGTTTACCTGCAATCTTAGCTGGTCGTTGAATCTGATTAACAACTTGATAAACTGTATCGCCTGCACCGATTTGTTTTTGATCAAAAATTGTTAAAATCACATGTTTTCCATTATCTAAATCAATTTCAATTTGTGACGTTCCATTTAATCCATACAAAAATTGCCCTGCTTCATATGGTGTATTTAAATTACAGATAACATTTTTTACTTGAGCAAATTCTGTCTCACTTAATCGGTATTCTAAAGTTTTTTGGTTTAAATTAAAGATAATTTCACGAAAATTTTCCCATAAATCCTCTGTAGTTTTTATGTTTGGTTCATACTTCCATAATTGTGATTTATAAACATAATCTACATTTTCACTTTCAATTCCCTCAATCGGTATTGGTGAAATCTTACCAGTTGATAGATATTCAATTAAATTCTTTTCAAATTGATCTTCATTCATGTTCATTTACCTCCTTCAATTTCTCTAAAATTAATAATGTTTCATTTTTTGCTAACCGTTCTTTAAGTGCTTGTTTTCTTAATTGCTTTGTATAAATATCCCCTATTTTTTCTTGTATCTCTATAGAAGGTAAATTTTTCAAGTCTAATTCGCGCAGTTGTTTAACCGTGTATTTCATCGTAATTGAGCCTTGCATGGACGCTTGAAATTGACGGGCTATTTTTTTATCTTCATTAATTAAGTACATTAAATATTTTTTATCTATACCGCCCTTAATCCGAAGTTTAACATAATTTTGCGTCAATAAGTAGCCACTACTATAAGTTTGCGCAATTGCACACTTACCAGATATCAAACTAAATATTAAATCCCCTTCTTCAACTAAAACAACATTCCCTGTTGTAGTAACTTGTTTATGATCTTCTTCAATAAATGGTATTGTTATCAAATCATTAACAATATCTGTTTGGCTATAGTATGAATATGTTTTAGCGCCTTCTCCTTTATGTTCTTTAATTCGAAACTGAGGACTTCCAGCTTCAAAATCAACAAATTTTGTTATAATCATTTTAAATCGTGCCTTTCTAAAATTACTTTTCTTTTCTACAAAGTTCATTATACACTTGTTTTTATAAAAAGCAAGCATTATTTTTAGTTTTATTTTGTAATTTTTTAAAATTACATTTTATTTTTTATATTTTCCTCTTATACTCAAACACTTGGGAGCAGTGTAAGTTGGGGGATATAGGGGAAATTATAACTGGTTCAACACCAAAAACTACTATAAAAGAAAACTATTCAAAAAATGGTCTACCATGGATAACTCCTACAGATATATGTCAACAAATCACTTTTACAAGCAATAAAAAATTAAGTGAAATGGGAGTAAAAGTTGCAAGAGTTGTTCCTAAAAATACTTTATTAGTAACTTGTATAGCTAGTATAGGTAAGAATACTTTATTAGGTACTAGAAGCAGTTTTAATCAACAAATAAATGCATTAATTCCTAAAAGTAATTATCATTCTTATTTTTTATTAATAGATAGTATATCTTGGTCTATATATATGAAAAGATTAGCTTCTAGTGCTACAATGCAAATTGTCAATAAAACAGATTTTTCTAAAATAGTAACAAATGTCCCTTCCCTAGGAGAACAACAACAAATCGGTGAGTTCTTCCAGAAGCAAGATCAGCTCATCACTTTTCAACAGCGTTTGTTAAAAAACTGAATTTTCACGTATAAACTAATGAAAACATGTTTTGACAAACGCTTGGGAACAACGGAAGTTGGGGGATGAAATCGCAGATATAGTGGGAGGAGGTACACCTAGTACGTCTATTGAAGAATATTGGGATGGTGATATCGATTGGTATTCTCCAACCGAGATTGGTAAATCTGCCTATGTTGGTAAAAGTAATAAACAAATTACTTTATTAGGATTAGAAAAAAGCTCTGCAAAAGTATTACCACCTTATAAAACAATATTATTTACAAGTCGTGCTGGAATTGGTGATATGGCTATTTTGACAAAAGAAGCAGCAACTAATCAAGGGTTTCAATCACTTGTTGTAAATGAAGAATATGATCCATATTTTATTTATTCTTTAGGGTTTAAAATAAAGCGCTATGCTTTAAAGATGGCTTCAGGTTCTACTTTTTTAGAAATTTCAGCAAAAGGATTATCAAAAATGAAAATAGCTTGTCCATCGTATGAAGAACAATCCTGCATCGGTTCATTTTTCAGTGAGTTAGATCAGCTAATCACTCTTCATCAACGAAAGCCTGTTTTAGTGTATCATTTAGCTAATCAAAAATTACGAAAGACTAGATAACGAACGCATAATCAAATCCACGTCCTTATTTTCTAGCTCTTGAA
>NZ_FOGF01000086.1 GCF_900111135.1 Granulicatella balaenopterae | reverse complement strand
GAAAGCGAAGCGAACCTTGACTACTGAATGATTAACTCTTTATTTTTTTAAAAGCCAATAAGCACATAAAAAATAGGATCAATGATTTTACTCATTAACCCTATAAATATAAGTAAAAAAACTAACAACTATACAGTTGCTAGTTTAGTGATGCACCCAACAGGAGTCGAACCTGTAACCGCTTGATTCGTAGTCAAGTACTCTATCCAATTGAGCTATGGGTGCATTATATATTAACTTCAAAGTTTCTTTTAAATGCCGAGGACCGGAATCGAACCGGTACGGTGATCACTCACCGCAGGATTTTAAGTCCTGTGCGTCTGCCAGTTCCGCCACCCCGGCTAGAACTTACATATATTGAATGATATATGGGCTTCATCTAAAACTCTTACAATTAAAGTCATAATTTTTTTAGATGAATATTATAAAAATGATTAAAATCATTTTTATCGGGAATACAGGATTCGAACCTACGACCCCTTGGTCCCAAACCAAGTGCTCTACCAAGCTGAGCTAATTCCCGAAAAGGTCTAACAAAAAACAAAAATGCACCCAACAGGAGTCGAACCTGTAACCGCTTGATTCGTAGTCAAGTACTCTATCCAATTGAGCTATGGGTGCATTATATATTAACTTCAAAGTTTCCTTTGAATGCCGAGGACCGGAATCGAACCGGTACGGTGATCACTCACCGCAGGATTTTAAGTCCTGTGCGTCTGCCAGTTCCGCCACCCCGGCTAGAACTTACAAGCGGAAGACGGGGTTCGAACCCGCGACCCCCACCTTGGCAAGGTGGTGTTCTACCACTGAACTACTTCCGCAAAATGCCGGCTAAAGGAGTTGAACCCTCGACCCTCTGATTACAAATCAGATGCTCTACCAACTGAGCTAAGCCGGCTGAATCAGTTATAAAAAGATTATATACTGAATTTATATGTTTGTCAATCTATTTTTTATTTAAAAATAGATATGAGTCATGCAGGGTTCGAACCTGCGACCCTCTGATTAAAAGTCAGATGCTCTACCAACTGAGCTAATGACTCATGATGGAGGTTAACGGGATCGAACCGCTGACCCCCTGCTTGTAAGGCAGGTGCTCTCCCAGCTGAGCTAAACCTCCAACATAAATATAAAAGTATGGCGACGTCCTATCCTCGCAGGGAGAAACCCCCAACTACTATCGGCGCTAAGAAGCTTAACTTCTGTGTTCGAGATGGGAACAGGTGTGTCCTTCTTGC
>NZ_FOGF01000039.1 GCF_900111135.1 Granulicatella balaenopterae | reverse complement strand
GATAGTTTGCTTCATTTAAAATGAAGCCCCTACACATTTGGTTCGTCTTCTTTGTTCAATTTTCAAAGTTCAATTCATTGTCTCGTTGACAACTACTTAATAATATCATGCTTAGATTACTATGTCAATGTTTTTTGAAAAGTTTTTTTAAAATATTGACTTCTTCTGAAACAATAAAAATATTATAGCACGTTTTTAGTAGTATGGTCAACTGTTTTTTGACAGTTATAAAAAAAGTTGTGAATTAACATTTCTAGGGTTATCTCACAACTATTTCTGATTTTTATAAATTTTCTAATAGATACATAAAATCTTTTTCTTCTAATTTTTGGATTAAAATAATGCCATCTCCTAATGGTACTAATGAAGTTTTTAGACTTGGGTCATTTTGTACAGTATCTAAGAACATATTTAAGCGACGATGAATTTTTCTAACACGTTTTGGAATGTTTTTTTCATCATCAAGAATTGTGCCTCCTTGAAAGATATCATCAACCATTAAAATACCTCCAACTTTTAGTAAATCCATACAATATGGGAAGAATTCATAATATTTTGCTTTAGCGCTATCCATAAAGATAAAATCGTATGTTTCATTTAAAGTTGGTAAGATATCTTTTGCATCTCCTTCTAATTGTGTGACTACATCATCAATACCTGCTTTTTTGAAATTCGCTTTAGCTCTTGTATACATTAATTCAAAGCGATCAATAGTTGTTAATGTGCCACCTTTAGCTAAATGTTGTGCCATTAGGGTTGCAGAAAAGCCAATTGCTGTTCCGATTTCTAGGATATGTTGTGGTTGGTAGATTCCCATTAAGAAATCTAAAAAAACCGCTGTTTCATGTGGAACAATGGGGATACCTAATTCATTGGCATATTTTTCTAATTCTCCTACTACTCCTTCAAAGGGTTTTTGTTGGGTTCTCATATATTCTACAATTTCCGGCTTTACTACTGGGCGGTACATCATTTCATTTAACATATTATTCTCCTATTCTTTCAATATATATTTTATTTAGTTTTGAGATAAAAAAAGAGTTGGCATATGACCAAACTCTTTCCTTTTATTCATTATTCGTCTTCTGAATTAGTTTCTATTTCTGGTTCTACTATTTTAACATGTACACGACGAATACGTCCATTTTCCATTAAAGTTGGCGTTAAAATAAAATTATCAATCTTAACATCAACTTTTTCATGATCACCAGGGAAGTAACCAATCTCTTCTAAGATAATTCCTGCCATTGTATCAACTTCATCGGAACTTAAATCGGCTTTAAATGTGATATTAAAACGTTCAACCGTCATTCCGGCATCAATAATAAAGTTGTGCTCATCGATTTCACGATAACTCATTTCTTCTATATCATACTCATCTTCAATCTCACCGACTATTTCTTCTAGTAAATCTTCTAAAGTAACAATCCCTTCTACTCCACCATATTCATCTTTTAAAATGGCCATATGTTGACGTGTCTTACGAAATTCTAATAATAAATCATCAACAAATATAGTAGATGGTACAAATAATGGCGTATGTGCCACATCTATTAATTCGATATTATCAAATCCATGTGACTTAGCAGCACGGAAAACATCTTTTAAGTGTAATACACCAATCACATTATCTTTATCTTCCTCATAAAGTGGTAAACGTGAATAAGAACAACCTAACATAATATCTAAATTCTCAGCTAAATCATCTTCAATATCTAACATTAAGGTGTCTGTACGTGGCACCATTACTTCACGAGCTAATTTAGAATCTAATGATAATACCCCTTGCATCATCGCAAATTCATCAATATCAATTGCTCCATCATTGCGACTATTCGCTAATAATGATTTCATTTCGCTACGAGTTAATTTTTCTTCTTCTTTATTAAATTCAATCGGTGTTAACTTTTTCAAGATTCCTGTTGAGGTTGTTAGTATCCATACAAATGGTGTTACTAATTTTTGCACCATCAAAATAAATCCCGCTGTATTCAAAGCAATTGGTTCTGCTATTTGTAATGCAACTTGTTTAGGATATAACTCACCAAACACTAAAGTAACATATGATAGTAAAATAGTGACTATTGCAATAGCTAATGTATTAGCACCTGGAACGGAAGCTAGCCACGGCTCAATTCTTGAAGCAAAACTTGTCGCTGCTGAGGCACTTGAGAAGAATCCAGCTAAAGTAATTGCAACTTGAATGGTTGCCAAAAATTTATCTGAATTACCTAATAACTTCATAACCTTTTGAGCTTTTTTATCGCCATCTATTGCCTTTTGACTCATTTTCCCTTGATTGATTGAAACAAAAGCGATTTCGGCTGCAGCAAAAAATGCATTTAAAGCTGTTAATATTACAATGATCAGCAACTGGGACCCCAGGGAACTGCCATCTGGATCGGGTGTCATATTCATTTCTCCTTTAATCTTTAAATAATTATTTTTATAAAATTTACACTTCTTCTATTATATCGTGTATAAAATAATGATAATAATTTTTCTCTTAAAATGCAACTGTTTACACTAGATTTTCCCTAACAATCTGTACTTTATAAGTCAAATCCGCTAAAAAATTGTTTTCAAGTACTTTTTTTCTTCTTATTATTTAGAACATTTTAGGTGAGATTTATACTAGTTTTATTAAAATAAAATTAGAAAATAAGTGTTTTAACATTACATTTAATTATAAAAAATGTTATTATTAGGATGAATAAGAGATATTCGATAGAGGAGGACATATTATGTTACTAAAATCATTGGCGATTCCTAAAAAAAATCTAACCATTGTAAAGGAATCATGTACACTACAAGAGGCTATTGAAATTTTAGAATCTTCAGGTTTCCGTTGCGTACCTGTTTTAGATGAAAGTGAAACTATTTTCCGTGGCAATATTTATAAGATGCATATTTACCGTCATAAAGCAAATGGTGGCGATATGTCATTACCTGTCACACATTTAATTAAGAATTCTACTAAATTTATCCGTTTAGATAGCTCATTCTTTAAAGTATTCTTTACAATCAAAGAATTACCATATATTGCGATTATCGATAAAAACCAACATTTTTATGGGATTTTAACTCATAGTAGCTTGCTTTCAATGTTACAACAATCATGGAGCGTGGATATTGGTTCTTATGTTTTAACTATTTTAAGCGGTGGTGAAAAAGGAGCAATCTCTTCAATCACTAAAATTATTAATAAATACTCAAATATTGCTAGCATTATGACTTTAGATATTCGTGAAGAAGAAACACTAAAACGTACTTTAGTAACTTTACCATCAACTGTATCAAAAGAAACTTTAAATCAAATTATTGCAGCTCTTGAGAAAAAAGACTATTCAGTTATTGAAGTTGAAGATTTAACTGTTTCATAATTTGCTTTCAAACGTAAAAGAGATTAGCTATTTTGCTTGTCTCTTTTTTTATTGTCTACTTTCTGATAATCATCGCATCTCTTTGCTTGGTAGTAGTCACTATTCCTATTGTTCCTAAACGCTACTTTTTATATTCACCTTCAGTAAATTTTTTCAGATTTTACTATTTGTTTCTATTAATTTCGTAAAATATTTTCACTAGCTTTTCCAGTAATAATTCTAACTAATTAAAAAAACACCCAGAACTTAATTCTTCAAAAATAAGCAAACCGGGCGTATTATTATTTAACTATTTATTTTTGTGTTTTTTCTTTTTATCTGTTTCTTCAACAGCAATTGTTCTAACATTGAATGCAACCATTGAATTTGATAATCTTGCAAAATCGTCAATGGATAATGATTCTGCACGTCTTGAAGGTTCAATCCCAGCATCTTCTAAGGCTTCACGTAAAGTTTTTTTAGCTTCTGGTGTTGTTGCATAAACTTTTGTTAAGTTATTCCATAAAGTTTTACGACGTTGTACGAAACTATGACGAATCAATGGGAAGAAATGACTTTCATCAGTTACATCAACTAATGGCTTTTCTCGTCTTTCTAAAATTAAAATGGCTGAATCAATACGTGGTTGTGGATTAAAAACAGTTTTTGGTACGATAAAGCCAATACGCGCTTCACACCAATATTGAATAGCAATTGTTAATGAGCCGTATGCCTTAGTATTAGGTTCGGCTGTCATACGTTGAGCTACTTCTTTTTGCATCATCATCGCAAATCCATCAATTGGTAATTGTGATTCTAATAAATTCATAATAATCGGTGTCGTAATATAGTATGGTAAATTAGCCACGACTAATAAACGTTCATCAATATTGAATTTCTCACTAATAACGGTGCGTAAATCAACATCTAAAATATCACTATGCACGACTTCAACATTATTATATGGCGCTAGTGTTTCATCTAAGATTGGAATTAAACGTCCATCAATTTCAAATGCTAATACTTCTTTAGCTGCTCTAGCTAGACGTTCTGTTAATGCTCCAATCCCTGGTCCAATCTCAATCACATTTGTTTCTTTATCGACGCCAGCTGATTCTAACATTTTTGTTAAAATATTTGGTTCAATTAAAAAGTTTTGTCCTAAACTCTTTTTAACAGATAAACCATATTTATCCATAATTTCTTTAGTTCTTCTTGGTGTTGCAATATCTTTTTGTGTTTCGTACACTTAATCGGCCTCCCTAGGTCTTTGTTCATTATTTTTAGTTTATAAATTGTATTATTTTTTTGCTTGTTCAACAGCTTCTTTTAGTTCAATTGGTTTAATCCCAAACATGTGCAATCTTTTTAATAATTGCTTGCCATTTGTATGTCCAATCGATAAAATCTCCGTTACTTGATTACGTAAACTACCTGATTCTTGTTGTCCTATTAATCCTAAACGAATCAAATCTGTCTGAGTGATTAATTCTTCTTCTGCAACTTCAGCAAGTTCTTGTACTTGATAGACTTTACTTAAAGCTTCACGAATCGCTTCGTCACTTGCATGTTCTACTCCTAAACTTTCGCCAGTTCGCTTACTAATAGCTGCTTTTTTAGGCAAAAAGGCGTGCTTAGCAGTAGGAATCCGTTCTGTAATAATGGATCTAATGCGTGTACCTGGATAGTCTGGATCAGTAAAGACAATTACTCCACGGCTCTCGTTTGCTTTTTTAATTAGCTCTAAAGTCTTTTGATTAATGGCTGAACCATTTGTTTCGATGGTATCTACTTCACCAAATACTTCCGTTAAACGTCTTGTATCATCACGGCCTTCAACTACTATTACTTCTTTTATCATTAGGCTTGTCCTATTCTAAATAATTTATTAGCATTTTGCATGGTTTGGTTTGCCACTGTTTCAAAACTTTCACCACGTTCTTTAGCAATTGTTTCAACGACATAACGTGTATATCCTGGTTCATTACGTTTGCCTCGGAATGGTACTGGTGCTAAATAAGGTGCATCAGTCTCTACTAAGAAGCGGTCTTTTGGCACAGCTTTTGCACATTCACGGACGGTTGGCGCATTTTTAAAGGTTACCACACCACTAAAGGAAATATGCATGCCTAAATCTAAGAAACGCTTCATATACTCAACATTTCCATTATAACTATGCATAATACCACCAATATCTTGAATACCTTCTTCTTTTAAAATTTGGTAGCAATCTTCCGTCGCATCACGATTATGAATACTAATTGGTAAATTCATTTCCTTAGCAATCGCAATTTGACGACGGAAAACACGTTTTTGATCTTCTGGTGTAGCAGTATCCCAATAATAGTCTAAGCCCATTTCACCCATGGCTACAACTTTTGGCTGCGTTAATTGTTGGATTAACTTATCTTCAATCGCTTTTGTATAGCTACCAGCTTCAGTTGGGTGCCAACCGACAATCGCATAAATATCTTCATACTGTTGGCTTAATTCCAAAGCTCGTTCAATTGTTGGCGTATCAAATCCAACTACCGCAAATTTAGTGACTAATAATTCATTTGCACGCGCAATAACTTCTGAAACTTCGCCATTGAATTCTTCCGCATTTAAATGTGTATGTGTATCAAATATCATTTCTATCCCTCGCTCATTTATATTCTCTCATTCATTATACATCAATACTTTCTAAATGGAAAAACTTATCACAAAAAAACTAGATAACCGGTCATTTGGCTATCTAGTCTGAATTTATTTGGCTGGAATTGTCGTAAATAGAACTTGGCAATCGCCTTTAATCTTAATTTCTGCTTTTTGAGCTGGAATAAAGAAACTATCGCCTTTTTTAAACTTGAAGTATTGCTCTTTCCAAATGAATTCGCCACTACCTTCCGTAAAGTTAACTACTACAAAACTTGTATCATGAAGCTGATAAGGCATTGTACCCGTCACGTTCGCACGCTTCACATCGAAGTATTCACAATGACGAATCGCTTCAAAGACATAATCATTAGCATCAATTAACAGTTCATCTGCAGCTTTATTCGGCACCATCGCTTCTAAGTTTAAGACTTCTAAAGCTTTATCAACATGTAATTCACGTGTTTTCCCAAAAGCATCTTTACGATTAAAATCATATACACGATAGGTGACGTTTGAACATTGTTGGATTTCACAAAGCATTGTTCCTTCACCAATCGCATGAATCGTTCCGGCTGGTACAAAGATAATATCCCCTTTTTGCACTGGAACTTTATTTAAATAATTTAAGACGGTATTTTCTTCAATGGCTTTTCTGAATTGTTCTTTTGTGACAGTTTCTTTCATACCATAATAGACAAAAGCACCTGGGTCACTATCTAAAATAACCCACATTTCTGTTTTACCATTATCACCTTCAAACTTTCTAGCATAATCGTCTTTTGGGTGTACTTGAATTGATAAATCTTTTTTAGCATCAATTAATTTAATTAAGACAGTTTCATCAATTGGTTTATTAACCGCAGTTCCTAGTTCTTTAGCAGTTAAATACTCATCGATATATTGTTTTAAAGTGATTTCTTCTTGATCAACAACTACTTTAGCTAAACCATCTGGGTGAACTGAAAATTCCCAACTTTCTGCTAAAACAGCTAAATCGCTTTGTTTTTTGAATTCAGTACGTAATTTTTCACCACCCCAAAGATAATCCTTAAAGGCTGGAATTAATTTTTTAGGCATTAATAAAGATTCTTGCATTTGATGACTTCCTTTCTTGATGAAATACACATTTTAAATACTTAGCTCTATTATACACTATTTTGATGTAAGCGTATCTCATTCATGCAGTTTTTCACTAAGTTTTGGTACTTTTCTTTCCATAAAAAAAGAGGTCTAGTAATAACACCGGACCTCTTCATATATATTCTTATATTGCTATAAGATTTTATTCTCTTTATACAGTAAGCAGCTTTTAGTTTATCTAGTATTTTTCTAAACTAATATTGTTGATATTTTTATTTCTTATTTTTTTTGAGTTGGTAAACACCTACTAAGACACATGTCAAACCAGTAATAATGCTTGCATATGAATTCGGCGTCATTTGACTGGTTGCCACGATAAATAAACCAATTCCAATTAAAAAGGTCCACCAAGCTCCTCTATCTTTATTAGACATCTTGATCTTCAAGTGTTACTTTATTTGCAGACAATACAAATGGTAACCAAATTAAGAATGCTACAAATAAGTTAAATAATGATACTAAAGCAGCCATCCAACTACCACCAGTTGCTAGATATGCATATAATCCTGGAGGGGTAATCCATGGAACTGCTAAGAATACTGGCGGAATTAAACCAGTAGCTGTTGCTAAATAAGCAATTGTTGCACAAATTGGCGGAATAATTAACCAAGGAATCACAAATAATGGATTTAATACAATTGGCATACCAAAAATAATTGGTTCATTAATATTGAATAATCCCATTGGTGCTGATAATTTCGCAATTGTTTTGAAATCATCACGTTTTGCGAAAATAAAGATAGCAATAATTAAACCTAATGTAATACCTGAACCACCCATTTGACAATACGCATCAAATGATCCACGAGTCCATAACCAAGGTAATTGTGTCACATCACGAGTTGCTTCATATACTGCAGTATTTTCATTTAAAGCTGGTAAATAAATACCATCTAAAATTGGTGCTAAAACATTGTGACCATGTAAACCAAAGAACCAGAATAATTGAACTAAGAATGTTAAAATAATAACACTTCCCAAACCTTGAGATAAGCCCATTAATGGTTGTTGGATATAAGTTGAAATTAAATCATTTAATGGTTGACCTGAAAGTACAAATGCTAAGTACGCTACTAAAGCAGATACATAAATCGCAATTGTCCCTGGAATAATAGAAGCAAAAGCTTTATTAACTGCAGGTGGCACTGTATCAGGAAGTTTGATAATGATATTGCGATTTGCTAATCCAGCATATGTTAATGTTGAAATAAAACCAATGATTAATGCTGTAAATAAACCTGTTGCACCAGCATATCCCAAACCAATTGCTCCCCATCCGCTAGCTTCTAAATGCATCACACCATCAACGTCAACTACTGTTAAACCGATATTTTTAATCGCTTCAATAATTGAACCATCTAAGTCAGCTAAGCTAGATGTTACTGTAAACATTTGTGGCATTGTTGCTACAAATGAAGCAAAGGAAATAATTCCCCCTGCTAATGGATTCACTTTATACGTTTTAGATAAGTGATACCCAATCGCAAATGAGAACACTAAAGCCATAATTCCGATTGTACCAAAGTATACATAACCATTAATATTAATTAACGGTTGCATCGCTTCAACAAAACCTGCCCAACCTAAATTCCCCGGAATATCACGGAAGAATACATTCAGTAAGACTGCAATTGAGCCGGCCATTGTTACAGGCATCATTGAAATAAATGAATCACGTACCGCAACTAAATGACGCTCGGAACCAATTTTACCAGAAATTCGCATAAAATTTTGTGTTAATTTACTATTTGAATTCATAATCCTCTCTCCTTACATTTTAATGAATAACTAATTACTAGTATTGCTGCTTGTATGTCTTTAAAAAGAGTATTCACAAATTTATTAAGCTTTTACTTGTTTGATAAGTGCCTCTAATTGGGCATCCATTCGTAATAAAAAACTTTTCTTTAAAAATAATGTTAAAAATTTTGTGTTAGCTTTTTGAAAAAATCCTGATTGTAGTAATTCCTCAGAATAAATAATTTCTGTATGAGCTTCATCGACTGGCACTAATTGATAACACATGCAATGCGTACCACGATTCGAAATAAAATCTACACAATAACATTGATTTTTTCGCCATTCTTTAATGCTAACTTTTACTTTATTTTGTTTGTTTTTACCAAAACATTTTATGTATTGTAATCCTGGTACAATATTTTCAACTAATAATTCTTCACCAGTATTATCAAAATAATCTTGTTGTAATGACTGTTGAATCGTTCTAAAAACTTGTTCAGGTGTTACATCAAATTCTTTAGTAATCTCCATAAAGTTTATTAATCCTTTTCTGCAATTTTTTCGTATAATTCAACAACTTCTTTCGCTAAATCAATATACGTTAAAGCTGTCATTAAGTGGTCTTGGCCATGAACCATCAATAATGATAATTCTACACTATCACCTGATGCTTCTTGAGTTAATAAAGAAGTTTGAGATTTATGAGCAGTATTTAAAGCTTTATTAGCTTCTTGCAATAAATCCTGGGCTTTAGGAAAATCTCCAATTTTAGCAGCACGAATAGCTTCCACCGCTTTACCTTTTGCGTCTCCTCCATGCATTATCAATCCCATAATTGCTTCTAAATTTTTTGGCTCTCCCATATGCTTATTCCCCCATCATACTTAGCGCTAAGTCTAATACTTTTTCTCCATTCATTGTTCCATAATCCATCATATTAATCGCATCAACTTTTACAGATGGCTCAAATTTACCTTTATATTCTTGTAACATAAAGCTAACTTGTGGCCCAACTAATAATACATCTACCTCTTTTTCAGCAACTTCCGCATCAACTTCTGATAATGGTACTGCCCAAATAGTGACCTCGATACCTCGAGCATCCGCAGCTTTAACCATTTTTGTTACTAACATACTTGTAGACATTCCAGCATTACATACTAACATAATATTTTTCATTTTAATTCCTCCTCGTATAATATATTTAAGCAAGAAATACTTTACGAAACTCTTTAAAACTAGGCTCTGCTAATATTTCTTGTTGTTTATTTATTTTTTCAACAAATTCCACTAACATTGGTGATATGACTTTAATATTTTCATTGCGATCCTTAGATGGTGACATCAAAATTACAAAACGAACTTCTTGATGATCTTTATCCCATTGTAATGGCTTTTGACAAATAGCCACCGCAATCTTTTCATGAAATGTTAAAGGCATTGTCGGATGCGGAAAAGCTAAGTGATTACCAAAAACAATGGTGCTGTAAGTCTCTCTTAATGAAATTTGCTCCATAAATTGATTTTTAAAATTCGGATTATCTTCATCTAATGAATCAATTAACTGACTAAGAACTTCATCACGATTAGTCTCTTCTTTAAAAACAAAAAATCGTTCTTGATGAAAGACTTGGTCAAATACTTTAGTAATTTCATTAATTGGCTCGCCTTTCATCTCTTCATTTCCTACTGCTGGATAGCTTTCCTTATCAATAAAGGCACGAATATTCGCAATATCTTCATGATTTAAAAAGACACTCACATGCACAACTGGTGTTGGAAATAGCAAATTCGATAAACTAATCGATGAAATAATCACATCAATTCCTTTGAGCTTTTCTTCATTAATTTGATAATAGCTAATCACATCAACGATTTTCATATTGCCTGCAAATTCTCGCTCCAAACGATTCTTCAACATTAACGCACTACCATAACCTGTTGCACATACTACCAAACAGCGAATCTTTTGGCTATTGGTAAAACGTTCAAATCCCGCCATAATGTGTAAGGCGATATAGGCCCATTCATCATCAGAAATCTGATACTCCTTTAATAAAGGAATTGGTGCTAAGGCTTCTTTGGTTAATGTAAATATCTCAAGATAGTTATTCTTAACGTCTTCTAACAAAGGATTTGCTAATTGAATATGATTGTCCAAGCGATACATCAAAGGCGTTAGATGAGCTATCAAGCCTTTAATCAGAACCTTATCATGAACAAAGTCTGTCCCCATATAACTATCCAAATAACTTATTGCTGGTTTAATCATTTTCTCTAAATCTGATTGTTCTTCATCTATTGCTCCTTGTACTCTTTCTAATAAAGCTGATTGTTTAACCGCTAAATGTAAAGCGATATAATTAGCTTCTTCAATTGGAAAAGAAACTTTCATTACTTCTTGCACTCTTTCTAAGATTCTTACAGCTACTTCTGCTTCCTTAGAATATTTAATGGTAGCTGAAACTGGAAATAATTGTAATTGATACCCCGATTTCAAACGTTTAACCATTAAAGCAATATGTAACACTAAATTGTGAATCACAAAATCAGATAAGGTCAACTTAGCTTCACGACATTCATCTAAGACAATAATCGTTAGTTCCGCAATATTAATCTCATCTTCTAGGAAAGAGCCATTCACATATGCTGATAATCCTTCTTCTAACTTATCGCTAAAGAAATAATCCATCATGAAATGTCTAATATCTTGTTCTTCGCCAATAATTGATAATTGATTATCCAATTGTTCCAACTTTAAATCATAGGGCAATAACATCTTTTTAATTTCTGTTAAGACTATCATTAAAGTTGTTTTACTAATAAATAATTGTTGGTATAAATCAGTTAATGAAAGATTAGCATTTTCGAAAAATAACTTATTTAAAATATAATGTTCTCGATCACTTGTTTCTTCCAATTGAGTTACATCAGTACATTTATTTTTAGCAGAAACATCTTGATACCAAAACTTTGCAAAAACTTCTGTATCAATAATGTTAAAGCGGTAACCATGACCTGGTTTTGATTCTAACACTCCACCATGCTCTTGTAATAAATCTGTTAATTGATTTAAATACTTTCTTACCGTTTTATCAGAAAGATTCATCTCTTTGGCTAATTTAGAACTAGTGACAAAATTATCCTTGTGCTCAACTAACAGTTTAATCATCATTTTTTCTTTTTTTGTTACCATCGCACACTCCCCTTTAACAAGATTAAGCGCTTTCTTTCCTATCTCTATTGTAACAAACTTTTGTTAACTTTAGGTTTTATGATTTTCCTTAGCGCAACGGAAGTCTTGACTATTTTCGAATTAAGCGAAATTCTTGCCATGGCTTCAAATAAGCTAACAATGGTAATTGTTCCGGTATAATACGACCAACAATATTAGTTTTATCGCTAATTGTAAATGATTTTAAGGCAATTTGAAGTTCACCTTTATAACGTTCGTAGTGATTATTGTCAATTAGTATCATGCCACGTTCGACTGTTTTTTCTTGTTGGCGATTTGGAATTGATTCTTGACCGTATTTTACACGTGGCCAAGTTGAGCGCACCACATAATCTGAAATATCGCCACGATAGACATGAGGATAGTCGATAATTTTTTCTTCTACTGGTGTTACATCATCAACCAATTCAACTTTAAAGTACAGTTCATCACCTTTAACGGCTGCTAGTTCTTGTAATTCTTCTTCACTAACAAATTGATTAGCAATAATAATATGATCAATTAAGCCTGTTGCTTGTATGATTTGGTATTGATCCGCCAATGGTAAATCACGATAATCTTCTACAGTACACAAACCTTCACTAACTGGCCAAGGTCCTTCCGTTGCTTTTTGTGAATTAATAAAAGCTGCCGTTTCAATTTCTTTTTCTTTATAGCTTTCAGACATTCTTAAGAAATGTTCTACTGATAAACCAGTAAATTTATGCGGATAGAAATTATGACACCCAATAATATTTTCTTTTTTAATTGGCTGATTTAATAATTCTAATAAAGTATCTAAATCAGTACTCATATTTAATTCAACTTTAATATCGTAGGGATTATGCGTTAACTCAACAATAGCTTTTCGATCTAGCGACTCATCTAATCTAACACCTTTAATACCCCAATCATGTAAATGTTTTGCTAAGTCATCTTGCCACTGGAACTCCTTAATCAGTGTTGGATTCATATCGGCAATCACTACCATCCCTTGTCGATTAGCATAATCAATAATCGCTTGATACTTTTCAACTACTTCTTGATTAGATGGATCAATTTGCAATAAGCTAATAAAAATACGGTTCGCTTGATAGCGATGTAATAAATCAAGATACGCCTGCATTTTTTCTAGTGAATGATTTTCTGGATAAATTGAAAAACCTAACATCCTATTTTCCCCTCTCATTTAAAAGCCATTATTGTCACTTAATTCTTTAAACCAGTGACCTGATTTTTTAATCGTTTTTTCTGCTGTTTTTAAATCTAATTCCACTAAACCATAGCGATTTTTAAAGGCATTTAACCATGACCAACAATCAATGAAGGTCCATAATAGATACCCCTGACAATTAGCGCCATCAGCAATCGCACGATGTAATTCTTTTAAATGTCCTTTAATAAAATCAATACGATAATCATCATGAATCATACCATCGACTTTGAATTTCTCTTCGCCTTCAACCCCCATGCCATTTTCTGTTAAAATCCATTCGATATTGTCGTAATTTTCTTTTAAGTTCATTGCAATATCATAAATACCACGCTCATATATTTCCCAGCCACGGTGCGGATTCATTTTGCGACCAGGCATTTGATAGTGATCATAATAGACTGTTGGGAAAAATGGACTTTCTGGATTAGCTAAATATTGTGGTGCAGCTACACGTAATGGTTGATAGTAATTAACGCCTAAGAAATCAACGGTATTTTCTTTCATAATGGCTAATTCTTCTGGTGTAGTGTCTGGTGTTAAATCATGTTTTTTAACTAATTCAACTAATTCTTTTGGATATTCACCAAGTACAGATGGATCTAAAAAGCTTTTTGCTTGGAATAATTCTGCAATTCGGGCAGCTTTTTGATCAGCTGGGTGGCTACTTCTTGGATAAGCTGGTGTTAAGTTTAAAACAATGCTGATTTTGTGATCTGGATTAGCTTCATGACAAGCTTTAACGGCTAAAGCACTAGCTAATTGTGTATTGTAAGCTACTTGAACAGCTGCTTTAGGATCGACTTTACAAGGGTAGTGATATTGGTATAAATAACCACATTCAACCGGTACGATTGGCTCATTAAAGGTAATCCACGTATCGACTAAATCACCAAATTCTTTAAAACAAATTTTGGCATATTCTTCATAAGCTTTAACGGTCGCTTTATTTTCCCAACCTCCTTGTTCTTCTAAAGCAAATGGAATATCAAAATGATACAGATTAATCATTAATTTAACACCTTCTGCATTAATCCGACGAAACATATCACGATAAAATTCGACTGCTTTTTGATTAACTTCACCTGTACCTTGTGGTAAAAGTCTTGCCCATTGAATCGATGTTCTAAAAACGGTATGACCAGTTTGCTTTAAAAACTTAATATCTTCTTGATAGTTTTGGTAAAATTCAGCTGCTTTTTCTGGTCCAATATGATTATGGAATTTATCAGGATCAATACTATACCAGTAATCCCAATTATTTAATCCTTTACCATCTCCTGGAATTGTCCCTTCGCTTTGTGGTGCTGATGTTGAACTTCCCCACAAGAATCCTTGTGGGAAAGTGTAATCGATTTGTTTAACCATAAATTTTTTCCTCCTCTTTGGCAATCCAAGCTTTAATTTCTTTTACGGCTTGAACTCGTTTTGGACATTCTTTTTTAATGCGTTCAATATCTCCTGCAAATTGTGGTAAGTATTGTTCATGTGCTAATAATAATTCTTGTAATAATTCTTCAGTTTCATCGCCATGCGGAATTAATGGATTAATCATAAAGGCTTGTAGTGCTATTTCATAATTACCTGTCATAGCAGCTTCAACTGTTAATAATTCCATTTTTTTCATTAATTGTAAGTTACCAGTGATGAATTTAGGAATTTGTGGTGTCACTAATGGCACTGGTCCAGCACTTGTAATTAAGCAAGACATTTCGCCAATATCATGATAGCCTAATGCTGGAATTGAGCCTAAGTTAGCAGTTGATACCGTCATTACACGATTATCATGATTAATCATGCAGCAAATAATTTCACAGGCGATATCACTATAATAAGCTCCCCCACGTTCTTCTAATTTTTTCGGTTTTGTATCTAATTCTGGTTGTTGATATAATTCGAATAATTCTTTTTCAACTTCTTTAACAACTAAGCCACGAATTTTACCTTTTGCGAATTCTTTTTTGCTATCTTCAAGCATTTCTGGTGCGACAAAGTAATAACGATGATAATCGCATGGTAATAAGTTTAATGAGCGTAGGAATTTGGCTGAGTAATCGATATTAACAATATTTTTAACGGTTTCAGTTGGTTCTTCACGCAAATCTCCATACATACGTTCAATTACTTCTGCCGTACGGTCTTGGCCATTAATATCCCAAATTTGGTGGAAATGGAAGTGATTCAAACCAACGTGACGTGTATAGACTTCATTATCTTTTAAGCTTAATGCTTTCGCAGCAGCTTTTTGTTGACCGATTGGAATATTACATACACCAATTGATTTTTTCCATCCTAATTGATTAATTAAAGCTTCAGTAACGATTCCAGCTGGGTTTGTGAAGTTCACTAGCCAAGCATCTGGACATAATTCTTTCATATCATCAATAATCTCTTTATATGCTTGAATTGTACGGAAAGCTTTAAAAATACCACCAGCCCCATTTGTTTCTTGTCCTAAAATGCCACGTGATAACGGAATTGATTCATCTAAGACACGTGCATCTAATTGACCAACACGGAATTGTGATGTTACAAAATCTGCTCCTTCTAAAGCTTCACGACGGTCTAATGTATAACGGATTTTCCATGGAAGACCTGATTTTTTAATCATACGTTCTGCTAGACTCATTACGATTTCTAACTTTTCACGTCCTTCTTCAATATCTACAAACCACCATTCACTAATATTAATTTTGTCAGAACGATTAATCATTCCTTGAACTAATTCTGGTGTATAGCTTGAACCTCCACCAATTGTGACTAATTTTACTGATTTTTTCATATTAATCCTCCTAATACTATAATTCTTTTCTCATCTTAAATTATAATGAAATCCTTTACATTTAGAAAGTCCTTCATTAGTCTATTTATTTCCTTAGCATTGTGGAAGATAACAAAAAAAGCTAGCTAACCATTGATATGGCCAACTAGCAGTCATTATTAAGCATCTAATTCAAAAGGAGTTCCTAATTGACGATTTGGTAAAACACTTGATACCGCCATCCCAAATAAGCAAGGAACTAACCAGCCAAGTGAATCTTTGGCTAATGGTAAATAACTTAATAGTTGATTTACTTTAATTGTTAAAGCGTGATTTTCCCCTAAAACAAATCCCGTAATCGACAATAATGCAATGACAAAGACTACTATAAAAGTTGTTGTCATTCCTTGCTTTGATAATGGAATCCATTTGTTCACTATTATAATCAACATAATAGTAATCGTTAATGGATATAATAATTGTAAGACTGGTAATGAATAATTAATAACTGATGCTAAGCCGGCATTACTAATTACAAGACCAATTATTGTAAAGACGGTCGCATACATTTTATAATTATTATAATAACTATATTTTTCTGATTGGAAATTTTTATTAAAAAATTCAGCAGTCGCAACAATTAACCCAACTGTTGACGTAAAGCAAGTTAATGTTACCATCGCCCCTAAGACAATCATCCCAAAGTCCCCGAATAAACTCCGCGCTGTTTCTGTTAAAATATAAACACCTTTATTAATAGTTGGATCTGTTGCTACTTCTAATGGTACTGGGAATTTATGACCTAAGTATGCTAAGCCAAAGTATAGCAAACTAAAAGCAAATGCTGTAAAAATCCCTACAATCCAAATTGTTGAAATATATTCCTTTTTGGTTTTAAAATTAAATCCTTTTAAGGTATCAATCGCAATAATGGAAAAGGCTACTGAAGCAATTGCATCTAAAGTATTATATCCTTCAATAAATCCCTGACTAAAAGCCTTTGTTGCTGGATACGTATCCGCAAAAATTAAAGGACTAGTACCATTAAATTTCACACTTCCTAAAATTACAATCAATAAAATTAAGCCAACAAAGACTGGGGTTAATAATTTACCAACACGATCCATAATTTTTGATGGGTTCATAGCCAAGAGATAAGCTGCTAAGAAATATAAGCCAGTAAAAATCAATAATCCCCAGTGCGATTCACCAAAAATTGGCGCAATCCCCATTGAATAAGATACCGCAGCTGTCCTTGGAATTGCAAAAAATGGTCCAATGGTTAAATACAAGGCCACTAAAAAGATATTTGCAATACGTGGTGAAAACTTCTCATCCATTTCTGCTTTATATCCACCATTATTAAATGTTCCAACTACTAATGTCGCAATCGCAATACCTTCTGATAAGACAAAACCTAAAATTGCTTTTGAAAATTCATTACCTGATAACATTCCAAGAGCCGGTGGGAAAATTAGATTACCTGCTCCAAAAAATATCCCGAATAATAATAATCCTGTTAAAAATCCCTTTTTCACCTGTTTTTTCTCACTTTCATATTAAAATAGGAAAATCGTTCTTCAAATTTATTTGAAAAACGATTTATCCTTTTGATCTATCTAATTATTCGACTGTTGAACCATTTTCAGCTTCTTGTGGAGCAAATACTACTTGTAATTTACCGTCTTTTTCAGCTGATAAAATCATACCTTGACTGATTTGGCCACGCATTTTACGTGGTTTTAAGTTCGCTACAATCACGACTTTTTTACCTACAAAAATTGATGGATCTGGATACCATTCTGCAACGCCTGATAAGATTTGGCGATGACCTTTATCCCCAGCATCTAAACGAAATTGTAATAATTTATCGGCACCTTCAACTTTACCGCATTCAATTACTTCTGCGACTTTTAATTCAATTTTGGCAAAGTCGTCGTATTTAATAGTATTTTTTTCTGATACTAATTCTGTATCTTCTGGGTGCCATTCTGAAGATTCTTCTTCCTCTACCACTTTTGTGCCACCCATTTGTGCTTGAATATAAGCAACTTCTTCAACTAAGTCTAAACGTGGGAAGATTGGCGTTCCTTTAGCAACAACTTTTGTGCCAGCTTTAATCACACCAAATTCATTCATTGATGGGTAATCAGTAATTGCTTCATCTGTAATGTTTAATTGTTCTAAGATTTTTGCTGGTGTTTCTACTAAGAATGGTTGTAAAGCAACAGCAATAATACGTAAACTTTCTGCTAAGTAATTCATTGTTAAGTCTAATTCTTCTTTACGGCTTTCATCTTTAACGGCAGCCCAAGGAGTTTTTTCATCAATATATTTATTTGTACGAGAAACAAATTTCCAAATAGCAGTTAAGGCTACTGAGAATTGCATATTTTCCATCGCAACTTCTACTTCTAGAACCATATCTTTTGAAGCTTTAATTAATTCTGCATCTGCTTCTGCTTGTGGTTCTTGGAAGGATGGAATTTCGCCACCACAGTATTTATTAATCATAGCTACTGTACGGTTTAATAAGTTTCCTAAATCATTTGCTAAGTCATAGTTAATACGCTCAATAAATGATTCAGGAGTAAAGATACCGTCTGACCCAAATGGTACTTCACGTAATAAGTAATAACGTACAGCATCCAAACCATAACGATCAATTAACATATGAGGGTCAACGACATTACCTTTAGATTTAGACATTTTACCGTCTTTCATTAATAACCAACCATGTGCGAAAATTTTCTTAGGTAATGGTAAGTCTAATGCCATTAAGATAATTGGCCAGTAAATTGTGTGGAAACGAACGATTTCTTTTCCGATAAAATGTACATCTGCAGGCCAGTATTTGTTGAATAATTCTTCATTATCACTACCATAACCTAATGCTGTAATATAGTTTGATAAGGCATCAATCCATACATAAATAACATGTTCTGGATTACCTGGAACTTCAATCCCCCAGTCAAATGATGTACGAGATACTGCTAAATCTTCTAAACCTGGCTTGATGAAGTTGTTAATCATTTCATTTTTACGAGATTCAGGTTGGATAAAATCAGGATGTTCTTCATAATAAGCTAGTAAACGATCTGAATATTTACTCATTTTAAAGAAATAAGATTGTTCTTTTACTAATTGAACTTCATGACCACTTGGCGCTAAACCACCAATCATATTGCCTTCTTTATCACGGAATACTTCTTGTAATTGTGATTCAGTAAAGTATTCTTCATCTGGCACAGAATACCAGCCTTCGTATTCACCAAGGTAAATGTCGCCTTGATCTAATAATTTTTTAAAGATTTTTTGTACAGCTTCTTTATGTCTTGGCTGTGTTGTACGAATAAAATCATCATAAGAAATATCCAATTTAGCCCATAAATCTTTAATGCTTTCAATAATTTCATCAACAAATTCAATTTCAGTAACGCCTTTTTCTTCAGCTTTTTGTTGAATTTTTTGACCATGTTCATCAGTACCAGTTAAGAAATACGTATCAAAACCTTGTAATTTTTTGTAACGAATCATAGCATCACTTGCTACGGTTGTATAAGCATGTCCAATATGTAATTTACCACTTGGATAATAGATTGGAGTTGTTAAATAAAATGTTTTCTTTTCGACCACGAATGAGTGCCTCCTTATAATTTAAGTAATCAAAAGAAGTATACCACAACAAAGCCACTATTTGCATGATTTTCCTAAAATTAGTCACTCTCTACTCTGATAATTTTTATGATTTTTGCTTAGAATTTGTTTTTTTAGTTGTTACCGGTAACTAGCATTAACTATTTCCATTGGTCTTAAGCATCTTTGTAGTATAATAAATATGATTATCTAGCAAATTGCTAAACTATGAAAGGATTATATCTATGGTAAATACTAATATCAGTTCTTTAAACTGGACTAAAAAAGACTCTCAATACGGCTATGATGGAGAATTAGGTGCGACAATTTCTGAAGATGGAACAAGTGCTACGACGAAAGTTTGGGCACCATCTGCTGAAAAGGTTAGCCTAGTTATTTATGATAAACAGAATCAAAATAAAGTGATAAAACAAATCCCAATGAATTTGGGCGAAAAAGGGGTCTGGGATCTAACGATTTCTGCTGCGGATTTAGGCATCGACAACTTAACTGGTTACTATTATCACTATTTAATTGAACGCAATGGCGAAAAAAT
>NZ_FOGF01000072.1 GCF_900111135.1 Granulicatella balaenopterae | reverse complement strand
TTAATACTTTTATCATTTAGGGTAATGGAGCCTTTCTGGTTATTTGTTGTATAGCTTTTCTTAGTTTTTTTAGCTGACTTGAATTTAGGGAATCCAACCTTTTTATCTCTAAAAAAATTCTTGTATGCCGTTTGTAAATTCAACTGAACATTAGCTAAAGCTAGGCTATCTACTTCCTTTAGGTAAGGGTAGTCTTTTTTATACTGGGCAGGTGTTGTTTTCAATGATTCTTTTGTTTCTCTGTAATAATCAATCTTGTCTGATAACATTAAGTTCCATATTTTTCTACAACAACCAAATGTCTTTTGCAATAATTCTTCTTGATTTTTATTGGGGTAGACTCTATACTTGATAGCTTTATTATAGTTCATTATTTACAACACCTCCTAACCTTGCTTTTCTATATATTTTTTTGATGATATTGTCACAAATAGTTATTATGACTTCCACTTTTACAATAATTCATTTTATATCCCTCAATAATGATTGTATCAAAAATATCTTGATATAAGAATTCATCCCACAAAGCTAAAGTTTCGGAGATTTCTTGTCACTAAATTTAAAAAAATAATTATAATTCGTATAGGAACTACTTATTGATGAATCATTGATAAGTAGTTTTTTAGTTTGCCATCTATTAGGCTAATGATTCTACTTCTCCTTATTTACAACAAAAAAAGACTAGACAAAATATGATATGCCTAGCCTTAAAGTATATTTTTATATTATTTTCTTAAACGTTCGATATCACGAGCGATTTCTACTTCTTCGTTCGTTGGAATGTTTAATACAGCAACTTTAGCGCCTTCCGGTGAAATGATTGCTTCTTTACGAGTATTATTGCGTTCTTCATCAATAGCACAACCAAACCAAGTTAAACCATTAATTACATCACGACGAGTTTCTTTAGAGTTTTCGCCGATACCAGCTGTAAATACAATAGCATCTACACCGTTCATAACAGCAACATATTGTCCAATGTATTTTTGAACACGGTCAACAAAGATTTCTAATGCTACTTGTGCATCTTCATTTCCTTCTGCTGCAGCTGTTTCAACATCACGCATATCACTTGATACACCTGATAAACCTAATAAACCTGATTTGTGGTTTAAAATGTCTACAAATTCATTGATGTCTGTGATATTTAATTTATTCATTAAGAATCCAACTAATGACGCATCGATATCCCCACAACGAGTTCCCATTGTTAACCCTGCTAATGGTGAGAATCCCATTGAAGTGTCAACTGATTTACCACCATCTACAGCAGTGATAGAAGCCCCATTACCTAAGTGGCAAGTGATGATTTTTAGTTCTTCTAATGGTTTACCTAACATTTCAGCAGCACGTCTAGCTACAAAACGGTGGCTAGTTCCGTGAGCTCCATATTTACGAGCTTTAAATTCAGTATAATATTCCATTGGTACACTGTATAAATAAGCTTTTTTAGGCATTGATGTATGGAATGAAGTATCGAATACTGCCACACTTGTAATATCTGGTAATACTTTTTTGAAAGCTTTCATTCCGATTGCTTCAGCTTTGTTGTGTAATGGAGCGAATTCAGCTAATTCTTCCACTTGTTTAATTACTTCATCGTCTACTAATGCAGAATCTTTAAATAATTCTCCACCTGCAACTACACGGTGTCCAACACCAGTAATTTCATCGAAGCTAGCAATAATTTCTAATGCTACTAATTGTTCTAATAATTTTTCTACAGCTACTTCGTGGTTTAGAATTGGTTCAACCACTTTATATTCTTGGTCTTCTCCATAGCTAATTGTAAAGATTGCATCTTCCATCCCGATACGTTCTACAAGACCTTTTGCCACTACTGTTTCTTCTGGCATTTCTAATAATTGGAATTTCAAACTTGAACTTCCTGCATTAATTGCGATTGATTTTGACATTCTTTTTTCTCTCCTAACATTCAAATTAAAACTAGTATAACACGAAAGCGCTTTTATTGCACTAACTCTTTTGACCATTTTTCAAAAATTGTTGTAAATTTCATAAACTTGTCAATATTTTTAAATTCCGGAATATCTCCAAGTAACACTTGCGACACTTGTTTTGCATTATTCCCTTTTTTCTGCACAATTAAAATCGATTTACTATGAATTTCTTTTTTAAATAAATTTTTTGGTAATGCTAAAATTGCTTGAATATGTGTTTCTTTTTCTAAATAGTCCAATAACCCACTTGGATGATAGTCTTCTTCAAAAATAGTCGTCGGTACCATAAAAATGCCGATTCCTGCTTTTGCTAATTGATTGATGTGTTGCTCAATTAATAAATGATGAGCATATGAGTGACCTTCCGCTAATTTTGTTTGATAATTTTTAGCCACTTCATCAAGTGGATAATAACCAACTGGTAAGTCACTAATAGCGATATCTAGCGGTTGGATATTCATTTCTTGCATAGCATCTTGTAAGAACCATTCAACTGGTAAATGTTCTAATGTAGTTGCTTGTGAGCCTAAATGAGTTAATACTTCATCATTATCAATAGCAATTGCAAGTGATTGTTTTTTTGATTGTTGTAAAAATAGCATTACTGCACTTAATAAATTACCTGTTCCAGCTGCTAAATCCCCTAAACGAATTGATTCCATACCTTCTGTTAACTTATCTACCATAAAGGCTAATAATAAAGCTATTGCATCCGGAGTCATTTGATGATTTTGTTGCAATTGATCTTCTTTAGCAGCTTTTAGAAAAGTATATTGAATCATTTTTCTAATATCATCTGCTTGATAGTTATTGATTTGTAATGCATTATAGAGTGATTTTAATTCCTTAACAATCTCATCTGATGGTTCACCGTCCACTTGTTGCACAGCCTCATCTTGAACGAGATTTTGTAAAGTTTCTCCTAATGCTTCTACAAAAGAATATCCAATTGCTTTTTGTAGTACTTGTGTTGCTTGCCACATTTGTTCAAAGCCTTTAAATAATTCTTGTTCTTCTTTCATTATAACACCACCGTTTTATAGTTTTCACTTTCTCATATAAGACATTAGCTATTTTATCACATCTTATGCCATTTTGTAAGAAGCTATCGACTGACATCTTCATGCTAACGCACTCATTGTAAAAGCACATAAAAAAAGGGCTCTTCGTCAAGTAGTGTTGTTGAGGAATTATTAAAAGAAATCTGAAAGATTTATATTAGGGCTTAGTGGACTTGTTTACCACACAAAAGAGG
>NZ_FOGF01000094.1 GCF_900111135.1 Granulicatella balaenopterae | reverse complement strand
ATTATTTTACTTCAACACGTTCCATCCAACTTGTTGCTGTTGTTTTTAATACTTCATTTAAATCTTCAATATTTTTACGTCCTGTTGATTGTAACCATTTGTGTCCAGCTTCATCACCTTCAGTTGCATAGACTGGTACTGAATCTTTCCAAGTTGCACGACCGCATAATACACCATTAAATGCTGAGCCAGCTTCTTTTGCAAATACTAATGTTTCTTGGAATAACTCAGCTGATACGCCAGCACTTAAGAAAATAAATGGTAAATCAGTTACATCTGATTGTGCTTTAAAGAAGAATTTAGCTTCATCTTTAGAATAGACTGGTTCTACTCCTTCTTCAGTAAATCCTTCAACAAAATTCATATTAACTGGAACTTCTACTTTTAAGACATCTACATTATATCGTGGATCTGAGAATAAGCGCATTGCATCATTTACTTTATGAGGTTTTACTTCTGCATATTCTCTAGTCTTCACATCTGCATTTTTATGGTCGTAGGTAACAATCTCTAAGAAATAAGGAATATCTTCTGCAAGGCATTCACTACCAACACGTTCTACCCATGCATGTTTAATATCATTAATTTCATTACTTTCATCAATATCATAATATAATAATACTTTAACAGCATCTGCGCCTAGTTCTTTAATACGTTTTGCAGACCAATTAACTAATAAATCAGGTAAACGACCTTCTTCCGTTGCATCATACCCTGTTTTTTCATAGGCAACGATTAAGCCACATCCATCAGCACGTAATTTCATTGCTGGGATACCATATTCTGGATCTAATAAAATTGAGCTAGCATATGGTGTTAAATCTTCAGAAACTAATTCCTTATAATGGATAATTCCTTCATCACCACGATCTTCTTTTGAACCCGCAGCAATCATTTTTTTCAATGAGCCACGTTGGTCAATCGCTAATGCTCCAATAACATTTTCTTCATTAGATAAACGTTTTAAGTGTTCGAACTTTCCTTGTGATAACTGTAATTTTGACATAACCAAATCTCCTTTTTATTT
>NZ_FOGF01000037.1 GCF_900111135.1 Granulicatella balaenopterae | reverse complement strand
TTTAAAATGAAGCCCCTACACATTTGGTTCGTCTTCTTTGTTCAATTTTCAAAGTTCAATTCATTGTCTCGTTGACAACTATTTAATAATAGCATATTCCGTTTCTTTCGTCAAGTCTTTTTTTTATTTTTTAAAAATATTTTCAAAGTTTGTTGAATGTTTTTATCTTTTCGAAACAATAAACATATATTATCATGATTCTTTACCTCTTGCAACAGTTTTTTTAAATTAAAAACGTTTTCATTTTTATACTTTTCATCATTTTAATCTTTTGAAATTAATATTTAAAAGCGATAATGTTTTCATCTTCTATCTATATAGAAATAAAAAAGTATTAATGATTAAATTCATTAATACTTTTTTATTTCTATTATTTATTTAGCTACGGTTTCAACAGTTAAAATTGCTGTAACATCATGATGTAATTTAACTGGTACACGAGTAAAACCAATAGCTTTAATTGGCGCTGGTAAGTCAAATTTTCTACGATCTAATTTAACATTAAATTTTTTTTCAAATTCAGCAGCAATTTGTTTTGCAGGGATTGAACCAAAAATACGTCCATCTTCACCTGCTTTAGTAGCAATTGTTACTACTGTATCTTCTTGTTCTAAAAATTCTTTTAATTTTTTAGCTTCCGCTAATACTTCAGCATCATGTTTTTTTTGAGCTTTCTTTTGCCCTTCTAACATTGCTACATTACTGTTTGTAGCTTCTTTAGCATAACCGTTTTTAATTAAAAAGTTTTGAGCATATCCATCAGCTACATTTTTCATTTCGCCTTTTTTACCTTTACCTTTAACATCTTTTAAAAAAATCACTTTCATATTTTTGCCTCCTACCATTTTAATTATCAACTAGCTATTATTACTAACAACTATTCTTTTTAATTTTAACATAAAGCTTTCTGTAGTTAAACTGTTTTAATTTATTACGAACTATCATTTAGCTTTGTTCCATGTGAAACACTCTTATTTAGATTATTTTTGTTCCACGTGAAACTAGTTGAATAGCCTATAATCGTAAAAATTATTCATTTATTTTTTTTTACTTTGCGATGCTTTTTTAGATTATTATAGATTTGGTTCATCACTTTATCGATTATCATGCAAACTACGTATGAAGCTATAGTTTAGAAAGTTTATTGGTTCTATCTTTTAAAATTCTCCATAAAAAAAGACACCATCTAAGATAGTGTCCATTAATTGTTATTATTAATCCATTGTTGTAAACGGTAATAATCCCATAATACGAGCGCGTTTGATAGCAACTGTTAAAGCACGTTGGTGTTTAGCACATGTACCAGTTACACGTCTAGGTAAAATTTTACCTTTTTCTGAGATATAACGTTTTAATAAATCTACATCTTTATAGTCGATATAATCGATATGGTTAGCAGTGAAGTAGCAAACTTTTTTACGTCTGCGCATTCCGCCTCTACGTTGTTGAGCCATTATAATTCCTCCTTATTAAATTGATTTAAAATGGTAAATCATCATCTGAAATATCAATTGTTTCTCCATTCGACATAAATGGATCAGCAAACTGATTCAATGATGAATTTGGAGTAGATTGGGATGAATTATTATTAGTTTGTGATTGGTTAGAAAACGAATTGAACTGGTTTTGATTTTGGTTAAAGTTTTGGTTTGCACCAAAATTACCAGTACTACCACTTTCAATTGGTCTTTGTTCAGTAACGCTACGTGATTCTAGTAATGAGAAGTTCTCAACTAAAATTTCAGTAACGTAAACACGTTGACCTTGTGCATTTTCATAATTACGTGTTTGAATACGTCCTTCAACACCAACTAATGACCCTTTACGAGTAAAGTTTGCAAAGTTTTCTGCAGCTTTACGCCAAATTACACAGTTGATAAAGTCAGTTTCGCGTTCACCTTGTTGGTTCGTAAAATTACGATTAACAGCAAGGGAAAAAGTTCCAACAGCTGTTCCATTACCAGTATAACGTAAGTCAACTGGTCTAGTTAAACGACCCACTAATACCACATTATTAATCATCTTTCGTACTCCTTTCAAAATTTTACTGTTTTTTAGAATTATGCTTCTAATTTTACGATCATGTGACGTAAAATATCGTTGTTGATTTTAGCTAAACGAGCAAATTCGTCTAATGCTACAGAATCTTCAGCAGTGATGTTCACTAAATGATAGAATCCTTCACGGAAATCATTGATTTCGTATGCAAAGCGACGTTTCGCCCAGTCTTTAGATTCAACAACTACTGCACCGTTATCTGTTAATACAGCATCGAATTTTGAAACCAATTCAGCTTTAGCAGCTTCATCAATGTTTGGACGAATGATGTATAAGATTTCATATTTAGATGTTTTATTCATTTGACTGTTACCTCCTTATGGACTTTTGGCTCATTCGGTTGAATAAGCAAGGAGAGTTATCTTTCGATTACTCACTTCTGTAAATTATAGCAGACAATATTTTGTTTTTCAAGAGAAACACTTTGATAATCTAACTTTTTTTAAAACAAAAAAGAAGGAGATCTCTCCCTCTTTTTATTTAGATTATTCTTTAGTTTGTTCGTCAACTAATTCTTGTGCAAATGATTGTAATTTATCTTGAACAACTACATCTTCAGTTACTTCTTCATTAGTTGTCTCTTCAATCGCTACTCGCTCTGTAACTTCTGTTAATTCGGCTTGTTCTTGTTCTACTTCTTCAGCTTCGACAATCGCAATTGATGCTACTTGTGAATCTGAATCTAAACGCATCATACGCACACCTAATGTGTCACGCCCTGTTTGAGATACACCAGCAACACTAAAGCGAATAATAACCCCTTTATCAGTCATTACCATGATATCTTCATCACCAGTAACTGTACGTAAACATACTAATGGTCCGTTTTTATCGGTAATGTTAATTGTTTTAACTCCTTTACCGCCACGATTTTTAAGTGCGTATTCTTCTGATTTTGTACGTTTACCATAGCCATTTTCACTAACAACTAATACTTCGCGGTCGTCTCCTAATAAGTCCATTCCGATTACATAGTCGCCTTCACGCAAGTTAATACCACGTACACCGCTAGCAGTACGTCCCATTGAGCGAACTTTTGATTCATGGAAACTTGCTGCATATCCTTGGTGAGTACCAATTACAACGCTATTATCACCACTGGTTACAACTACACGAATTAATTGGTCATCTTCACGTAAATGAATCGCACGCAAACCGTTTGTACGAATATTTTTAAAATCTTTCATATCTACTCGTTTAACTGTACCATGTAAGGTTGTAAAGAATAAATAGTGATTTTCATTTAAGCCATCAACAGCAATAATCGCTTGAATACTTTCGTTTGAATCGATATTTAATAGGTTAATTACTGGTAACCCTTTTGCGGTACGACCGTATTCTGGAATCTCATATCCTTTAGCACGGTAAACTTTACCAGTATTTGTAAAGAATAGTAATGAATCATGTGTGGAACATGAAATCATTGTTTCTACGAAATCATCGTTATGAACGCCCATTCCTTGTACTCCTCGTCCACCACGTTTTTGCGTTTTAAATTCAGTACTTGGTTGGCGTTTGATGTATCCGTTATTAGTCAATGTAACAACGATATTTTCTTCTTCGATTAAATCTTCATCTTCTAAGCTTAGTGCTTCACCAATTAATAGTTCCGTACGGCGAGGATTATCAAATTTATGTTTGATTTCTAATAATTCGTCTTCAATAATTTGATAACGTTTTTCTTCGCTGGCTAGAATTTCATTTAATTCCGCAATGAAGATTTGTAATTCGTGATGTTCTGCATCGATTTTTTCACGTTCTAATCCCGTTAAACGAATCATACGCATATCTAAAATCGCTTGCGCTTGTTTATCTGACAGGCCATATTTTTCAATAAAAATAGCTTTTGCCTCATCTCCACTCTTAGAACTACGTAAAATAGCAACAATGGCATCAATATGATCTAAGGCGATTTGTAAACCTTCTAAAATGTGGGCACGTGCTTCAGCTTTTTGTTTATCAAATTCTGCACGACGTCTAATTACATCTTCTTGGTGTTCTAAGTAATAGCTTAAAATTTCTTTTAAGTTTAAGACACGTGGAACACCGTCAGCAATTGCTAACATATTGAAGCCGAATGATGTTTGTAGTGAAGTTAATTTGTATAAATTGTTTAATACTACCGTCGCACTAACGTCACGACGAACTTCGATAACAACACGCATTCCTGTTCGATCTGATTCATCGTTTAAGTAGGTGATGCCGTCAACTTTTTTCTCACGGTGTAATTCAGCAATACGTTCCACTAATTTAGCTTTATTCACCATATATGGTAATTCAGTGATAATAATACGTTCTTTACCATTTTTTAGTTCTTCAATCGCTACACGTCCACGAATGGTAATTGATCCACGACCTGTTTCATAAGCTTTACGGATTCCTGATTTACCTAGAACAATCCCACCTGTTGGGAAATCCGGTCCAGGTAGAGCTTCCATTAATTCCATAGTTGTTGCATCTGGATTTTTCATTAGGATATGTAATGCACTAATCACTTCACCTAAATTATGTGGTGGAATATTGGTTGCCATCCCTACTGCAATACCAGTTGCTCCATTAACTAAAAGGTTAGGAATACGCGCTGGTAATACTTCTGGTTCACGTTCACTGCCGTCATAGTTATCGCGGTAGTCAATTGTTTTTTTATTGATATCTCTTAACATTTCTAGTGCGATTTTTGACATACGTGCTTCTGTATAACGCATCGCTGCGGCTCCATCACCATCAACTGAGCCAAAGTTTCCGTGTCCATCAACTAAGGGATAACGATAACTAAAATCTTGTGCCATACGAACCATTGATTCATAAATTGCACTATCTCCATGTGGGTGATATTTCCCCATGACATCCCCAACAATACGGGCTGATTTTTTATGTGGTTTATCTGGCGTTACACCAAGTTCATGCATGCCATATAAAATACGGCGATGAACTGGTTTTAAGCCATCGCGTACATCAGGTAATGCACGCGATACAATAACACTCATTGAATATTCTAAAAAGGATTTGCGCATTTCTTTGGCTAATTCAATTTTTTCGAATGATTCAACAGGTAAATTAGTTTCTTCAGACATTTTAGTTCTCCTATTCTTGAATCTTTTTCTACTCTAGTGATACTTAACTGTATTAAATATCTAAATTTTCAACGTAGCGAGCATTTGCTTCGATAAATTCACGTCTAGGTTCTACTTTTTCACCCATTAACATATCTAATACTCGATCAGCTTCTGCTGCATCTTCTACAGAGACTTGTAACATACTTCTATTCTCTGGATTCATCGTTGTATCCCATAATTGTTCAGCATCCATTTCACCTAACCCTTTATAGCGGGAAATTGTTACTTTTGGTGATGCTGGCAATTCTTTTAATTTTTCGTTTAATTCTTCTTCCGATTGCATATAATACTCATTTTTACCTTGTTTTACTTTATATAAAGGTGGTTGAGCAATATAAATATAACCTGCTTCGACAGCTGGTTTCATGTAACGATAGAATAATGTGATTAAAAGAGTTCTAATATGTGCTCCATCGACATCAGCATCGGTCATGATTACTAATTTATGGTAACGAGCTTTATCTAGATTGAAGTCGCCACCAAAGCCTGTTCCCATTGCTGTAAATAGTGAACGAATTTCTTCGTTGGCTAAGATTTTTTCTAGTGAAGCTTTTTCAACATTTAAAATCTTACCTCGAATTGGTAAAATTGCTTGGAAATGACGAGAGCGACCTTGTTTTGCTGATCCACCCGCTGAATCCCCTTCGACAATATATAATTCAGAAATTGTTGGATCATTACTTGAACAATCTGATAATTTACCAGGTAAGTTAGAAATTTCTAAACCTGATTTTTTACGAGTTACTTCACGTGCACGTTTAGCAGCCATACGAGCTTTTGAAGCTAAAATACCTTTTTCAACAACTTTACGAGCTACTTGAGGGTTTTCCATTAAGAATTTTTCGAAATGGGTTGAGAATAAACGATCACAAATTGTACGCGCTTCTGAGTTCCCTAATTTTGTTTTTGTTTGTCCTTCAAATTGTGGGTCTGGATGTTTAATCGAAATTACGACTGTTAAGCCTTCACGAACATCTTCCCCAGTTAAATTATCTTCATTTTCTTTTAACAATTTTTGACGTTTTGCATAATCGTTAATGACACGAGTTAGAGCTGTTTTAACACCTGATTCATGTGTTCCACCTTCATAAGTATGGATATTATTCGTAAAACTTAAAATATTAGTATGATAGCCACTTGTATATTGCATTGCTACTTCAACTTGAATATCATCTTGTTCGCCTTCAACATAAATTGGTTCTTCAAATAATACTTTTTTAGATTCGTTTAAAAAGGCAACATAACTCTTAATTCCACCTTCATAGTAATAAGTGCGTGATAAATCCTCAACACGTTTATCAGTAATAGTTAAACGCAACCCTTTATTTAAGAAAGCTAACTCACGAACACGAGTAGCTAATGTGTCAAAATTAAATTCAATCGTTTCTTTAAAGATTTCTGGGTCTGGTGAAAAACTTACTTTAGTCCCATGTTTTTCGGTTTGGCCAACGACTTTTAAGTCACTAACAACTGTTCCACGTTTATATGATTGCTCATAAATATTACCATTTTTGAATACTTGTACGGTTAAACTAGTTGATAAAGCATTAACAACAGAGGCACCTACCCCGTGTAGTCCACCTGATACTTTATAGCCTCCACCGCCAAATTTACCACCCGCGTGAAGTACTGTAAAGACTGTTTCAACAGCTGGTCTACCTGTTTTTTCTTGAATATCAACGGGGATTCCACGTCCATTATCCATTACAGTAATACTATTATCTTGATTAATCGCAATTTCAATATGAGTTGCAAACCCAGCTAAAGCTTCATCGATTGAGTTATCGACAATTTCCCAAACTAAGTGATGTAAACCAGCTGCACTAGTCGTACCAATATACATACCAGGTCTTTTTCGAACGGCTTCTAAACCTTCCAATACCTGAATCTGACTAGCATCATATTGAGAAGCCAATTCTTTATTCATTTCTTCTGACATACGTTTTTTCACGCTCCATTTTCCTAAATCACTTTACCACCTTGAATTTTAAAAATTTTTGGTGGATTTATAAATTGTTGTTTAATTCCATCTATACTTGTTGTTGTTAAAAAAGTTTGAACTTTATTTTCAATTGCTTTAATCAGATGAGTCTGCCTTTCATCATCCAATTCACTTAATACATCATCTAGTAAAAGAATGGGATATTCACCAATCATTTCCTTCATCAACTCAATCTCTGCTAACTTCAAACTCAAAACAGTTGAGCGTTGTTGCCCTTGAGAGCCATACGTTTGGACCTCTTTTTCGTTAATATAAAAAATAACATCATCTCGGTGGGGGCCAATCAAAGTTGTGCGGTGTTCAATCTCTCTTTTTTTATTCTTTTCGTAATGAACTAGTAATTCTTGATATAACTCTTCTTCACTCATAGACTCCTCTATTGGAAAACTAGAACGATATTTTAAAGAAAATTGTTCTGTTTGATGTGAAATTTCTTGATGAATAGGAATTGCTAATTGCTCTAATTTATCTATAAAATCTAAACGATAACGCAAAATAGAAGCTGCTAACTTACTAACTTGTTCCGTTAATACTTCTAAATAGATATAATCAGCTGATTTACTTAAGCTTAATTGCTTTAAATAGGCATTTCGTTGCTTAATAACCTTCTGATATTCGACTAATTCATATAAATAAACTGGATTCATCTGTCCTAATTCCATATCAATAAATTTACGACGATTACTCGGTGCGCCTTTAACTAAATTAAGATTCTCCGGCGCAAATAAAATAACATTCAATTGCCCCAAATAACTACTTAAGCGACGTTGCTCTAAATGATTTACTCGTGCTACCTTACCTTTTTTAGAAATTTGAACTTCTAAAGGTACTGTATTCGTCCTTTTTTCGACAACACCTTTAATAATCGTTTGCTCACTGTCCCAACCAATCAATTCCTTATCATTACTTGTTCGATGGCTTTTTGTCATTGCTAATGCATAAATTGATTCCATTAGGTTTGTCTTACCTTGAGCATTTTCTCCAATAAAAATCTGAACACCTTCTGTAAATTCTAAAGTCATCTCTTGATAGTTACGAAATGATTGCAGATTAAGTTGCTTTAATTTCATGCAATAGTTAGTTCACTTTCTTCAACTGCTTCTTCACTACCTTGCTTAATAATAAAGAATCCTTCGCCAGGCACTTCTACTTGTGTTCCAGGAAATAACTTTTTACCACGTCTATTTTCTGGTTCGCCATCAACGAAAATAACATATTCTTGCAAGTACCATTTAGCTTGTCCTCCAGTTGAAATAATATCTACATGTTTTAAAAAACGACCTAATGTAATAAAGTCATCTTCAATTAATACAATCTTTGTCATCTCATCCCTCTTTTCTGATTATCCCGTTCAAACTTAATTACGCTTATTTTAAGCATAATATTCCATTTGTTATTATACTCCGCAAAATAGATTCATGCAACTTAATCGCCTAAAAATGAAATTTAAAGCATTTTAGAGCATTTTCAATAAAAAACCTTGATTTAAGTAAAAATAAAAATTTGATAGTATTTTTTGCCAAATTAATTATTTAAAGTTAAATAAAAAAGCTATTCACTGATAAAACAGTAAATAGCAAAGAGTTAACATTCATTAAAAAGTACGAACTGGTGTGATCAATTGAATAAAATTATAATCAATATCTAAAGTTGATTCAGTCGGTCTTAATGTAAATGGTCTTACTGGAGATAAGAAATGAATTGAAATTTCCGCTTGACCAAATTGACGTAATGCATCTTTCATGTAATCTGGGTTGAATGAGATTTCCAAATCATCTCCTGTAATTGATTGATATACTAATTCTTCTTTTACAGTTCCAATTTCAGGTGAATGTCCTGTTAACTGTGCTTCTGAAGCTTTTAAACTTAATTTTACGATATTGTTATTGCCAACATGCGACATTAATGAAGCACGTTCAATAGCTGAGAGTAATTCACTTGCCACCATTGTTAAAGTTGTATTGGAATCATTCGTAATTAAACGATCTGTATCCGGATAACGCCCATCTAATAAACGTGAATAGAATGATAAACGATCAGTATGGAATAATACTTGATTATCAGTAATTGACATTGAAATTGATTCTAAACCTTCAACTATACGTGATAATTCTACTAATGTTTTACCAGGTATTGTAAAATCATAAGTCACATTTTGTCCTCCTACACTTGCAGGTAATGGAATAATACGTTGACTTAAGCGATGTGAGTCAGTTGCAACAGCTTTTAATAGGCCATCTTTAATTAAAATATGAATTCCTGTTAGTAATGGACGTGATTCCATTGTAGAAATTGCAATCGATGTATTTTGGATAATTTGTCTAAAAATAGGAACCGGTAATTCTACTACTTGCTCTACTTCTAATTCTGGTAAATGTGGATATTCAGCTGCATCGATTCCAATTAAGGTAAAAGAAGCATTTCCAGCTGTAATCGTTGCTTTTTTATTAGAGTCAATTGTTAATGTAAATACATCTGAAGGTAATTTTTTAATAATTTCACTAAAGAATTTTGCTGGTAATACAATACTACCTGGTTCATGTACTACTAATTGAGTATCTTCATCTTCTACTAAGATTGTCATTTCGATAGAAACATCTGAATCACTACCTGTAATTACTAATGAATCATTAGTAGCTAGTAATTTTACCCCTGTTAAGATTGGAATAGTTGTTCTTGATGGAATTGCTCTTTGAACATCGGCTAATTTTTTTAAAAATGCTAAACGATGAATTGATAGTTTCATATTGTCCTCCTAAATAATCTGCGTTGTGGTGATTTATTTTAATTTAATTTATAAAAAGATTAGTAATAGTAGTAGGGGATGTTAGTTCTGTGGATAAGTCCTTAAAACCTAGTAGCTGTAAGTTTTCATAGCATGGATAAACATGTGGATAACTTTTGCGAAAATCCCCTACTTATCCACATGTTAAGAAAGTTTTTTTGTTAACTCTTTAACGACTGCAGCTAAATCTTCTTGTTCTTTAATGGCATCATTAATCTTTTCATAAGCATGAATAACCGTTGAGTGGTCTTTTCCTCCAAATTCATGGCCGATTTTTGGTAATGAATTAGAAGTTAGTTCTCTTGATAGATACATAGCTAATTGGCGTGGTCCCACAATACTTTTTGTACGTTTTTTTCCTTTTAAATCTTCAACCGTAATATTATAGTAGCGTGCTACTTCTTGTTGAATTTCAAAAATAGTTACAACACGGTCGTTGCCATCTGGATAGTAGTTTTTCAAGGCTTCAGCAGCTAAATTAGTTGATATATCTTCACCTTTAGTTACGGAATAAGCTTGAACACGAACTAAGGCCCCTTCTAGTTCACGTACATTGGAATCAATTTGTCCCGCAATATAACTTAATGTTTCATTTTCAATCTCAATCCCTACTGCTTCTGCTTTTTTCGCTAAAATTGCAATACGAGTTTCTAAATCTGGCGGTGTAATATCAACTGGTAAGCCAGAAACAAATCGAGAAACTAAGCGTTCTTGTAAAGCTTTGATTTCTTTTGGTTGGCGATCACTAGTTAAGACGATTTGTTTTGAATTCATTAATAATTCATTGAATGTATGGAAGAATTCTTCTTGTGTAGCCTCTTTATCAGCAAAAAATTGAATATCATCTACTAATAATAAGTCAACACTACGGTATTTATTACGGAATTCATCTTGGGATTTGTTTCTTAATGATAAAATCAAATCATTTGTAAAGGTTTCACTAGTGACATACTTAACATGAGCATCAGGATTTATTTTTTTAAATTGATTTCCAATCGCTTGCATTAAGTGCGTCTTCCCTAAACCTACGCCTCCATAGAAGAAAAGTGGATTGTATAAAGTCCCTGGTTTTTCGGATACGACTAAAGCAGCTGCGTGTGCCATTTGACTTCCTGGACCAGTAATAAAGGTTTCAAAAGTGTATTTTGGATTTAATTTCGAATCATGTTCTGTTCCATTAGAACTACTTGCCCCAGTAGCTTTTTTAGTTGTTGTGGTTGCTGGAACAGTAGTTGTATTAGTGTTTTTTAAGACACTAGTTGGTTCAGTTTGATAGAATTGTTCTGCTTCAGCGCTATTTTTAACGATAAATTTAGGTTCAAATGGTCGTCTAATGACTTCGTAGCCTATTTGCATTAAATCTGAAGATAAATTATCTTCCCAATATTTTTTATGCGTTTCAGTAGGAACTTCAATATATAAAATGTCTTGAGCTAAGCTAATAGGTACGGCTGTGCTAATCCAATGCTTATAAGTCACTTCAACAGAAGTTTTTTTAAAGTGATCAGTAACAGTTGACCAAAGTTTTTCTAAGTTATCCACATGTTCACCTCCTAAATAATTTTTACATGTGCATATATTTTACCATTACTTGTGGATGAATGCTATAGAAAAAATTAGAAGTTATTCACATTGTGTGGATAACTATTTTTAATTATCCACAATGTTCAAAAATATTATCCACAAATCTGTGGAAAAACAGCTAAAAAAAAACAGAAATCACAGTTCTGAAATTAAAACAGTGGATAACTTTAATGGCTATAAAGACGATAATGACAAGCTTTCAAAAAACTTATCCACAAAAGAATGTTAAAAAGTGGATAACTTTAATAACACCGTGTGAAACTGTTGAAAAGTAGTGGATAACTTGTGGAATGTGGTGAAAAAAATGATAAAAAAAACAAGTGATGTGTAAATAAATGTTAATAATTATGGTGAAAAGATAAAAAATTATCTCTAAATTGATTTCTATAAGAGAAGTAAATTAAAAAAAAGAACGAGAATTCGCTAAAAAATTTATAGTAATTTCTATTTAAATGTGGTATCATATCTTAGTAACATTATAAAAGACAGAAGTTTCTTGACATTTCAAGAGATTATCCATATAATGTGAAGGAATGTCTAAGATATATAGACGCTATAATTTGAGGAGGTGTATTACACATGAAAAGAACATATCAACCTAAAAAACGTAAACGTCAAAGAGTTCACGGATTCCGTAAACGTATGAGTACTAAAAATGGTCGCCGCGTTATCGCGAATAGACGCCGTAAAGGAAGAAAAGTATTATCAGCCTAGATCACTGAACGTCAGTGGTCTTTTTTTTTAAGAAATAGGATAATCCGTTTTCAAACGGAAAAAGATAATATAAAATTAGATAAATAGGTGAGGATAGATGAGAAAATCATATCGTGTTAAAAAAGAAAAAGAGTTTCAGCGTGTGTTTCATCAAGGGGAATCGATTGCAAATCGTCAATTTGTAGTCTATCGATACCACCAACCTGAACAGAAACATTTTCGTGTTGGAATTTCTGTTAGTAAAAAATTAGGGAATGCTGTTACAAGGAATCATTTAAAAAGATATATCCGACAGTCATTAACTGACTTAAAACCAAATATAAATCCAGAGTATGATATGGTGATTATCGCTAGGAAGCCTATTGTAAAAATGTCTTACCATGAAGTTAAGAAAAGCTTAGTTCATGTGCTTAAATTAGCAACATTATTACCAAAAGAATTTGAATTAGAAAGTAGGACTTCTTATGAAAATGAAAAAACATACTAAGTTAGCCGCAATGGTTGCTGGATTGACGTTATTTTTAACAGCTTGTAGCACATCACCAATTACAGAGCAAAGCACAGGTTTTTGGGATAAAGGAATTGTATATAATTTCTCTCAATTTATTGTGTGGTTATCAGAAGTTTTTGGTGGTAGTTATGGTGTAGGTATTATTGTATTTACTATTATTACTAGGGTATTATTATTACCGTTAATGCATTTCCAATATAAAGCAACCCGTAAAACAGCAATTTTACAACCAAAAGTAAAAGAATTACGTGAAAAATATAGCAGTCGTGATCGCGAAACACAAATGTTACTACAAGAAAAGGTTTCTGAATTATATAAAGAAGAAGGGATTAATCAATATGCTGCATTAATTCCATTATTTATTCAATTACCAATTATGATTGCTTTATACCAAGCGATTAGTCGTACGGAAGTGTTAAAAACAGGAACTTTCTTATGGTTCCAATTAGATCAACCAGACCCATACTTTATCTTACCTGTATTAGCAGCCTTCTTTACTTTAGTGGTAAGTTGGTTAACTACTAAAATGCAAGATCAAGGTATGGCAAGTAAAATTATGATGTTTGTGATGCCAACAATGATTTTAGTGATTTCAATTCCATTACCGAGTATTTTAGGATTATACTGGGTAGTCGGAAATGTTTTCTCAGTTATTCAAACATTAGTAATGAATAATCCATTTAAATTCAGAAAAGAATTAGATGCTAAATTGTTGGCAGAAAAGCAACGTCAAAAAGCTTTGGAAAAAGCCAAAAACCCTAAGAAAAAACATACAAAACGTAAATAATCATATTGTGTCAAAACTGATAACATGAGATAATAACAAAAAGTATAGTAGGAATTAGGAGGATGTTCATTATGTCAGAATCAATTAAAGTGACAGGCGCATCAATTGAACAAGCTACCCGAAAAGGTTTAGCTAAATTAGGCTTAACAGAAGATGCTGTTGAAGTTGTCGTTATTGCAGAACCTAAAAAAGGATTATTTGGCTTTGGTAAAAAAGATGCCATTGTTGAATTAACGCCTAAAGCAGTTGAAGAAGTTACAACAACTGAAGAAGTTATAGAAAGTGCTTGTGCATGTCACTGCCAACAAAAAGCTCAAGAAGTAACAGAAGGTGAAGTAATAGAAGAAGTCGTTGATACAGAAGAAGTTGAAGAATCTTCAGGATATGAACAAGCAATTTATGAAACAAAACAATACTTAGAAAATCTTTCAGAAATTTATGGCGCACAATCAACAGTTACCGTTGAACAAGCAAAAGATTCATTAGTATTTCGTTTTGAAACAGACAAGCCAGGTTTATTAATTGGTAAACATGGTAAAATCTTAAATGCTTTACAAACATTAGCACAAGCTATGGTTCATCGTTATGTGCGTGGTCGTGTATCAGTTACCGTTGATGTAGGTGATTATCGCGAACGCCGCTCTAAAACATTGAAATCAATTGCAGAAAGAACGGCCGAAAGAGTATTGCGTACAAAACAACCAGTATTTTTAGAACCACTTCCAGCTTATGAGCGTAAACAAATTCATGCATATTTAAGTAATAATAAACATATTTCAACACATTCAGAAGGTAAAGAGCCACATCGTTATTTAGTAGTGGAAGTCGCTGAGTAAGTTAACTATTAGGGAGCTAAGCAGTTCATTTTGCTTGGCTCTTTTTTTATTTGACAGATGAAAGTTAAATGTTATAGTATGAAAAAACATACTCTATAAATAGAAAGGTGGTATGAGATGAAAGAAACATTTGAACGATGGAAGAACATTAGCTTAATTAAAAAAATTATTTTAGGATTAATCGTCGGGGTATGTTTAGGAATAGGGGTGCCGCAATGGACGATTATTAGTATTTTGGGACAATTATTTGTTGGTGCATTAAAATCGATTGCGCCTTTATTGGTCTTTTTTATTGTAATGAGTGCACTAGCGAATCATAAAAAAGGCAAGAAAACCAATATGGGAATCATTGCTTTATTATATGTATTAAGTACTTTTACGGCAGGTTTAACAGCTGTAATCGCAATTTTTTTATTTCCTGTACAATTAACTTTAGTAGAGAGTGCCATTGATATTGTGCCGCCTCAAGGAGTTGGTGAAGTATTAAAAGCAGTCTTACTAAAAACGGTTGATAATCCAATTGATGCGTTAATTCAAAGTAATTATATCGGCATATTAGCATGGTCAGTTATTTTTGGATTAGGATTTCAGACAAGTAGTAAAGAAATGAAAGCCTCTTTAAAGAGTATTTCTGAAATGATTTCAATTGTGATTGAATGGATTATTTCTTTTGCGCCATTAGGGGTGATGGGCTTAGTTTATGAAGTGGTTGCCAAAGATGGGGTTTCGGTATTTTTATCATATGGTGAATTATTAGTCGTATTATTAGGAACAATGCTAGTGATTACATTTATTGTGAATCCGCTAGTTAGTTATTTATTAATGCGTGAAAATCCCTATCCATTAATTTGGAAATGTTTAACGATTAGTGGGGTGACAGCTTTCTTTACGAGAAGTTCAGCGGCTAATATTCCAATTAATATGCAATTATGTGAAGAATTAGGTCTTGATGAGGATACTTATTCAGTTTCAATTCCTTTAGGAGCAACGATTAATATGTCGGGGGCTGCGATTACGATTTCGATTTTAACAGTAGCTGCTGCACAAACTGTTGGAATTCAAATTGATTTTCTAACAGCGGTCTTATTAAGTGTTTTAGCAACGATTTCGGCTTGTGGAGCTTCTGGAGTAACAGGTGGTTCGTTATTATTAATTCCGGTATCTTGTAGTTTATTTGGAATTCCAAATGATATCGCTATGCAAGTTGTGGGAATTGGTTTTATTATTGGAGTCCTTCAAGATGCTTGTGAAACAGCACTAAATTCTTCTACGGATGTATTGTTCACGGCAGTAGCTGAAAAATATGGTGAGCGTAAACAAAAGTCATTAAGCTAAGGATAAAATAAGCTGTAAAAGTTGTAAAAATAATTAACTGTGATAAAATGAACTTATTAATATTAAAACATTTTCGGGGCAAGGTGAGATTCCTGACCGGTGGTAAAAGTCCACGAGCTGAGGCATGATTTGGTGTAATTCCAAAACCGATAGTATAGTCTAGATGAGAGAAAATGCAATTTTTAAGTGTTATTTGGCATATCAAATAGGTGCTTAAAAGTTGAATATTCTACATTCCCGAGTATAGGAGGGAAAATATGTTTAAGAAGAGTCAAGATAGTCAACGGTTGCCAGTTAATCATTTAGTGATGATGAGTCTTTTCGGAGCGATTAGTGCTGTATTAATGGTGTTTGAATTTCACGTGCCATTTATACCACCCTTTATAAAGATGGATTTTTCTGAAGTTCCTGTAATTTTTAGTGGTTTTTTAATGGGACCAATTTATGGAGTGTATGTGGCTTGTATTAAGATTTTATTGAATTTCTTATTAAATGGCACAACGACTTTTGGGATTGGAGAATTAGTAAATCTAATTGGTAGTATGAGTTATGTATTGCCAGCAGCGTATTGGTATAGTCGCAAAGATCGTACTAAAAAAGCTGCAATCAAAGGAATTGCTTTAGGAACAGTAACAACAACTTTTGTGTTAGTCGTGCTAAATTATTTTATTATGTTTCCATTATATGCTAAGGTGATGAATTTCCCATTAGAAGCGATTGTAAATGCAACAAGTGCAACAAATCCGTTAGTACACGATCCATTTACCTTGATGATCTTTATGTTATTACCATTTAATCTATTCAAATATGGTGTAACAGGTATTGTAACAATGATGTTATATCCAAGATTAGAAAAAGTATTTTCACAGTTTAAATAATAAATAAAAAAGCAACTGCTTTTGCAGTTGCTTTTTTATTAGATGTTATTATGCACCTAAGTAAGCTGATAATAACCAGATTTCCTTTTCTAAATATGTACGAATTCCTAATGCCATATCAGCAGTTGCTTGATCATCATCTTCTTCTGATAAAGTCATTAATTCTGTTAATTCATCAATTAGTTGTTCTAAATCTTTTACTAATTGAACCATCATTTCATTTGCTGATTTTCCACCAACAGTTTCTTCTTTAATTGTTGCTAATTCTAAAGCTTCAGCCATTGTTGCAACTGGTAAACCTTGAATAGTTAATAAGCGTTCAGCAACTTCATCTAATGTTTCGTGGCTATAGTTATATAATTCTTCAAATTTTGCATGTAACGTGAAGAAAGCAGGGCCTTTTACAAACCAGTGATAGTTGTGTAATTTAGTATACATTACTGTCCAGTTAGCCACTTGTTGATTTAATAATTGTTTTTGTTTTGTGTTATTTGTTCTCATAATACTTCCTCCTTTTTATAATTCATTTCTGAATCTGACTGTATGATAACGCTAAGTTTAGTTTTTGTATAGTAAAATGCTCAAAAAAAATATAAAGAAATTCTAAAGAAAAAAATCTATAAAATAGTTATTGATAGTGAAAGATTTTTATTTTTGGCGGATGACTTCAGAAAGAATAGAAAAGTTAGGGAAAAACACTTAAGCATATTTGTTCTATATTTTTAGGGATGAGATATGATATAGTTGTTAAGTAATTTAATTTTAGGAGGAATAAGGTAATGGAGAAAGAATTATTAAAAAAACAAATGATGGAAGTAATGGCAAATCGTCACTCTATTCGTATATATGATTTAGATAAAAAAGTTAGTCGTGAAGATATGGATTATATTTTAGAGGCCGCACGTCTAAGTCCTAGTTCAGTAGGGTTAGAACCTTGGCGTTTTGTAGTATTAAATAATGCTGAAATGCGTGCACAAATTAGAGATTTAAGTTGGGGAGCGCATCCACAATTAGATACCGCTAGTGATTTTGTATTATTAATTGCTAAAAAAGGTGCTCGTTATGATTCAGAAATTTTTGATGAGCATATGAATCGTCGTGGTTTAACAGGCGATAAAAAAGATAGAGCTCTATCAATTTACAAAAAATTCCAAGAAGAAGATATGGATATTGCTAATTCGCCGCGTGCGTTATTTGACTGGGCAGCCAAACAAACGTATATACCAATGGCTAATATGATGACTGCTGCGACGATGATTGGGATTGATTCGTGTCCAATTGAAGGGTTTAATTATAAAAAAGTTGATGAGTATTTAACTGCAGAAGGTATTATTGATGGCGAAAAAGAAGGTGTTGCTGCAATGGTATCATTTGGTTATCGTGCGAAAGAACCAAAACATGCGAAAGCGCGTAGAAGTTATGATGAAGTAGTTACTTGGGTTGAATAAGAGTAACGGGGAATAAGAGAAGGGACTGCAACATGGAAGAATTTACAAATGCGACAAAATATTTAGAAAAGTTAAAAAATCAAAAAGTTAATTATGATAATGTCTTACGTAAGATGATTAAAGAGTGGGAAACAAAGGGATTAAGACCAAAGATAATGATGCATACTTGTTGTGCGCCATGTAGTACTTATACATTAGAATTTTTAGCACAATATGCGGATATCACTATTTTTTTCTCAAATTCAAATATTCATCCTAAAACTGAATATATGCGTCGAGCGATTGAACAGCGTAAGTTTATTGAAAAATTTAATGAACGTACTAATAATCATGTTAATTTTTTAGAAGATGCTTATGATCCGCATACATTTGTAAAAATGGTGCAAGAAAATCATTTAGAAGAAGCGCGTGAAGGTGGCGAGCGTTGTACAGCTTGTTTTAATATGCGTTTGGATCGTGTAGCTCAAATTGCGCAAGAACAAGGATTTGATTTCTTTGGTAGTGCTTTGACGATTTCACCTAAAAAAAATAGTCAAGTTGTGAATCAAGTTGGTTTAGAAGTACAAAAAGTGTATTCAGTGGCTTACTTACCAAGTGATTTTAAAAAGAATATGGGTTATCAACGTTCAATTGAAATGTGTAAAGAGTATGATGTGTATCGTCAATGTTATTGCGGTTGTGTCTTTGCAGCGAAGATTCAAGGTGTTGATATGAAAGAAGTTAACCGCGATGCTAGAGAATATTTAAAACAAGAAGCAATGAATGCAGAAAATGGGGAAGTCCCAATGGTAAAACGTGCCGAAATTCCTTTCCGTTATGTCGTAAAAGATCAACAACAAGCCCAATCATCAGAAAAACAAAATGATCAACATGCGTCTGATTGTGGTTGTTAATTAGAAGTGACGGGAGATAGTTTTACGACTAATGAGTTCGAATGGTTGTAAAACTATTTTTTGTGACTTTACTAGAGAAAAAAGAAAAGGGTGAAGTTATGAAGTTAAAAACAATGAAAATTGTCTTGGCGACTTGTCTTGCGATTCTTTTGGCTCAATCTCTTGGATTAGCATATGCTAATTCAGCGGGTATTATTGCTATTCTAAGTGTATTAGATACTAAAAAATCTTCCCTAAGTACAGCATATAAACGAGTATTATCAACCATAGTAGCTTTAGCGATTGCTGTTGTGTCATTTTATATATTTGGATATTCAATTATTAGTTTCGGTGTCTATTTAGCAATTTATGTACCGATTGCTTATTATTTTGAATTACAAGCGGGAATTGCTCCTTGTTCTGTATTGGTTAGTCATTTATTGGTAGCTCAATCTCTTAGTTCTAATGCATTAGCAAATGAAGTGGCTTTGATGATTATTGGGGCTGGAGTAGCGATTTTAATGAACAGTTACATGCCGTCGCGTCAAAAAAAAATCGATTACTATAAAGCTGAAGTGGAAGAATTAATGCGGATGATTTTATTAGAACTCCATGAAGCATTATTAAATGGAAATATCTGTCAAGATGATGTCATCTTAGTTTTATTAAAACAAGCTATTTGTAATGGAAAAAATGAAGTTTATCATGAACAAGCCAATCGATTATTTACCCAAACGGATTATGATGTTCATTATTTTGATATGCGTAAGCAACAAGAAAGATTATTAGAAGTGATGATGAAAAATATTAATCTTTGTTCGATGGAAGTTAGTGAAGCTAAAATTTTAGCAGGTATGTTTTATTTAACGGCTAATCAATTAGCAGAAGTGAATCCGGCGACTTATTTATTAGAAGATATTGAGCAGTTATTAAATCAATTTCGCCAGCGTTCTTTACCACAAACCCGAGAAGAATTTGAAAAAAGAGCAATTTTATTCCAATTATTGAATGATTTTACTAATTTTATTCAATGTAAAGTTGATTTTTATGATGATTATGCAGATGAAAAAATTTTTACTAAGCATTAGATAGATTGTAAATAAAGTTATATCAAAATAAGAGTGCTTTTTATATAGGGGTAAGAATTGCTTGCATGTTCAGTTACTTTTTTGTAAAGTAAGTGATAAGTATTGAAGGGAAAGAGGAAAAAAGATGGAATTACTAGCATTAACACTTGGCAAATTAGAAGAAAATTGTTATTTCTTAATTGATGGCCAAAAGAAAACATTAATTTTTGATCCAGGTGCAGAACCAGAAGAAATCAAAAAAGTTATTGAAGAAGAAGGGTTAACACCACGCGCCATTTTATTAACACATGCACATTTTGATCATATTGGTGCAGTTGAAGAGATTCGTAACACGTATAAAATTCCAGTTTATATGAATGAAATTGAGAAAGACTTTTTAACAGATCCAACATTAAATTTATCAGAATTGATGGGTGAGGAAGTAGTCTGCAAGCCTGCTGATAAATATTATCCAGCAACAATGGGGGACTTTAAAGTAGGAAGTTTCCATATGAAATTAGCACATGTTCCAGGACATTCACCAGGTAGTACAGTTTTTATTTTTGAACAAAATGGCTTTTTGATTGGTGGGGATGTCTTATTTAAAGGTGGATGTGGCCGTACTGATTTCCCTGGAGGTAGTCATGAATTATTAATTAATGGTATTAAAGAAAAAATCTTACCATTACCAGGAAATATAGTTGTTTTACCAGGACATGGAGATGCAACAACAATTCAAGAAGAAATTGCAACTAATCCATACTTAAATGGACAAACAAGATAATTAGTAACTATAGTTTACCAGTTCATTAAATTGTACTGGTTTTTTTAATTTAAAAGCGTTCCACATGAAACAAAAAGCAGTCGAGTTTTGCGCCCAACTGCTTTTTGTGTTTATTCTTATTCAGATTCTTTTTCTTCATTTTTAATTGTTTGATAAAATTTTTCTTCTTTGGTCATAGCTTCTTCTAATGATAAAGGGGTAGATTTGTGGTTATTTACTTTCCCAATAATCGTGATTAAATCGTGGTGATTCAGATGAATAACTTTCCCTTCATTAACTAATACAAAATTATTTTCACTTAATTCAGCAGCAATCATTTGATGGTCAGTTGATTCAAGTAGATAGCACTTTAATGATGATTGAGTTGATTGTACTAATCGCAAAAAATCAGGTTTATCATTATAAAAACCTATTACAACACGATAGTTATTTAAATCTATTTTTTTCATAATAATCTCACCTTACCTTTGATTTGATAGATTCATTATAGCACTAATCAAACTTTTATCCTATTAATAGGAGTTTGCTAGGCGGATAATGGCTGTTGTTAAGCCGTCCACTTTGATGCCATCTGTTGTTAATGTGACGCCTGTTGGATTTTCGATAGCTGTTAGGCCAGCAGTTTGTGCATCGGCAATCACATCACCTTTTAGTAGAGCTTTTTCTTG
>NZ_FOGF01000066.1 GCF_900111135.1 Granulicatella balaenopterae | reverse complement strand
TATGAATATTATTAACTATATTTTATCACCAGAGCTCTTAGAAACAAAAATAAAGAATCGACCAGCATTGGTCAATCCTTTAAATTATTACCTAATTAAAGTTGGAATATAAATTGTAGAGCCGTATACGAGGCCCGTACGTACGGTTCAATGAGAGGGAGATAGTCCTTTGCGATTATCTCTCTACTTTATTGAAAATGTGCTCTAAAATGGCTAGATACTTGTAAAATAGTAAGAATTGCATGATAATAAAAGAGATACATAAAATAAGTTGAAGGTGATTAAGGATGTTTCAAGTGAAGGTAATGAGAGGTTATAGTGAGCCTTGGTGGTTTTTTGAAGATTGGCAGGAGGATGTAATCAATAGCCAATCTTATCAAGGGCTAGCTACTGCTAAAATAGCTTTTAACCAATTAAAAGAAGAATATAAAGTGCAATTTGATCATATGAAAGCTAAGAACAATTACTGTATTGCCTTTTGGAACGATAATGATATTGAATTTTGTGAGGAATGCGATGATGATGTTCAAATTTTTACAGGAATTTTAATTGTAGATCAAAATAATCAATTAGTTATTGAGAAAGAAGTAGGTGAGAAGAGTGTCAAAGAAAGTTAAGAAAAAAACAAGTAATAAAAAGAAAAAAAAGACTAACAAAGAGAGTAATATATCGATTGAAGTCATTGGAATTATTATTATATTTATTAGTGTGATTGGTGTATTTCGTTTAGGTTATATTGGCTTGATGTTAACGAATTTATTTCGTTTTTTTGTAGGAAATAGTACCATAATTGCTTTTATGATTTTCATCATGTATGCTTTGTATTTTATTGTGAAGGGTAAGGAATTAGAGATCCCTCGAAATATTTTTTGGTCATTTTTGTTAGCTTATATAACATGGCTATTAATGAGTGATGCGATGGTATTTCAAGATATTTGGCAGCAAAATGAGACACCGATTGGGGCGACTTTAAATAATTTTGCTAGTGATTTTCAACAAGGTCAGATTGAAACGGATATGGCTGGTGGGATTATTGGGGCTTTATTATATACAGGAAGTCATTTTTTATTCGCTCAGATGGGGACCTATGCTGTGATTATTATGCTGGCTATTAGTAGTGTATTGATTTTTTTACAGATAGGTTTTTCAGAAGTAATGGTTAAAGTGAGGGAAAGCCTGTTAGATTTAGCTGATGTCTTTGTTCGTGAGGATAACGGGGACTATCAGTATGAAGAAGATGAAAAATATATCGAAGCTGAAAAAGAACGGAAAGCTAAAAAGAAAAATAAAACGAAAAGCGAAAAGAAAACTCCTCTTAAAAATGTATCATCAGTAGGACAATCTTTAAAAACTAGAAGTAAGCAATTTTTAGATGTGATTTTTGATGATGAGGAATTAGAAGCAGATAAAGCTAATGATGGTCAACAGCTAGATTATGAGCCTGAATTACCAATAATGGATAGTTTTAGTGATCTTGAACCTTTTAAAGATACCTATATACCTGTAGAACCGCCATATCCGGATTTTAATGAGTCGGAAGCCCATCCTGCTATTAAAGATAATAGGAATAGTGAAGATGCGTCTGAGGATACAGAATTGGGCGAATTAAATATGGGGGGGACTCCAGAAGACGATCACTATGAATTGCCACCATTATCCTTATTGAATCCAGTGCCAGTCAATGATCAAACTAGTGAAAAGAATACTGTGCGTAAAAATATGAAAATCCTAGAACAAACATTTGAGAGCTTTGGAGTCGATTGTAAGGTGATGGATGAACCTTTATTAGGACCAGCTGTAACCAAATATGAAATCAAACCAGCTATCGGGGTTAAAGTAAGTAAAATTGTAAATTTAAGTGATGATATAGCCCTAGCTTTAGCTGCCAAAGATATTCGTATTGAAGCACCAATTCCAGGTAAGCCATATGTTGGGATTGAAGTACCAAATAGTAAGACAAGTTTTGTATCATTTAGCGATGTTATTCAAGCGTCGCTACTATCTCCTAATAAATTAGATGTACCATTAGGACGAGATATTTCAGGTAATAGTCGTTTATGTGATTTAACGCGTATGCCACATATGTTAATTGCTGGTTCAACTGGTTCTGGTAAATCAGTCTGTATCAATGGTATTATCACAAGTATCTTAATGAAAACAAAACCTCATGAAGTCAAATTAATGATGATTGACCCGAAAATGGTTGAGTTAAATGTTTATAATGGCATTCCGCATTTATTAACACCAGTTGTAACAAATCCGAAAAAAGCTGCGCAAGCCTTACAAAAAGTTGTTGCGGAAATGGAAAAACGTTATGAACTATTTGCATCAATGGGCATGCGTAATATTGATGGGTATAATCAACATGTGGATCAATACAATCAAGAAATGGGACAAAATAATCCAAAATTACCGTATATCGTAGTAATCGTTGATGAATTAGCTGATTTAATGATGGTAGCTAGTAATGAAGTTGAAGATGCGATTATTCGTTTAGCACAAATGGCTCGCGCTGCCGGTATTCATATGATTTTAGCTACCCAACGTCCTTCAGTAGATGTTATTACTGGTATTATAAAGGCTAATGTTCCATCACGAATTGCCTTTGCGGTATCAAGTGGGACAGACTCTCGTACCATTATTGATGCTAATGGTGCTGAAAAATTACTTGGCCGTGGTGATATGTTATTTATGCCAATGGGTGAAAATAAACCAATTCGTGTGCAAGGAGCTTATATTACTGATGAAGAAGTTGAAAGAGTGGTCGAATTCGTTAAAAACCAACAAGAAGTAGAATATGTTGAAGAAATGATGCCAACAGATGTACCAAAACAAATGGATGGGGAACCAGAAGATGAATTATTCGGCGAAGCATTAGATTTATTAAAAGATTTAGAAACTGTTAGCACATCCTTTTTACAACGAAAATTCCGGATAGGATATAACCGTGCAGCGAGAATGATTGATGAATTGGAAGCTCGTGGGTATATCGGCCCATCTGAAGGAAGTAAGCCTCGTAAGGTTAATATTCAAGATTTTAGCGAACCAGAAGAAAAAAATGAAAACGCTGAAACGCTTGTAGAATCAACAAAAATCGATTAAAAAAATTAGTGAATTAAAATATGAATAAAATGTGACTATTCAAATGTAAGCGTTTGTGTTATTATGTTATTGGTAACGAATACCAAATAAATTTTTTTGGAGGTTTTTATTGTGAAAACAAGAAAAGAATTAGCATTATTAGCATTAACAGTCGGAGCTTCAGCAACATTGGTAGCATGTGGCTCAGAAAGCGGAACTGATACACCAGCACCAACTACTGATGATAAACCGGTTACTGCGGTTATCGTTACTGATGTTGGTGGGGTTGATGATAAATCATTTAACCAAGGCGCTTGGGAAGGTTTAACTGAATGGGGTAAAGAAAATGGTTTAGAAAAAGGAGCAGAAGGATACAACTACTTACAATCTAACTCTGACTCTGACTTTATTCCAAACTTAAACTTAGCAATCAATTCTAACTATGACATGATTTTTGGTGTAGGATATAAATTAAAAGATGCTATTGAAGAAGTAGCTAAAAATAATCCAGATGCACACTTTGCAATTATTGATGATTCAGTAGAATTACCAAACGTTGCTTCAGTAACATTTAAAGACCACGAAGCGTCATTCTTAGCGGGTGTTGCAGCAGCAGAAACAACTAAAACTAATAAAGTTGGCTTCATTGGTGGACAACATGGTGTTGTAATTGACCGTTTTGAAGCAGGATTCGTAGCAGGTGTTAAAGCAGTTAACCCTGATATTCAAGTAGATGTACAATATGCAGATTCATTCTCAGATGCTGCTAAAGGTAAAGCATTAGCTGATGCAATGTATGCAAATGATGTTGACGTAATTTTCCAAGCAGCAGGTAATGCTGGTACTGGTGTATTTACTGCAGCTAAAGAAATTGTTCAAGCAGATCCAGCAAAAAATGTTTGGGTTGTAGGTGTTGACCGTGACCAAACTGAAGAAGGTAAAGTTAGTGACGACCGTAATGTTACTTTAATTTCAACACTAAAAGGTGTAGGTACGGCTGTTAAAAACTTATCAAATGATGCTGTTAAAGGTGAATTCAACGGTGGTAAACAATTATACTTGGGACTTAAAGAAGACGGTGTAGGCGTATCTGAAGGTCAAATTTCTGACGAAGCAAAAGCAAAAATCAAAGAATTTAAAGAAAAAATTATCGCTGGCGAAGAAGTTGTTCCAGACAAACCAGCAGAATAAAAGACACAATAAAAAAGGCTCTTCGTCAAGTAGTGTTGTTGAGGAATTATTAAAAGAAATCTGAAAGATTTATATTAGGGCTTAGTGGACTTGTTTACCACACAAAAGAGG
>NZ_FOGF01000084.1 GCF_900111135.1 Granulicatella balaenopterae | reverse complement strand
AATGTACGAATAAGACGGCGTAAACCTTTAGATATAGGTGAATGCTTCGCTTCAATTAAAGCTGCTTTAAATTGTTCGAAATCCTTATCAGCTAAGGCATCACGCAATTGATGTGCAATTCGATATGTGGCTTTTAACTCTTCAGATTGTTCTAATAAATAATCAACAATGCCACATGTATTAGTCATCCAATCAAATAACGGATATCTGCTATAAGTGTAAGAATCCAATGTTTCCGTCTTCGCTAATAATAATTTCCAATAACGTTTATATTTGTTATATAGTCGGCGGTTTTTAGTTTTAAAGCTGTTCATTACTTTTACACGAGTCTTATTTAATTCTCGATTGATAGCCTGAACGATATGGAATGGATCAATAATAATTTTCGCATTAGGAAAAACAGTATTAATCAGAGTAATGTATGGTTTATACATATCAATTGTTACGGTATCTACAGCTTGTCGTGTTTTTAAAGAAAAGCGCATAAAATAATCAATTAAATTATGACAACGTCTATCTTCGATAATGTCGATTAATTGATGCGTTTTAGCATCCCAGTAAATAAAGCTCATTGCTGTATGGCTTGATTTAACGCTCTTGAATTCATCGAATAATTGGTCAGCGACATGTAATTTAACAATTTTTGCAATAAAGCAATTTTTATCAAAAAAATCTGTTTATGCAGTAAAGCTTTTTTTGCAATGTTTGCATTTGAATCGTTGTTTAGATAATTCTAAATAAGTATCCATATCATAACAAGGTAGCAGTGTAATGGTAGAAGAACGAGTACCGTTTTTAACAATAGAAAAGCGTTCATTTTTACAACCACAGTGTTCGCATGCTTTAGGTTTAAAGTTACTTTACTCGATTCAAAAACTTTCCCAATTTCTGAAGGATTACGCCGTATTATTCGCACATTTACTAAGTTATCACTACATATTGAAAACACCTTTTATTATCCTAAATATACTAACGGACCAATCGAAGGATTAAACAATAAAATAAAAGTATTAAAACGCAATGCTTATGGATATAGAAACTACACTCACTTTAAAGCTAGAATCTTTTTAATGATGAAATTATATGTTCCAAATAATAGAGTAGAGAGATAATCGCAAAGGATTATCTCCCTCTCATTGAACCATACGTACGGGTCTCGTATACGGCTCTACAATTTATATTCCAACTTTACTTAGGTAATAATTTAAAGGATTGACCAGTGCTGGTCGATTCTTTATTTTTGTTTCTAAGAGCTCTGGTGATAAAATATAGTTAATAATATTCATACCACATTGTTTGTATAAACCTAGTCTAG
>NZ_FOGF01000041.1 GCF_900111135.1 Granulicatella balaenopterae | reverse complement strand
TCTTTTGTGTGGTAAACAAGTCCACTAAGCCCTAATATAAATCTTTCAGATTTCTTTTAATAATTCCTCAACAACACTACTTGACGAAGAGCCATAAATTACAGGGTTGATGAATAAAGGCATTAATACCATTGGATAAAGCATGTTATGTTAGGGCTTTCATTTTTTGGTGACAAGGTGTACAATAGAAGTATAAAGGGAGATTGATTGTACTTCTTTGCTGAAAAGCAGAAATTTACCGCTAATGTGGTCGTTTGACTGTGTGGTAATGAAAGTTCTGATTTAAAGAGTTTTATACTTGTAACTCCAAAGTCTGAAAATGATGTACGCTTACAAGTTACACTTGACAATCAGAACCCCATGGGCTTGCCCGTGGGAACAGTCAGAAAGCACGCAATTGTTGGTGTTCTACTCAGCAGTTGGAATATCAATTTTTAATATGCGTATACTTGAACCAGATAGGGACAGGCAATTAGCAGTGTTGTCTGTTCCTATTTGATTTTTTTTGTTGTTTTTGGTGAGATGGGTGGTATTTTTTGAGGAAGTTTGTTAAGCCTTTTCTAAAGATAAAAATGAATGATACCGTATTCTATTCGGATATGTTATTATTAAGAAGAGAATTTAATAAAAGGGGTTTGCTTATATGAAGACTGTTAGTGTGAAAGAATTAGTTAGTAAGATTCGTTTGAAACCGATTGCGGGAGAGGAATTTTTAAATCGTGCTATTACTACTAGTGAGATTTGTCGTCCTGGTTTGGAGTTGGCAGGGTATTTTGATTATCATCCGGCTGAACGTATTCAGTTATTTGGCTTGACAGAGATTAGTTTTATTGAGAAGTTGTCAGTTGAGAAGCGTCATGATTATTTTGAGCGTCTATGTAGTGATGAGACTCCTTGTTTTATTATTTCACGTCGTTTAACTCCGCCTAAGGAATTGGTAGAGGAGGCGATTAAGGCTGGAGTTCCTATCTTACAGGCTAGTTCACGTACAACTCATGTGTCTAGTAGTGTTACTAATTATTTGGAGGAACAATTAGCTCCACGTACGTCGATTCATGGGGTATTAATTGATGTGCATGGTGTTGGAATGTTGATTACGGGTGAGAGTGGCGTTGGAAAATCCGAGACTGCTTTGGAATTGGTGCAAAAGGGTCATCGTCTTGTGGCAGATGATCGTGTGGAATTGTATCAATTGGATGAATTAACTTTAGTTGGTGAGTCACCAGAAATTTTAGCGAATTTAATTGAGATTCGTGGTATTGGAATTATTGATGTATTGACATTATTTGGTGCGGGTTCTATTTTAGAGAAGAAACAGGTTGATTTGGTGGTTCATTTGGAAAATTGGGCGCCAGGTAAAACGTATGAGCGTATTGGAATTGATTTGGAAATGGTTGAATATTTAGGTGTTTCTGTGCCTAAGATGCGTATTCCGGTCAAGACTGGTCGTAATGTGTCGATTATTTTAGAGGTGGCAGCGATGAATTTCCGTGCGAAGAATATGGGGTTTGATGCGTCGATTGCTTTTCAAGAGCGTTTGTCTAAATTGATTTCAGATAATAAAGAGTAGTTTTTTGTATGTGAGAAATAGGGAAAGTAGGACTTAGGGTGACTGGTTTTTTGGAAGGAGAATTGGTTTTGGTTGAGACTTTGAAAAGTTTTGCTACTAAGTTTTCTGTTTTAAAATGAGGATGTTCCTATTCCCACTTTGTCAATTTCTAACCTTGGAGGGAGATTTTAGTAAATGGAGGTTGACAGGTTTGTTAGATTTATTTAGTGTGATTGATCCGGTAGCTTTTCGTTTTGGGGGCTTAGAGGTTCGTTGGTATGGTTTGATTATTGGGATAGCAATCTTTTTGGGAGTGACTTTGGCGGAGCGTGAGGCTAATCGTAAGGGTTATCCGGAAGATTTTATTTTAGATTTAGTGTTTTGGGCGATTCCGATAGGCTTTTTAGGGGCAAGGTTGTATTATATTTTATTTGAGTGGCCGTTTTATATGGCTCATCCAAGTGAGATTTTGAAGATTTGGCATGGTGGTCTGGCGATTTATGGTGGACTGATTGCAGGAGGTTTAACGACGTATTGGTATTGTAAAAAGCGTCAGGTGTCATTTTTATTATTATTAGATATTTTGGCGCCGGTTGTCTTATTAGGTCAGATGATGGGTCGTTGGGGTAATTTTGTTAATCAGGAAGCTCATGGCGGTGAGGTGACACGTCAATTTTTAGAGAATTTGCATTTGCCAGAGTTTATTATTAATCAGATGAATATTCATGGTGTCTATTATCAGCCAACTTTCTTGTATGAATCGGTCTGGTCAGCTATTGGGCTTGTGGTAATTTTAGTCTTGCGTCGTCGTGTGAAGTTGCAAGTTGGTCAAGTAGCGTGGACTTATGTATTGTGGTATTCATTTGGTAGATTCTTCATTGAAGGTTTGCGTACGGATAGTTTATGGATTTTTGGTGTGATTCGTGTTTCGCAAGCATTGTCATTAGTATTGTTTGTGACGGGGTTAATTGGTGGGATGCTTTATTATAAGCGTCAAATCATACCGGTATACTATAAGGATGCTACGGCTTTAAATAAGACTTTTAAATAGTTAAAAAGAGATAGATGGAGGATTTTTATGAAACAAAAGATTGCGGTATTAGGTTCTGGTTCTTGGGGAACGGCTCTTGCGAGTGTCTTAGATAGTAATCATCATGAGGCGCGTTTATGGGGGAATGTTCCTGAACAAATCGAGGAAATTAATACCAAGCATACAAATAAGCATTATTTACCAGAGTTCGTCTTGGCGGATTCAATTAAGGCTTATAGTGATTTAGAGGAAGTACTTTGTGATGTGGATGCGATTGTATTTGTCTTGCCTACGAAGGCGATTCGAGTAGTGGCGCATCAAGTGAGTGAGGTATTAGATCGTACAAATCCTAGTAAGAAGCCGATGATTATTCATGCGAGTAAGGGTTTAGAGCAGGAGAGTCATAAGCGTATTTCGGTGATTTTGGCGGAAGAATTGCCAAGTGATCAGATTCAAGATGTGGTGGTTCTATCTGGTCCAAGTCATGCAGAAGAAGTTGTGAAGCAAGATATTACAACGATTACGGCGGCTTGTTCTGACTTAGATTCGGCTAAATATGTACAGAATCTATTTAGTAATGGATTTTTCCGTATTTATACCAACCAAGATGTGATTGGTGTTGAGTTAGGAGCAGCTTTGAAGAATGTTATTGCGGTTGGAGCTGGTGCATTGCATGGCCTTGGTTATGGTGATAATGCGAAGGCTGCTTTAATGACTCGTGGTTTAACAGAGATTAGTCGTTTGGGTGTGGCATTTGGTGCCGATCCATTGACGTTTATTGGTTTGAGTGGTGTGGGTGATTTGATTGTTACTTGTACGAGTGTGCATTCACGTAACTGGCGCTGTGGGAATCAGTTGGGTCAAGGTGTGCCGATTGAGGATGTCTTAGAAAATATGGGCATGGTGGTTGAAGGTGTAGCGACAACAAAAGCAGCCTATGAATTAGCAGCTCAAAAAGGTATCGATATGCCAATTACGACGGCTATTTATCGTGTGATTTATCAAAATGAAGATTTAAAAACTGAAATTTCTGATCTTATGAAGCGTGAGCGCAAATCAGAAGCATCATTAAAAAGTATTGAAAAGTAATAGGGGGTAAAATTGTGAAAAAAGTAAGAAAAGCCGTTATTCCGGCAGCTGGTTTAGGGACTCGTTTTTTACCGGCAACAAAAGCAATGGCAAAGGAAATGTTACCGATTGTTGATAAACCAACGATTCAATATATTGTGGAGGAAGCTTTGGCATCAGGGATTGAAGATATCTTAATTGTAACAGGAAAAAGTAAACGTCCAATCGAGGATCATTTTGACTCAAATATTGAATTGGAAGATAATTTAGAGAAAAAAGGTAAGAAGGAATTATTAGATTTAGTCCATGAGACAACTGGTTTGAATTTATACTTTGTACGTCAATCTTATCCGAAAGGTTTGGGAGATGCGGTCTTGCAAGCAAAAGCCTTTGTAGGGGGCGAACCTTTTGTTATTATGTTAGGTGACGATATCATGCGTGATGAAGTGCCATTAACAAAACAATTAATTGATGGTTATAATCGTACGCATGCTTCAAATATCGCCGTAATGGAAGTTCCAAACGAAGAGACTTACAAATACGGTATTATTGACCCTGAGCGTGAAGTTGAGAAAGGTTTATATAATGTACGCCAATTTGTTGAAAAACCAAAACCAGAAGATGCACCAAGTAATATGGCCATTATCGGTCGTTATCTATTAACACCAGAAATTTTTGATATTTTAGAAAACTTAGAACCTGGTGCTGGTGGCGAGATTCAATTAACGGATGCGATTGATGAATTAAACCGTACACAACGCGTATTTGCTAAGAAGTTTACAGGAGATCGCTTTGATGTAGGTGACAAATTTGGCTTTATGAAAACAAGTATTCAATTCGGTTTAGAACATCCAGAAATTAAAAATCAATTAAAAGAGTATCTAATTGAAGTGGGAACTGAATTAGCAAAAGCCGAACAAAAGGCAACTAAAAAAGCAACTCCAACAGTAAAAGCTGAATTAGAGACGAAATAATTGGTCAAAAAATTGGAGGAATCAACGATGATGGAAGAAACAATTTACGATGTAGTGATTATTGGTAGTGGCCCTGGAGGAATGACAGCAGCTTTATATGCGTCACGTTCAAATTTAAAGACATTAATGATAGAAAAAGGGGCTCCTGGTGGTGAGATGTTAAATACAGCCGATATTGAAAATTATCCTGGATTTAGTTCTATTACAGGTCCAGAGTTATCGCAAAATATGTATCAAGGAGCTATGCAATTTGGTGCGGAGTATGCTTATGGAGATGTAACGGGAATTGATGTAGAAGGCGACATAAAGATGATTCATACAAGTACTAAGACTTATCAAGCGTATAGTGTGATTATCGCAACTGGTTCTTATCACCGTCATTTAGGTGTGCCGGGTGAAGAGGAGTATGCCGGTCGTGGTGTTTCTTATTGTGCGGTATGTGATGGTGCTTTCTTTAAGGATAAGGAATTATTCGTGATCGGTGGTGGGGATTCCGCTGTTGAGGAAGGTGTTTATTTAACAGAATTTGCTAAAAAAGTAACGATTGTTCATCGTCGTGATGCATTGCGTGCCCAAAAAATCTTACAAGATCGTGCTTTTAAAAATGAGAAAGTAGATTTTATTTGGGATAGTGTTGTTGAAGAAATCAAAGGAAATGATATGCAGGTAACGGATTTGGTTGTTAAAAATGTCAAAACAGGTGAAGTGCGTGAAGTGCCAGCTGATGGCGTCTTTATCTATGTTGGTTTATTACCAATGTCATCAATGTTTAAATCATTAGGCATTACGGATAATGACGGTTGGATTGTGACAAATGATTTAATGGAAACAGCGGTTGAAGGAATTTATGCAGTTGGCGATGTTCGCTTGAAAACATTGCGTCAAATTGCTACAGCTGTTGGTGATGGTGGACAAGCAGGGATTGAAGCATATCATTATGTTGAAGCCTTAAAAGAGAAATTAGCCGCTAAATAACTTATTGGTAAAAAGTTCATTCTTGGGATGGGCAATTTATAAATAGGTCACAAGTAGAGAAGTTAGATTATTTTAAGGGATATGTTCGTTGCAAGACAACTACAATCAGTACTTAATGTTACGAAGGCTATCATTTAAATATGGTAAAATAACCAAGGTGCTTTAGCGAATGGCTAGGCTCTTGATAGTATAAAATAAATAATGAAGGGAAGTTAAGATAGATGACATGGGAAGAAAATGTAAAGGTTTGGCAAGAGTTTACTGACTTAGAACCAGCTTTAAAAGAGGATTTAGAAGCAATGGATGAAAAGCAATTAAAAGATGCTTTTTGGGCACCACTAGAATTTGGTACTGCAGGTATGCGTGGAATTGTTGGTGCAGGGATTAACCGCATGAATACTTATACGGTTCGTCAAGCGACAGAAGGGTTAGCTCGTTTTATTGAAGAAGCAGGTGCCAAAGCTAAAGAACGTGGCGTGGCAATCTCGTTTGATTCACGTCACTATTCACCAGAATTTGCGATGGAAGCTGCTCAGACCCTAGCAAAACACGGAATTAAATCATTTGTTTTTGAATCATTACGCCCAACACCAGAATTATCATTTGCGGTACGTTATTTGAATGCTTATGCAGGAATTATGGTGACAGCTAGCCACAATCCTCCAGCTTACAATGGTTATAAAGTGTATGGAGAAGATGGCGCACAAATGCCACCACATAATGCGGATAGAGTCATTAAATATGTTCGTGAAGTAGAAAATCCTTTAGATTTAACAGCATTTAAAGAAGAAACAGATCTAATTACCGTGATTGGTGAAGAAGTGGACCGTGCGTATTTAGATAACTTAAAAACAGTCTTAATTAATCCAGAATTATTACAAAATGCTGGCGATATGAAGATTGTCTATACTCCTTTACATGGAACAGGGAAAATGCTTGTTGAACGTGCATTAGATGAAGCTGGCTTTACAGGATTAGAAATTGTTCCTGAACAAGCTGTACCAGATGCAAACTTTACAACGGTTAAATCACCGAATCCAGAAGATCCAAAAGCTTTCGAATACTCAATTCGTCTAGGAAAAGAAAAAGAAGCAGATCTATTATTAGCAACTGACCCTGATGCTGACCGTTTAGGAGTAGCTGTACGTATGCCAAATGGTGAATACCAAGTCTTATCAGGTAATCAAACAGCAGCCTTATTATTAGATTATATCTTACAAGCTCTTAAAGAAAATAATCAATTACCAGCTGATGCAGCAACGATTAAATCAATTGTTTCAAGTGAATTGCCAACAAAAATTGCGACTTCATATGGTGTTCTAAGCCGTGATGTATTAACAGGTTTCAAATTTATTGCTGAACAAATTCATAACTTTGAAACAACGGATAAACACACATTTGTCTTTGGTTTTGAAGAAAGTATCGGCTTCTTAATTAAACCATTTGTACGTGATAAAGATGCGATTCAAGCAGTTTTATTATTAACAGAGATTGCGATTGCAACGAAAAAAGAAGGCAAAACATTATTTGACCGCCTACAAGATTTATATGAAAAACATGGTTACTTTGCTGAAAAAACAAACTCAATTGTCTTCCCAGGTATTGAAGGTGCAGAAAAAATCAGTAATTTAATGATTAATTTACGTGAAAATTCACCACAATCAATTGGAGGATTAGAAGTTGTAAAATTATTCGACTTCCAAAAACGTATCGCTACTTCAAAATCAGGCGAAACAGAAGATTTAGTACAAACAAAATCAAATGTTTTGAAATTTATCTTAGAAGATGGTAGTTGGGTTGCAGCTCGTCCAAGTGGAACTGAACCAAAAATCAAGTTCTATATGAGTGCTGAAGATACAACTTTAGAAGCTGCACAAGCAAAACTAATTGCTCTAGAAGCAGACATTATGAAATTTGCAGAATAATTAGGATGAAAAACCAGGATATTATCCCTTATTAAAAATAAATACCACAAAAGCGAGTGAAATAGACAGCTATTTTGCTCGCTTTTTTGTATATTCAAGCTAATTAGTGTAAAATAACACTGAGAAAACTTTTTTACAAAAAAGTGGAAGGAAGGTTACAATAACATGCAAAAGGATGTAACAGATCATTATCATGATGATAGTCTGACTTTACATACAGATTTATACCAAATTAATATGATGAAGACTTATTGGGACGAAGGAGTTCATAATAAGAAAGCCATTTTTGAGGCGTATTTTCGTAAGAATCCATTTAGCAATGGGTATGCTATTTTTGCAGGCTTAGAAAGAATTGTTCACTATATTGAGGAGTTACGTTTTTCTAAGAGTGATATTGCTTATTTACGCAAGTTGGGGTGTTATCCGGAAGACTTTTTAAAGTATTTAGAGGAGTTCCAGTTTCAAGGGAATGTTCGTGCGATGGCAGAGGGTGAATTAGTCTTTGCAACGGAGCCTTTAGTGCAAGTTGAAGGGACATTAGCAGAATGCCAATTAATTGAGACGGCGATTTTAAATATTATTAATTTCCAAACATTGATTGCGACAAAAGCTTCCCGTGTTAGAACAGTGGCAGGAGAAGATCCAGTATTAGAGTTTGGAACAAGACGTGCACAGGAATTAGATGCAGCTATTTGGGGAACGAGAGCGGCCTATATTGGTGGTTGTAATGGGACAAGTAATGTTCGTGCAGCTAAGATGTTTGGGATTCCTGTATCAGGGACGCATGCTCATTCTTTAGTCCAAGCTTTTAGAGATGATTACCAAGCCTTTAAAGCTTATGCAACTTCTCATAAAGATTGTGTCTTTTTAGTCGATACTTATGATACACTATTATCAGGTGTACCAAATGCGATTAAAGTGGCCAATGAATTTGGTGATAAGATTAATTTCTTAGGAGTTAGAATTGATAGTGGTGATATGGCGTATATTTCTAAAAAAGTTCGTAAGCAATTAGATGAGGCCGGATATCCTGATGCGAAAATTTATGCGTCTAGTGATTTAGATGAATTAACCATCTTGAATTTAAAAATGCAGGGTGCTAAGATTGATGTTTGGGGCGTTGGTACTAAATTAATTACCGCCTATGACCAACCAGCATTGGGCTGTGTCTACAAATTAGTAGCGATTGAAAATGAAGATGGCGAGATGGTAGATACCTTAAAAATTTCAAGTAATGTAGAAAAAGTATCTACTCCAGGTAAAAAGCAAGTTTGGCGTATTACTCGTAATTCAGATGGTAAGTCAGAAGGAGACTATATTGCCTTAGACCAGGAAAGGCCAGATCAGTTAGATGAATTATTTATGTTCCATCCAGTCTATACTTATATCAATAAGACGGTAACAGACTTTACAGCTAAACCAATTTTACAATCAATTTATCAAGAGGGGCGCTTAGTATATGATTTGCCAACGATAAATGAGATTAAGCAATATGCACATGAGCGATTAGATGCTTTATGGGATGAATATAAGCGAATTCTTAATCCGGAACATTATCCAGTCGATTTATCAAAAGCATTATACCAACAAAAAATTACAAGTATTGCGGCCATTCGTAAAGCCGTTCAAAATAAAGAACAAGAAGCAAAAAAATTGTCACAACGACAATCAAAGGAGAAGTAAAAAGAAATGCGTGAATTACAACAAGAGATTATTGAAAGCTTAAAGGTGAAGCCTGAGATTAATCCACAAGAAGAAGTCCGTAATATGGTGAATTTTCTAAAAAATTACTTACGAAAACATTCATTTTTAGAGGGCTTTGTTTTGGGGATTAGCGGTGGACAAGATTCAACTTTAGCTGGGAAATTAGCACAAATGGCGATTGATGAATTAAATGATGAAGATTTAATGCGTCAATACAAATTCTATGCAGTTCGTTTACCATATGGCACACAATCAGATGCAGAAGATGCAGTGGCAGCGATTGAATTTATGGGTGCTAAAGATGCTATGTGTGTGGATATTAAGACAGCTGTTGATGCGACAGTGAATAGTATAGAAGCTCACGGGATTATGATTAATGATTTCAATAAAGGGAATATGAAAGCTCGTCAAAGAATGATTGTTCAATATGCAATTGCTGGTGAAAAAAATTGTGCCGTTATTGGAACAGACCATGCAGCTGAAGCGTTAACTGGTTTTTATACAAAGTTCGGTGATGGCGCAAGTGACTTAGTTCCGCTATGGCGTCTGAATAAGCGTCAAGGTCGTCAAATATTAGAGTACTTAGAAGCTCCAGATCACCTTTATACCAAGGTTCCGACAGCTGATTTGGAAGAAGAAAAGCCTTTATTACCGGATGAAGATGCTTTGGGAGTTACGTACGATGAGATTGATGATTACTTAGAAGGTAAGGATATTTCAGAAGAAGCTAGTGAAAAGATTGAAGGTTGGTACTTAAAAACACGCCATAAACGCCATTTACCAATCACAATTTACGACCAATTTTGGAAGTAAAGAAAAAAAGGATACATTTTCATTTAAAATTCTGCTAAAATACATTTGTGAGGATGGCAACGTTATCATTTAAAGACAACTATTTTTTAGGAGGCTGTAAGAGAATGGAAGTAATTATTGTAGAAACACCATTAGATGGAGCAAAGGAAGCTTTTGATATTTTTACCCGCGTTAAAGAACAAGACGGTAAAGTATATGGATTAGCAACTGGCTCAACACCGATTGAATTATATAAATTATTAGTAGCAAGTGAATTAGATTTTAGTGATTGTGTATCAGTGAATTTAGATGAATATGTAGGTTTAGCAGGCGATGATGAACATAGCTATCGTTATTTTATGAATGAGCAATTATTCCACGCCAAACCATTTAAAGAAAGTTTTGTACCAGATGGTTTAGCACCAGAAGATACAGAAATTGCCCGCTATGAACAAGTATTAGCTGACAATCCAATTGACTTACAATTATTAGGATTAGGAAGCAATGCCCATATCGGCTTTAATGAACCGGGAACTGACTTTAGTGAACGTACCCATAAAGTGCATTTAACAGAATCAACAATTAACGCTAACAAACGTTTTTTTGCAAATGAAGAAGATGTACCACGTTATGCGTATTCAATGGGACCTGCTTCAATTATGGATGCTAAAGAAGTTGTCTTAATGGCATTCGGTGAAGGAAAAGCCCAAGCAGTAAAAGATATGATTGAGGGTGAGGTTACTCCAGAAGTACCTGCCAGCATTCTACAAAATCATGAACATGTTACAATTATTATCGACCAAGCAGCTGCCCAATTACTAGCAGACACGGAATAATAATTGACAAAAGACGTTGGTGATTAGGATTACTAGCGTCTTTTTAATTTTAAGGAGGAAACAATTTAGATGGAATTTAATGAATTTTTAAAAGTATTACAAAAGACACAAAATCTTTATCCAGCATTAGTAGAAAGTGGTGCAAAAAGCCAAGACGCGGTAGCTTTATATACTGCCGAGCAAGAATTAATTGCGATTGTAGCAGTTGATTTCCTTGAAGGTGGCGAGTTAGTAGCCTTATTCTTCAATAATGTGGAAGACTTTGCCGCATATAAATATAACCGCCAAAAAGCTGCCGACAAGATTAGCTGTGTAGGTATCGAATTTAGCGACGGTGAAGATAATGATATTGCTAAAGAACTTGAACTAATCGCAGAAAACTCAGCACCAGTTATCGAACGCTATATTATGAACCAAGGCGCTGCCGATATCGCTGAATCTGAAGAAGAAGAAATGGCTAGCTACTTAGCATACTTCAATGACAACAAATCAGTAGCAGCAATCACAAAAGCATTCGAAAAATCAATCGGCTTCAAAGACACAGGCAAAGAAAAAATCGCCAGCGTAAAATGGAGTGACAAAACAAACCGCTTTATCACATCAAAAGCAACTGACGTAAAAGAACCAACTCCAGCAGAAGGCGATATCTTATGTGAATTCCCAACAACAAACTATGAAGAATTATCACCAGAACTAGAAGCTGCATTAAAACCAGAATTAGAAGCTATCTTAAAAGCAGAACTAGAAGCAGAGCAAGTGGAAGAGGATATCAGTGTATGGTCACGTGACCCACATCCAGAACGTCAAGCACACCGTCCACCAACACCAACAGAAATGGACTTAGTAAACAAATATATTACTGAAAAAATTGTTCGCACAATGATGGCTAGTGAAGAAGTTGGTGCCATCGAAACGCGTATCTTAGCAGCATCAACCGAATCAGAAAAAGAACAACATTTATATGAATTACGTGATGAATTTGCTCGCCAATTACGTCTAGAAGTACCAGCCGAAGTTACTGATGATATTATCTATGGTGTTTGCCAACAAATCAGTGGTGAAATCTATATTGAATTATTAGAAATGAAACTAAATGCTGAAATCGAACAAACAATGGGACAAAAAAATATCAAAGTAAAACCAACATCAACTGTTAAACCCCACCGTGCCCAACAACCTTCTATGAAGAAGAAAAAGAAAAAAGGCAAAAAAGGTAAAAAGAAAAAATAAATACTAACAAAACTAAAAATTCCCGCTCTCGTCTAAAACGAAAGTGGGAATTTTTGTATCTAAATGAGAAATGTCAGCATTCAAAAAGTGCGCTAGCTGACTTATGATGCCTCACTAAACTAAAAAAAGGGAGGTTAGCCATTAATAGCAGACTAGTGTTTACCGTGAGACAACTTATGATGCATCATCACTAAGTTAGCGGACGCTCAATATAAGCCGTATCCAATTCACTAAATTGAGCCTGGTCACTTAATAATTCAATAACAGACTCTTTAAAAGATGCTACCTCAGCCATTGGAATACTACAATCAATAGCTACCTTATCAGTATATTCCTTATTCACAATCGCAATCTCATTCGTCGTTAGAAAATGCTCTAACTTACCAACTAAAGCATATTGCAACTCCACACGAACCACTTGCTCCAAAGAACAAAGCGCCACGCCAACCTGATTCAAGCCTTCAACAACAGCCCCAGTATAAGCACGAATCAAACCACCAGCTCCTAATTTTGTTCCTCCAAAATAACGAGTCACCACACAACAAACATTTTGCAATTCATTCTTCTTTAACACTTCAAGCATCGGCACACCAGCCGTTCCACTGGGCTCACCATCATCATTGGCACGCTGCAGTTCATCATTTTCTCCAATTAAATACGCCGAACAATTATGAGTTGCCTTCCAATGTTCCTTCTTGACACTTTGAATAAATTCTTGCGCTTCCACTTCAGACTCAGCCCGCTTCATATGAGCGATAAAGCGAGAACCTTTCACATCAATCTCACCAACACCATCCGCAATAATTGTTTTATACTGTTCCTTCATCAAAAATCTCCTCCAATCAAACTACCAAACCTTATTTTACGGCCTTGAGTAGCTTTCCATCGTCACTATTTTAGCAAAAAATCCATCAAATAAGCAAATCAATCTCATTATTCAAAAAAAGATAGAAAACGTATTCATTACGAATATTAACGATATTGTTTGTATTGCTACTTATAACGTGTTACACTAGTTAAGCAGTTGAGAAGTATACAAATTAAAGATAACTTAAACCGTGATAGTGATACAGAAAGAAATCATGAGTATGTATGGCCCCCTAAAAAATAAAAGGGAGGCTCTAGTTACTGTTATAAACAGTTAAATTGTTAGGTGGAAAAGCCATCTATCGTACACTTCTCTACGCCAGAAGTAGGAGGAAAGTATGAAATTTTTAGAAATGGGACTTGATTCAACCTTATTAGAATCTATCGAAAAAATGGGATTTGAAGAGGCAACACCGATTCAAGCACAAACAATTCCGCTAGCATTATCAGGAGTAGATGTTATCGGTCAAGCACAAACAGGTACAGGTAAAACCGCAGCATTCGGTTTACCAATGTTACAAAAAATTAATCCAAACGATCGCAGAACACAAGGATTAGTTATTGCACCAACACGTGAATTAGCTATCCAAACACAAGAAGAATTATACCGCTTAGGACAAGCAAAAAAAATCCGTGTAAGTGTAGTATACGGTGGGGCTGATATCGGTCGCCAAATCCGTCAATTAAAAGATAAACCACATATTGTTGTAGGAACACCTGGTCGTTTATTAGACCATATCTCACGTAAAACATTGCGCCTTGACGATGTAGAAACATTAGTATTAGACGAAGCTGATGAAATGTTAAATATGGGATTCTTAGATGATATTGAATCAATTATCTCTAAAGTACCAGAAACACGTCAAACATTATTATTCTCAGCAACAATGCCACCATCAATCAAACGTATTGGTGTCCGCTTTATGAAAGAACCAGAACACGTGAAGATTAAATCAAACCAAATGACAGCGAACTTAATTGACCAATATTTCGTAAAATGTAAAGATTATGAAAAATTCGACATTATGACTCGTTTATTCGATGTTCAAAGTCCAGAATTAACTATTATCTTTGGTCGTACGAAACGACGTGTTGACGAATTAGCTCGTGGATTAGAAATGCGTGGATACCGTGCAGAAGGAATCCATGGTGACTTATCACAACAAAAACGTATGAGCGTATTACGTAACTTTAAAAATAATAAATTAGACATCTTAGTTGCTACAGACGTGGCTGCCCGTGGATTAGATATCTCAGGCGTAACTCATGTATACAATTACGATATCCCTCAAGACCCAGAAAGCTATGTTCACCGTATTGGACGTACAGGTCGTGCTGGTAAAGAAGGTAAATCAATTACATTAGTCACTCCAAATGAAATGGAATACTTACACGTAATTGAAGACTTAACGAAAAAACGCATGACTCCATTATGTCCACCAACTCCAAACGAAGCATTGGAAGGACAAATGGCACAAGCAATCGAAGAATTAGCTGAAATCTCTAAAGGTATGAAAGCTAATCGCTACCGTAAAGCTGTGGAAGTCTTAGTAGATGAATACGAAGCTGAAGATTTAGCTGCATTATTATTAAAAATGATGGTTAAAGATGCAGAAGAAGTACCTGTTAAGATTACTCCAGAACGCCCATTACCAAGCCGTAAAGGTAAACGTGGTGGCCGTGGTAATGGTGGTGGCGGACGCAAACGTTACGGTAAAGATAACCGTCGTGGCGGACGTGACAACAAACGCGGTGGTGACCGTCGTGGTAATGGTGGCGAAAAACGCTATGACCGTAAACGTGACGGCGAAAACAAAGGCAAGAAAAAAGATAACTACGGTAAAAAACGTTATAACGATCGCGGTGAAAAACGTGGCGACAAACGTGATAATAAACGTGGTGAGAAAAAAGGCTTCACAATTCGTCATAAAGACTAATTAAGTGTTGAAAATTATTTCAAACAGTGATAGAATAGGGACATGGATTAATCCATGTCCTTTTTTTAAGGCCTCTTTAGCTCAGTTGGTAGAGCAGTAGACTCTTAATCTATGGGTCGCAGGTTCGAACCCTGCAAGGGGCATCAAAGAAGTAAAAGTGTTAAGGAATTTGTAGAAAGTTTCTTAATACTTTTTTTGTATCTTAATTTTCTGGTAAGAAACAGGGATTGTAAACATACTCTCAATAATCTTCTAGGCATTAATAGCTATCAGCAAGTGGGAAGCAGTGGATAGACTGAGTAAGTCATTATCAGTAATGCAATACTGACCTTATTTTAGTTAATATATTCCAATTAATGAAGGATGAATCATTTGTTTTTTAGGAAGGTAGTAAGATAGGGTTTTACGGAAGATACTGGATTGAACTTTGGTCAGCAGTATGGAGAGGATAGGTATGATAGCTCGTGCAAAAAAGGAGCAGGCGGACTTTGTGAACTATTTATTATATAAGTATTATCTCTTTTTATTGGTTATGACATAATTATTAGTATAAAATGAATTATTCTTATAAAAAACATAAAAACGCTTTCTTTTTCATAATATTAAGGTATACTAGGAGTTGTTGTTAGTATCTAACAAACATCAAATATAATCTCTCTATTTTAGGAGCGATGACTATTTTGCTTGTGTCACAAAATATTTATCATTTACCAACAAGATTGTATGTACGAACTCCACAACAGTTATTTTTGTTCATAAATCTTGTGTGATTAGTTTTTCGGATCTAATCTCATTACTCCTAAGATAGTAAACGGCTCTCATTTTATGGGGGCTGTTTTTTTATGGAATTTTCATGATAGAACGATTTTTCGTTCTTAATTAGATTGTGGTACTTTTTTATGGAATAGTTTTTATTTTTACAACGAGGATATTGTATTAAAGCGCTTTCTTAGCTATACTAATAGTAAATTAGAGTCGGAAAGGGTAGATGAATATGTTAGTGAGTTATACGGTTGGGAATGTATTATCATTTAAGGCAGAGAATACTTTGATGTTTGAACCAGGGAAACGTTTGCGTAAGTTTTCAGATAATGTGATGGAAGTTTGTGTTAATAAAGATGGGCAAACTTCGCAGTTATTGAAGAATGTGATTATTTTTGGTAGTAATGGTTCTGGTAAGAGTAATCTATTGGAGTCGATGGATTTGATGCGTAAGATGGTCTTGCACCCTGCACCAAAGACGACTGATAAGCTACCGTATTTTCCGTTTTTGTTAGATGATGAGTCGAGTAGTCATCCGAGTAAGTTCGAGGTGGAAATCATTAGTCAACAGCAGCAATATCGTTATTCTTTTACTTATAATGATAAAGAGATTTTAACTGAGAAGTTGGAGTATTTGCAAAAACGTCATTATCGTACCTATTTTGAGCGTGATGCAGGGGGGAGCTATCCAGTATTACAAAGAGGGATGAAGTACTTTACTAAAGAAACTCGTCCGAATCGTTTATTTTTAGATGTTTTGCAAGATAAAAACGATACCTTAGCTAGTGATGTGGTGGCTTGGTTTGCGAATCGTTTCCGTTTTTATCGTGAGGATGGTGCGAGTGATTTGTATCATTTATTAGAAGATCAAGCAGTGAAGGAGAAGTTTTTAGCAATTATGCATGGTGCAGGTTTGCGTTTTGTGGATGTGGAGTTAGAGCATGAGCAGTTACTTGATGGAATGCTTGGGGATGAGTTTGCGCTATTGAAATTCTTGGGTGGCGAGAAGCAGAAAAGTAATCAGTTATATACAATTTATCATAAGTATGACTTGCATGGGCGAGTGATTGGGCGTCAACGTTTGGCGGTGTCGTCTGAGTCTGATGGGGCTCGTAAGTTTATTGGTTTAATGTTGGCGATTTTGGCTAGTGAACAGTATCATCAAGTTTTAGTGATGGATGAATTTGATGTGTCATTGCATGAAGAGGTAGCACGTGCGATTGTGATGATGGCGAATGCGAATATTAGTCATTCACAGTTTATTTTTACCACACATAAATTGGAGATGATGGATGCTAAGTTGCGTAAGGATCAGATTTATTTGATTGAGAAGGGGAGTACTGGTGAGAGTGATAGTTATTCAATATTTGATTTTGATGAGGGTACTCGTTGTGATTTTGGTTATTATAAACGGTATTTAAAAGGTGAATTTGGTGCTTTGCCATTAGTTGATTGTGATAGCTTAGTGGCTTTGGCGCAAGGAGATTTTGATGAAAAATAAATTATCTAAAAATATCAAGGCAACTAGCAGTAATGTTGGTTGTCTTTTTTGTGGGGATTATGAGAAAAAAGGTGAAACGCTAGCGAAAAATCAGTAAAGGAAATCCTTAAAAAGCAGTGCAAAATCTTCAAAAATTGCTAAAGAAACTCGTAACAAACTACCACAAAAGCTATTTAAGAAATAAAATAAAAAATTCCCCAAAAACTTGGAACAGATTCTAAACATCTAACGCTATTAAGTTATAGAGAAAATCGAACGAGCGGAGGATGTAAAAATGACCAAGACAAGACAACAATTCTATCAAGTACCAAAATTAATTGTGGCAGGCGAGCGCTATAAAAACTTATCAGCTTTAGACGTAATGACTTACGCCGTGATGCTTGACCGCCAACAAGTATCCATCAAAAATCATTGGCATGACGAAAAAGGGGAAGTCTACTTTTTATATAGTAAT
>NZ_FOGF01000032.1 GCF_900111135.1 Granulicatella balaenopterae | reverse complement strand
ACTCTCAGTATTATGTTGTCAAAGAACAGATATTCTAATCTTGTTCTTTACAACATAATATTTTTTTATCGTCTAACTAAACACTAGACACTTACCACTAAATTCTACCGATTCAGACAACATTTTTTATATTATTTTTTAGACAAACAAATTCTATTCATTAAATAATAAAAAATATCGCAAAATTCTCACGAAATAACTGCTTTTTCCTCATTTGATATACATAAAGAAAATACCGTCAAATCAAGCTTTTAAACGCTATTAAAAATTCTTGAAAACGATTGACTTAATGCCTAATTCCCATTAAAATATAATTGTCTAATAACTGGTAATTACCAGTAGCACCAAATTGGTCTCTACAGCACTTGGTCTCCTAGCATCAAGTTGATCACTAGTGTTACTAATCATTACCAACACGCAAGTTTATCTTATAAAGAAAGGAGCCAAATAATGAATATTTCTGATCAGTCCCCGCTATACTCGCAATTAAGCATCAAGTTAATGGATTATATTACGAACCATGCCGAGACTCACCAGAAGATGTTTTCCGAGCGTGAGATTTGCAGACGATATAATGTCAGTCGTACCACTGTTAGAACGGCACTAAAAGAATTAGAAGGCTTAGGCTATATCTACAAGCGACAAGGTAAAGGTACATTTGTGTCAAATCTATGGAAAGAACGCCAAGACCTTGCAAATAATTACAGCTTCACCAAGCAAATGCAAAGTATCGGCAAAGTTCCTAAAACACAATTACTCAAATTTGAAATATTACCAGCCGACACCTTAGTTGCCAAACAATTAGAAATCAATCTACAAGAAAAAATTATTCGTATGGAACGTTTACGAATTGCAGATAACGAAAAAATGATGGTTGAAACAACTTATCTACCGTATAAATTATTCCCGACTTTAACCGGTGAAGACGTCAAAAAACATCCTTTATATGATATCTTTTCACAAGATTTCAATCAAACTATTCGCTACTCTGATGAAACATTCTCCGCAAGCATTCTAAATCCACATGAAGCAGAAATTTTAGACGCTACAGAAGGAGATGCGTGTTTACGTTTGAAGCGTTCAACTTATAACAGTGAAAATCGTATCATCGAATTCACACTAAGCATCGCTCGTAGTGACCAATTCGTCTATAAAGTACGTCACTATATCCACGGCGAACAATCATAATGATGGCAATAACTTTTTGATAGGTTTTTTCAGTAAAAAGCCTAAATATATTTACAGAAAGAATGATTCCCATGACAACTTATATTTACGCAAAACAATTTTTCTATGAAGATGATGTTAAACCAACTGGCTATTTAGCCATCAATGAAGACGGGACTTTTGGCACATGGTCAGAAGACTTACCAGAAGATACCGCTACAATAATCGACTACCACAACTACAGCATTGCACCTGGTTTAGTTGATACTCATATCCACGGCTTTAAAGGACACGATGTAATGGATAATGATTTAGAAGGCTTAAAAGTAATTTCAGATGGACTACCATCTTGCGGTGTCACAACTTATTTACCAACAACTTTAACAGCACCATATGATTTATTAGGAGAAGTTTGCCAAACAGTTGGAGAAAATGCCGAAACAATTCCCGGCGCAAAAATTCGTGGTATTTTCTTAGAAGGACCATTTTTCTGTGAAGAACATAAGGGAGCGCAAAATCCAAAATATATGGGCGACCCTGAAATTGATGTGTTAGATGGTTGGCAAGAAAAAGCAAATGGCTGGATCAAAAAAATCGCTATTGCACCCGAACGTCTAGGAACTGTTGATTTCATTAAAGAAGCACGTAAAAGAGATGTCTTCGTTGCTTTAGGACACACTAACGCAACATATGACCAATGTAAAGCCGCTATCGAAGCGGGCGCTAACACTATCGTTCATACTTATAATGGTATGCGCGGTCTACATCACCGTGAACCAGGTGTTGTTGGTGCAGCTCTTAATATTAAAGATGTTTTTGATGAATTAATTTGCGATGGCCATCACGTTCATCCAGTATCAGCTCAAATCGTTATGGACTGCCACGGACGCGATAAAACTTGTCTTATCACAGACTGTATGCGTGCAGGTGGTATGGGTGAATGCCAATCAACATTAGGCGAATATGATGTTATCGTAAAAGATGGTGCAGCTCGTCTAGCACATAACGGTAGCCTTGCTGGAAGTATTTTAGAATTGATCCAAGGCGTACAAAACGTTATCAAATGGGGCATTGCAACTCCACTAGAAGCAATCAATATGGCTAGTTTAGTTGCCGCTCAATCAGTTGAAATCGATGATGTGTGTGGTCGCATCAAAGAAGGTTACGCAGCTGACTTCATCGTATTAGATGATGACTTCGAATTAATGGCTACTTACATTGACGGTAAAGCCTACTTCGAAAAATAATTACTTTGCCACCATCAAGAGTCCCCAATCACCATTCGGGGCTCTTTTTTATTGGGAAAATGCATGAGCAAAAATCCACATATGACTAGCCTACTCGACAAATAGCTAGTTCACAATATTTTTTCATCAGGAATTATCACCCCCTCCCCCTCACTATCTGCCAAAAAGAACTCCCAACACCACTGGCTAGACCCTCTCAAAAAACACTATCATCACAGCCAAATGCATCATAAACAAAAAGAGAGCCGCCTCCCTTTGATAGGAAACGTACTCTCTTTTGTTATAAACTTTTATTTTTTACCTTTAAATAATGCTACTAAACCTGATGTTACAAAAATACTTGCTGCTACAAAATAACTTAATAGCGATTGTGCACTCATTTTTGGTAAATATCCTTTTGGTTTATCTTGTGATACTAATGGTTCTTTTACTTCTTTGTAAACATACGTTACTTCGGTTGTGCCTTCAACAACTTTTCCTGTTTCGTTACCAGTTGTTTTATCTGGTACTAATTCGTAAGTTTTTCCATCGTCAGTTGTGATGGTTGTTGGTTTGTTGTTGGTTGTATCGTAATCTGTTCCTGTTGATGATAGTTCTGTATCTGTTACGTCAACTTTAATTGTGTTGCCTTCTTCATCTACATAGTGAACGACTACATCACCTTTCACTTCTTTGTAAACATATGTTACTTCGGTTGTGCCTTCAACAACTTTTCCTGTTTCGTTACCAGTTGTTTTATCTGGTACTAATTCGTAAGTTTTACCATCTTCAGTTGTGATGGTTGTTGGTTTGTTGTCGGTTGTATCATAGTCTGTTCCTGTTGATGTTAGTTCTGTATCTGTTACGTCAACTTTAATTGTGTCGCCTTTTTCATCTACATAATGAACGATTACATCACCTTTTACCTCTTTATATTGGTATTTAATAACTTGTTCTTCTTTGGCAACTGTACCAGTTGTTGCTGCTGAACCATCTTTCAGTGTTGGTTCACCTTCTACTTCAACCAATACATATGTTTTACCATCTGCATCTGTTAATTTAGTTGGCGCTTGATCTGAATATGCTTCACCAGTTGGTGTTCCTTCTGGTTTTACAACTTTAATTGTTTCACCATTTTCCCCTGGTAATTTTGTATCTGTTCCTTCGATATAGTATTCAGCTGTTACACTACCGACTACTAATTTATAAACATATGTTACTTCAGTTGTGCCTTCAACAACTTTGCCTTGTTCGTTACCAGTTGTTTTTTCTGGTACTAATTCGTAAGTTTTTCCATCTTCAGTTGTAATTGTTTCTGGCTTGTTGTCGGTTGTATCGTACGGTGTTCCTGTTGATGTTTCTGCTGTGTCCTCAACTTGCGGTTTGATTACATTGCCTTCTTCATCTTCATAATGAACGATTACATCACCTTTTACTTCTTCGTAAACATATGTTACTTCGGTTGTGCCTTCAACAACTTTACCTGCTTCTTCACCTTTTGTTTTATCTGGTACTAACTTGTAAGTTTTACCCTCTTCAGTTGTGATGGTTGTTGGTTTGTTGTCGGTTGTATCATACGGTGTTCCTGTTGATGTTGTTGGTGTATCTGTTACGTCAACTTTAATTTTTTCACCTTTTTCATTTACATAATGAACGATTACATTACCTTTTACCTCTTTGTATTGGTATTTAATAACTTGTTCTTCTTTGGCAACTGTACCAGTTGTTGCTGCTGAACCATCTTTTAATGTTGGTTCACCTTCTACTTCAACCAATACATATGTTTTACCATCTGCATCTGTTAATCTCTTAGGAACAGCTTGATCTGAATAGGCTTTACCTATTAAATCGTCCGTCACAACTTTTTCTGTTGCTCCGTCTGGTAATGGTAATTTTGTATTGGTTCCTTCGATATAGTATTCAGCTGTTACACTACTAGATGCTTCAACATATACTCCGACACGTTGCGGTTCAATTGGTAATAAGCCATTTGTTGTCATTGCAAATGAATTCCACGCTGCACGTTCTTTACCTTCTGTATTTACATCTAATAATTCATTAGATAATTCTGTAGGTGCTTGCATTTTGAAATTCAATGTAATATCTTGTCCTGGAATCATCACTGTTCCTGGTTTTAATTCAATTTTGAAGCTATGGATACTTGACCAATCCTCACCAACTTGTGCGGCTGTTTGCCACGCCGGATCAGCTGCATCTGTTGGGTTAGTAATTTCCTCTACTTCTGTTGGATAGTCTACTTTAGTTAAAACTGTTTCACGACTTGGATTTGTTTCTGTACTGTAGAAAATTTCAACTTTATCCGCCCATTTTTCTGGTACTGTAATAGCTCCAGTTAATGTCGGCGTAAATTTACTACCACGAGCGACATTATCTAAAACAGTCTTGTCATCAACTGATGGTAAAATATCAATAAAACCTAATTTAGTAATATTCTCTTTTGTTGTATTGGTCATTGTGATACGATAATCAATTTCGCCACCTAAACTAGCTTTTCCTAAGTAGCTGTAATCTGTATCTAAATCACCTTTTACTAATTTAATCGTTTGTAAGTCTTTTTTACTCATTAATACATAAGTACGTTTTAATTTTACTCGATCTTCATCTGTTATCGTATCTTTATCCATATCTTCCTTATCTTTTTCTACTGCGATATGTTGGAAACCTTCATCTGTTGGTACAGTAATCTGTTCACTTTCCGCTAAAACATATCCCACTAAATCCAAGTGATATGAAGCATCTTTCGTAACTTCCACACCAAATTCAAAAGTTAATACCTCTGTTGGATTAACACGATCTCTATCCCATTGAACTTGAACTAATTGTCGTCCAGTATTATTGTAATTATCAACCACTGTATACTTCGCTTCTTGTTTTAAAATTTGACCTGAGCGATTATAAAAATAATATTCCTCTTTTGCATCATCTTTCTTAATGTGTACCCCTTTAGGTAATAAGATATTCCCAATAACTGGTCCTTTTACAACTGAAGCAGAAGCAGCCAGATTTTTCACCATAAAGTTAACACGATTATCGCCGACTTTTACTAAACTACCATCTTTTTCAGTAAAATTAACATCTGATATAATTGTTGGTTTAGATTTTTCTTCCTGAACAATTGTTACATGACGAGAGCCGATAGTTGCAGCTGAACCACGACCACCTTCTGTACGAGTAATTTTTTGACCATCATATAATACAACATCATATGATACTGTTGCAGTTGCTTGCCCTTTAGAGCCAGGTACAATACCATATCTTGGTTGCACTAACACTGATGTACGCCCATCTATCATTTGACCATTGAGCGGTTTTAGAGAAATAGTATATTTTGATACCTTTTCATTTTCACTTAACCCTAATTTTTCACGATTATAGTAAACAGTTTGGTAGGTAGGTCTTCTATCTTCTGCTAATTCATCAAAATTTACTTTTATTGTTTTCTTAGTACCATTATCTAGTTCAACAATAATATTCATCTCATAATCGTTTGGATAGACTTCTGCTGGATCGTTACAATACTCTAAAACAGGCTTATTAATCTGCACACTATCAAATGTTAACTTTTCATCAAGTGTATAATTCATATTAATTTCTTGATAACCTTTTTCTAAAATAGTCAAGACATTATTTTTCCAATCAAAATCGTCCCCATTTTTATCTGTAATATGTTCATCTGAATCATTTTGGTTAGGCTCATTTGTTCCAGGCATTGGGTGATATTGATTATAAAAAGATAATTGAGCTGTATCTATTACTGTTGGATTAGCATCTAAATGGTTCCAATCAAAATTATAACCACCATTACCATCTTTTGGTCCATAAAATATCGGATATAATATCGATCCATTAACTTGTGATGAATCTCTTCCTTCAGAAGAAACAACCACTGCTGGTTTATTAGACTCTGTGGTTTTTTGTGTATCTTCTTTAGCCGTAACAGTTGCCGTTACCATATTAGGAATCTCAGTATATTCCGTAATACCTTCTTTTACTTTTGTGATTAGTGTAAATTCACGAACAAATAATGATTTGCCCTCAGCTAATAATTTTAGTTGTTCATCACGAGTTTTAGTTGGAAATGAGAAGCTTACAGTTTGGCCATTTGGGTTGACTGTCATATCTTCTCCTTGTGCACTTACATAACTTAAATTATCATTTAAAATATCTTCAACTATTACAGGCTCGCCATCTTTAATTAATGACATCCCTACTTCTGTTGTTGGCACTTCCACGCGAACAGACCACTGAACATTATCGCCAGATTTCGCAGCAATAACACCTTCTTTAATCTTACCATCTTCATCTAAAACTCCATCAAAAGATTTCGTAGCAGCAATTGGTAGTTGTGCTTTAATCTTTGTCTTTGCTTCAGTCGATGCTAGTTCTTCTTCGCCCGCTGCAAACTTAGCTGATAAAGCCATTTCGGTATTATTGGGTGTAACCCCGTTTTTAGTATCTAATTTTAGAAATAATCTTGCACTTGTTCCGGCACGTAAGCTAGAAAATGCATATATTAATTGATGGTTATCTGCATCATAAGTTGGAACTATTTCAACCTTTTGGCCATCTTTATCCAAACTTGCAATTGCTAATGTTTTAAGATAAGCTTCATCACTTGGCATTGAATAAAATGTTGTATCTTCTGGTAATTGAATAACTATTTCACGCTTTTTGGCAGTGTTTAGTTGTTCATTTACCTCTTCCATCGCTCCAGATACTTTAAAGTCCATCTGATAAACAGCACTCTCACCCGCATAAATTTTTGGTGCTAAACTATTTAACGATAATTGAATATTCATTGGTTGTACTGCTTCGGCATACACTAACGACGCACTAGGTACAACTGCATTGCAGGTTAACATCATTAACATCAATCCGTTTCCTGCTTTATTAATCTTTTTTCTCATATTTTTCTCCTTTCATATAAATACATCTCACATTAATGATACATAAATTGTTACATTTTTGCAAAGAAATTATAATTTTTCCGATACTACTATCTATAGATATGACTAAAGCGTTCACTTAATTGATATTTTTTATAAAATGTGTATAAAAAAACACCCGCTTTGTGTACGGATGCTTTTTTATCGTTTAAATTTCATCATTTTTAGTCATAGTTACTGATTTATTTTGATGATAATTATCATTGATTCCTCACCATATATGACGTTTAGTTTTTTCGTTATTCTTTTCGCTAGCTACTACTTCCTGCTAGCTATTCATCATTCGCCAGCCAGTTACTTGTTCCAACTGGATGTTCCTGACGTTTTTTCGTTTTTATTTCGCTTTTTATTCCGCTGTTAAGGCCGCCACAACTTTTAATAATCCTGTACCATTACTTGATTTCACAACTAGGATATCTTCTGGGGCTACTTGTTCTTCTAAGTCTTTAATTAATTGCGCCATATCATCTTGGTAGTAGTGGATCTGTTCTGGGGCGAACTCTCCTGCTAAGGCATCTTTCAAGGCTGACATCTCTTCACCGTACAAATACACATCCGAGAAATCCTCACTTGATAAGGCAACTGATACTCCAGCGTGCATTGCTTTTGAGTCGACACCTAATTCCAACATATCACCTAGAACTGCCATACGACGACCTGCGCCACTCGGAACATCTTTGAATGACGTTAGAACGGCTTTCATGGCAGCTGGACTTGCATTATAGGAATCATTTAAAATGCGACAACCCTTAATGCCTTCTACCCATTGGCTACGATTGGCTGTTAATGAGAAGTTCGCCAAAGCTTCAACCGCACTAGCTACATCAACTCCCGCTGCTAACCCGACTTGTAAGGCAGCTAAAGCATTTTGAATATTATACGTTCCTAAGACTGGAATCTGACAAGATACTTCTGGGAATTGCGCTAGATTGAAAGTTGAGTGATCAGCAAATGTCATCACATCCACACAAGTTAGATCTGCCTCCCCATCCGTTCCAAATGTTACCGTACGCACACCTTCAACGCCACCTGATAATTCATTATGTAATAAAGGCTCATTAATTGGATAAATTAACATCCCTTCACCATTCATGCCAGCTAAGATTTCCATTTTAGCTTTAGCAATCCCTTGTCGACTACCTAAGTTTTCCATATGTGATTCGCCAATCATGGTAATTACGGCAATTTCAGGGTGGGCTAATCTACTTAAAAATTCAATCTCACCGAATTCGCTCATACCCATTTCTAAGACGACTGCTTCAGTATCTTTTGGCATTTCTAAAATTGTTTGTGGCAAACCAATCTCATTATTATAATTCCCCTGTGTTTTGTGGACTTTATATTTTGCGCCCAACACAGCAGCAGTCATATCTTTAGTAGTTGTCTTACCTGAACTTCCTGTCACACCGACGACTAATGGATTTACTTTTTCTAAATACCACTTAGCTAAATCTTGCATCGCCTGTAATGGATCATCTACCCAAATCGTGCAAATACCTTCCGGAGCAGCTTCTTTTTTAGCCCATAAAGTAGCGATAGCCCCATTCTCGATGGCTTGATTAATATAATTGTGGCCATCCGTTTGACCGACTAATGGTACGAATAATCCTCCCGGTTGAATACGTCTAGCATCAAATGCCACTGAAGTTACTTCTTCAAAACGATGCGCTGATTGATAGTCAATCGCTTTTACCGCCTTTACCACTTCTGCAATAGTTCCAATTGTCATAATAGATTCCCCTATCTTTTTAGTGTATAAGAAAAGGCAAACAAGACGGTCGTTCATCTTCTTTGCCTACTTGTTTATCTTTCGTGTTTTTCGTTATAGCGTTTTAGTGCTAATTGAATTAATTCTTCTACTAAGTTTTTGTAGTTAATTCCTGTTTCTGCCCATAATAATGGATACATACTAAATTCTGTAAATCCAGGCATTGTGTTGACTTCATTGATATAGATTTCATTTGATTCTGTTAAGAAGAAATCACAACGCGTTAAGCCAGCACCATCAATCGCTTTGAAAGCAGTCGCCGCATATTCACGTACCTTATGAGACACTTCTTCAGGAATCTCAGCTGGAATTTGTAATGTTACCGTATTGTTGACATATTTTTCGTTGTAATCATAGAAACCAACTTCCTTCACAACTTCACCGACAACTGATGTATTAACATCATCATTGCCAAGAACACCACACTCAATCTCACGTGCATCAATTCCTTGTTCAACCACAATGCGGCGGTCATACTTCAGTGCTTCTTCAATCGCAGCCATTAACTCGTCACGATTATCCGCTTTAGAAATACCAACACTTGAACCCATATTGGCAGGCTTCACAAATACTGGATATAATAATGTTCCTTCAATACGGTTATAGATTGCTTCAGGATCTTCATTCCATTCAGTCTTAATAAATGGTACATATGGCACTTGCGGTAAACCTACTTGTTGGAATAACTGCTTACTCGCAATCTTATCCATCCCCGCAGCACTCGCTAATACACCACAGCCAACATATGGCATATCCAAGATTTCAAACATCCCTTGAATCGTACCATCTTCTCCATTTGGTCCATGAAGAATTGGGAAGACAACTGTATCTTCATCCTTAATCGAACATGGATTAATCATAACCCCTGTTGATTGTTCGCCTTCTTTAGTCGCAAAATGAGCTTCTGGCGCTTCTTCTAACTTCAAAGCATCCGCAAAAGCTACTGGCCCTGTCAAAGGTTCACCCTTCAACCAAGTACCCTCTTTTGTAATAAATACAGGTTGTACATCATAATATTCAAAATAAATCTCTTTAATAATTGAAAAAGCAGTCAGAATAGAAATATCATGTTCTGCACTTTTCCCTCCATAAACCACGACAATTTTCATAAATTGGTTCCTCCAACTAGTCTTTATAGTCTTTTATCTTTACTAGTATACCAAACGAGACACTTGCTATCAAGGTAACAATCAACTTCATTACTACTAGTAACGTAATAATTCATCTTTACGCTCTTCATCAACCATAATTTGCCATTCCTTTGTTGCTGTATCATAGCTCACAAAACCTACCTGACAATCCATCTGTTGCAAATGATTGGTATTGTAGAATTGATCCTCAGATAATAAAATCGGAAGCTGATAAGTTGTTCCAATTTTATTAGCTTGATCAAGTGCCACCAATATCCCCTCACGCACCACTAATGATAAATTCTCCAAATCCGTTAAAGGTAATCTTTCCACCTTTTCACGACGACTTCTAAAAAAGAAACGTGGCTTTGAATTATCTACCACCCGTTGCATGGCTTCTTCTAAAGCATGCGCTAATAATGTATAAAAATAATGCACATCACGATAATACACCTTAGTAAAATCATCCTCCATACTTAAATAAATATAATTATTTTGTAATTTATAAAAGAATGGTGAATGCAAATGCTTATTAGCATGCGATACATATAATAGCTCTGAAACTTCTTGAGCCGATAACTGATGTAGGAAATCAATCGATTCAAAATCAATCCAATCCACCGCTAACTCTTCCTTCATCACATAATCTAAAAACTGACGAATATTTTCCTCACCTGTAATATAAGAAAAACCAGTGTAATCATCATACTTTGCTAAAGGTGACTTGCCCTTCAATAATAAAATATTCTTCGGAATTAAGATTGGCGGAACAGTTCGGACAGAAAAAGGGATACTACTACTTAAAATGTGGTTGCTAACGCTATCATAATGAATATACATACTTTTTTTCATGGTATCCCTCCTTTCTCTTATTTTTATCGTAATTATCCTCATTACGTACCATTATACTCGCATTTCATTATTTTTTATACATTTGTTTGATGTTATTACTGTTACAATTTTACAACTTTTTTACTAGTTTGTAATATAAAATAAAATAAATTATATATTTCTTTACCAAAGCTTCCATCTACTACATATTATGATAAAAAAAGAAGCCACTAGGAATTAAGTAACTTCTAATCTATCCTACATAGCTTCTAAGCGTTTAATACGATTTACCGTTGAGGGATGAGTCGCAAATAAAGAATCACGCTCGTCTTCATTTTTCTTAAAGGGATTGGCAATATATAAAGCAGCACTTTGCGGGTCAGCATTCTTCATCGCAGGCGCACCTGAAATCTTCTCCAAAGCCGAAATCAAACCATGCGGATTACGGGTGAACTCTACCGCCGTCGCATCTGCTAAATACTCACGATTACGAGATAAAGCCATCTGCATCATGGTCGACATCAAAGGTCCTAAAATAATCGCAAACAAAGCTAAGACCATTAAGATAATATCCATCACACTACCCTCATTATCATCATTCGAGCGACGACGCCCACCACCAAACCACATCATACGAGTTGAGAATTGCACTAGAAATGCAATCACCGCCCCCATCGCAATCGCAACTGTCTGCAGTCTCACATCATAATTACGAATATGACCGAACTCATGGGCAATAACACCTTCTAATTCTTCACGATTCAAACGCTCTAATAAACCAGTCGTCACCGCAACCGCAGCCTTCTCGGGTGAATTCCCTGTCGCAAAAGCATTTGGAGAAGGATCTTTAATCACAAAGACACGTGGCATCGGAACTTGCGCCACCATCGACATATCCTCCACAATATTCCACAACATCGGGAATTGGTCTTTACTAGTAATCTCTGTCGCATGATTCAACCTCATCACCACATTGGTACCATTCGCCAACATCATCACCGTATACATGACACCCGCCACCACAGCAATCACCATACCTGATACCGCATTATTATACGAATACTCACCTAAAGCCGCACCAATCACTAAGAATAAAAGTAAATAGACCGCCACAACTACGACAGTCTTACGTTTATTGGCACTAATTTGTTGATATAACATCTACCATCCACCTTCTTTTTTAGTCTATAAAATAAAGAAATCTAACAGGAATCTAGTAGCACTAAATCGTACCGCCAAATCCCAATTAGATTTACTATTTTTAAAATTTAACACTTGGAACTTCACGAGCCGCTTCAGGTGTTTCCAATAATTTTTCTTCTTGGAAGCCAGCCATTTTGGCAACTAGATTCGTTGGAATTGTTTGCACTTTAATATTGTATTTGGCAACTGTTGAATTGAACAATTGACGAGAATAGGCAATTTTGTTTTCCGTGTTGGTTAATTCTTCTTGTAAATTTAAGAAGTTGGTATTTGCTTTTAAGTCTGGATATGATTCTGATAAAGCAAAGATTGTTTTTAATGCGCCTGATAATTGATTTGATACTTCCATTGTTTCTTCTGGAGTAGCTGTTCCGCTCATGTCAGTTAATTTGTTACGCATTTCGATGACTTTTGTTAATGTGTCTTGTTCGTGTTTAGCATAGCCTTTTACCGTTTCGACTAAGTTTGGAATTAAGTCATTACGACGTTGCAATTGCACATCGATTTGTGACCAAGCTTCCTTCACCCAGTTTTTCAAACGAATTAAGTCATTATAGGCAGCAATTCCCCATACGACAATCATGACGATAAGTGCTAAAATAATCCATTTTGTCATTTTTCTTCTCCCCTTTAGCTATCTTTAGCCATTCATATTTATACACTTTTATTATATACTGAATACATTAGATAGTCCATCATACTAAAGATGGAGATTGGAGGAAAATCGTGATACAAGACTCATTATATAAAGGAACCACACAATTAACAATCGACCCAGAAACACTTATTCACACCAAGTATAAAATCAAGCACCTACCAAAAAGCTACCGCGACTTCTTACAAACACATGGCGCTGGCTACTTAGAAAAAACAGAAATCAACACCATCGAACCAACCCGTGACGGACTAGATTATGTCTTACTCCACGGAATATACGGCTGGCAGAAAAATGACGAAAGCACCATTTTAGACGAAAAGTTCCACCCTGAAAAAACAGGCTTACCAGAATATTTCCTCATCTTCTATTATGAAGACCAACGTTACTTCGCCTTCGATTATGCCAATTGCCAAGTAGACAAGGCTGGAAGATTAGTCGAACCATGCGAACCACAAATCCGTTATATCGACCAAGAAACCGATCAGTGGTTAGTGCTTGCCGACAACTTCCAAGACTTACTCGAACAACTCCACCCAACGGAAATGTTCATCGGCGACTACGACTATTATCGCCACGCATCCAAAGATTACATTCGCCAACAATTAGGCGCCTTAACAACGAGCAGTGATGCCCAAGAATTATTCGAAGCACTAACCGAAAATATTGACGAACTCGAACTAATCAATTGGCTAGCATGGTGGATCAAAAAAGACGACCCAACCATCTCCCCCATCGCCAGCGAAACACTCGAATTCCAACTCGACTTCCGCAGCGGCGCCCTACAAAATAAAGCCATCAAACAAGTCGTCAGAAACTTACAAAAAAACACAACACTTACAACTTCACTAAATGAACTCATCGAAGAATACTTAAATGACTAATAATGAATAGACCAAAAAAACCATGGAAAATGAGAAGTTCATCATCCATGGTTTTTTTGGTGGGGATATTCATCTATCAAAGCGTAAAAAAGACCCTAGCTAAGCTAGAGTCTTTAGTGAATCTTCAATTAAGAATGGTAAATTGATTACGCTTCTTGTCTTTTCATTGCTACGAAAGCGCCGCCCATTAAAGCGATACCTGCGATAACGAAGATTGCAGTACCAATACCACCTGTTTGTGGGATTGAGATTTTTTTGTTGATAACACGTAAAGCATCAGGTGTTTCATCTGCATCTTCTAAGTTCCAGTCAATATCAACTGCAACTGTTGTATAAGTATCTGGTCCTACTTCAAATTCAATAGTTCCTGTTAATTTAGCAAATCCTTCAGGTGCAACTGTTTCTTCTAAATAGTAAGTTCCTTTTTCTAAACCTTTGATTTCGAACAAACCACCGTTTGCAGAAGTTAATTTGTAAGCTTCATCTACATTTGTAGTTGTACCATATTTTTTGCCATCAAATGTTAAGTATTCTCCAGCTTCATTTTTAACTGCGAATTCAGCACCATCTAAACGGTGATCTGTATCTGTTCCAGCACTATCAGTTTTTACGAATTTTTTACCGTAAGTGATTACTTTTGGTTCAGTTGGGTTTAATTCTTTAGTTACATCAGGGTTGTTACCATATTCAAATTTGATATCATTTTCGTCTGCTTTATCAACAATAGCATCTTCGTTTACTGTTGCAGAATATTTAAAACGAATTTCAAATCCGTTTGTTTTAGCAGCTTCTTTAGCAGCTTCTGCTTTAACTTTTTCTAAACCAGTTTGTGTAAAGACTACTTTAAATCCACGATCAGTCACTTCTTCTAATGTATAATCAGTATCTTTTGTAAATTTAATACTTCCATCTTTAGAAGTAATAACAACATCTTGGTTATATGTTAAACCAGCTGTCATTGTATCTTGCCATTTTAATACTTCATATTTAGCGTTATAAGGGATATATGTTAAAACATCATATTTTACAACATCACCAATATTACGTGAGATTGTCCCTTTTGCTTTATCATAGTTAGGATATTGAGCACCTTTACCAGGGTTAACAATATCTTCTGCTCTTCCAAAAATATTAGTTAAATCTTCATCTTCAGCGAAGTTCTTATCAATTTTAGGAATATCTTTAGTATTTTTTGGATATAAGTGAATAGTTTCTTGAACACCTTTATCATTTACTAAAGGTAACGTTAATTTGATTGGTGCTGTGTTAACGTGAGAACTTGTTAAAGTTTCACCGTTAGGACCTACATATGTTGATTTTTTTAAATTTTCAACAATTTTATATTCAGTAGGTACATCTTGTGGTAAGTTAGTTGTATTTAACTCAAGACCATTAGCAGTTGTTAAACCACCTAAAACAGTTCCTTTTGCTTCAGCTTCTTCTAAAGTTGCACCTAAAGCATTACCATTTGCATCGATAAATTGTCCATCTGCATTTTGAACTGCAAAGTAAACACCTGCTAATTCTTCTAAAGTTGTTCCTGTAGCTAAGCCTTGTAATCCTTCAAAATCTTGTGTTGCATCATAACCTTCTGGAGTTGTCCATTGATCTAATGCCTTTTGATCTTGCATTAATACTTTGTGAACCCATACCGTATTAGTTTTTGTTGCCGCGGCAAATGCCATGTTTGGTAATATCATGCCTAGTGTCATAATTGCTGTCATAAACACTGATAAAAATTTTGTAAATTTCTTCATTTTTATTTCTCCTTTTCTTGCAATTAATATAATTGCTTTTTTATTTTTTGAATTGCATACTTCCTATAAAAATAGGATGTAATACTTACCTCACTTTCTATTATACTTAAATTAAATTTATTTTCAACACATTTTGGTCATTTTCTTAATATTTTTTTACAAAAACTTTACTGAAATGTTTCAAAAATAATTTATCCACTGTTTTTTTGCCATTTTATTACTTTTTTTAATTGTTTTTAATGATTTTTTACCATGATTATCATAATGTATTTTTTACGAAGCGACACATTATAGACATTTTTTAAAGTGTCTTCTTTTTTGTTTTTTATTTCTACTTATTAACAAGGGATTTTTATTGTATAATTTCAATATTTAACTTAGTTTATTTTTTCTAACGTTTCTTTCTTATGCTTATTTTTTCATTTTTGCTTCTTTACTTATTCGCTTTAAACTAAAATATATTAAAATTATTTCTAATTTATGTCTAGTGTATATGATTTTTATACTTTTTAGCATATTTTGTACTCATTTGTTTCCCGCTAATTTTTGGACACAAAAAAAGAGCAGCTCAATAGCTACTCTCTAATAATGGTTATTACATAAATAAGTTTGAATAAGCTCCCACTGCCATAATCCCTGCAATAATTGGTGCTAAGCCAGCTGCTACAAATCCATATTTCCAGTTTGGATCTACTTTATTTTTGATTGGTAGAACTGTATATAATAAACGTGGCCCTAAATCTCTAGCTGGGTTTAAGCCTGGTCCAGTTGGTCCGCCTAATGAAGCTACTAAAGCCATTACTAATAATCCTAAAGCTAAGTGAGCTGCACCAGGATTAGATGTAAATAACGGAGACTGTGTAATTCCTAACGCTCCAAAAAATAATACAAATGAACCAAAAAATTCATTGATAAATCCATTTTGAACAGAATTAGCAGCATTCGTTGTTGAAAAAGTACCGAAAATATTACCAGCATTTGCTGTCTTTTCATAATAAGGCTTATGTGTGATATATACAACTAATTGACCTAAAATAGCGCCAGTAAATTGTGCTAAAATATAAGGAATAACTTCACCCCACGGAAACATACCACTTGCAGCTAATCCGATTGTGAAAGCTGGGTTGATATGATTACCACTAATGCCACCAAAAATCATCGCCGGCATCATTACTGCAAAACCATACCCCATTGCAATCAAATTCCAGTTCCCTTTTCCTGCCTTTGTTCCATCCAACTCGACATTTGCGACAGCACCATTACCAATAATAATTAATAAAGCTGTTGCAATTACTTCTGCGAATAAACGCGTTACTAATGAATAATCCATATTTTCTCCTTTTTGTTGCTATTTTTTTACCTTATATAAGATGACTTTAAAATATTCTTAAGAATAAGTAAAGTCATCTGCTTATAGCATCTGTTTTTTTATGGATATTTCACAGTGTTGGTCTAGCTTATTTTCATCATATTTCTGATTAAATTAGCAAGCTTTATATTTATATTCGATTAGTTAACTAATTTTCAATAAATGATACCATTTGAAAATAATTTGGTATTTTTCAGTATAAGAAAAAATGAAAAGCGACTACCAACTCAGTAATCACTTTTCATTTCTGTTTCATATGATTATACTTTATGCTTTTTCGCTTGGTTGTACTTTAGCGATTTTACCTTGTTCGATATAGACCATTAAGATTGAGATATCAGCAGGGTTTACACCACTAACTCGACTCGCTTGAGCAATTGTTTGTGGTTGAATTAATTTCAAGCGTTGACGAGCTTCTGTTGCCAAGCCATTAATCGCATCGTAGTCAATATTTTCTGGGATGCGTTTTGCTTCCATGCGTTTTTGTTTATCCACTTTATCTTGCGCTTTTGAGATATAACCGGCATATTTGATTGAGATTTCAACTTGTTCGATAATCTCTCTATCTAATGCTTCTGCTGGTGGGAAAAATTCTACTAAGTCACTATAGCGCAATTCTGGTCGTTTTAATAAGTCAATAAATAAAATACCATCCTTTAATGGAGCAGAGTTTTTAGATGCTAGGAATGCTTGGACTTCTTCGGTTGGTTTGAAGCGTAATGAAGACATGCGTTCGATTTCTTTAGCAACTCGTTCTTTTTTCGATAAGTAGCGTTGGTAACGGTCTTCATCTACTAAGCCTAATTCATGACCTTTTTCTGTTAAACGTAAATCCGCATTGTCATGGCGTAATAATAGACGGTATTCTGCACGAGATGTTAATAGACGGTATGGTTCAGTTGTTCCTTTTGTTACTAAGTCATCTACTAAAACACCGATATAAGCATCACTACGACCCAAAATGAAAGGTTCTTCACCACGGATTTTGCGTACGGCATTGATTCCGGCATATAATCCTTGTCCGGCTGCTTCTTCATATCCTGAAGTACCATTCATTTGTCCTGCAGTAAATAAGTTTTCAATTATTTTTGTTTCGAAAGTTGCTTTTAATTGGTGCGGCACAACAACATCATACTCGATAGCATAACCGGTACGCATCATTTCTGCATTTTCTAGTCCTTCGACGCTGCGAATCATTTGAATTTGTACCTCTTCTGGTAATGATGTTGATAGTCCTTGGATATAGACTTCATCAGTATATTCGCCTTCTGGTTCTAAGAAGATTTGGTGACGAGGTTTGTCGCTGAAACGAACCACTTTATCTTCAATTGATGGACAGTATCTTGCACCGACCCCTTCAACAATACCGGTAAACATTGGTGCACGGTGTAAATTAGCACGAATCACTTCATGGGTTAATTCATTTGAGTAAGTTAACCAACATGGAATTTGGTTTTGACGGTAATCTTCTAAATTAGACATAAAGCTGAATAAATTAGCCATTTCATCCCCTGGTTGGATTTCTGTTTTTGAGTAATCGATTGTTGATCCTAAGATGCGTGGCGGAGTACCTGTTTTAAAACGAGCTAATTCAAAACCTAAATCGATTAAGTTTTCTGATAGTTTAATGGATGGTTGTGAATTGTTTGGACCTGATGAATATTTTAATTCACCGATAATGATTTTACCACGTGATGAAGTTCCGGCTGTTAGGACAACGGCTTTGGCACTATATTTAGCACCTGAATTTGTAATAACACCACGACATACACCATCTTCAACGACTAATTCCTCAACGATTCCTTGACGTAAATCTAAGTTTTCTTGGCGTTCGATAGTTTTCTTCATTTCTTGTGCATAGGCTTGTTTGTCAGCTTGCGCACGTAAAGCACGAACAGCTGGACCTTTACCAGTATTCAGCATACGCATTTGGATATAAGTCTTGTCGATATTACGACCCATTTCGCCACCTAAAGCATCAATCTCACGGACAACAACACCTTTTGCTGGTCCACCAACTGATGGATTACATGGCATGAACGCCACCATATCTAAGTTCAATGTTAATAATAATGTCTTAGCACCCATACGAGCACTTGCTAGAGCGGCCTCACTACCCGCATGACCGGCACCAACAACAATTACATCATATTCTCCTGCATTATATGTTTGCATATTTTTTCCCCTTTTATCTGTTAAATTATTTTTTCTTCTATATAATAGTAGTTTTGTTAATTAAATTTGGTTCGGAGCGCTAATTCAGTTTGGAGTGCGTCTCCTGTTTTGAAGCGCTAATCTTGTTTGAATTGCGATTTCCGTTTTGGAGCACTAATTTGGTTTGGAATGTGATTTCCGTTTTGAAGCGCTAATTTGGTTTGAAACTCCAATTTAGTTTGAAGCTCATTTCCTAATGTTTAGCGCAATTACAATCTAAAGTGCATCCGCCATTTAATAGAACACCACCGAATGATCCAGTAGCTCCATATCTTGATAGATAAACTTCGCCGAGAAGAATGGCTTATCCGTTAAGATCCACTCCAAAAAGATTAAGTCACCTTCCCAAGTCGGCAAATCCATTACTTTTTGATATGGCACCCACGCTAAAGTTCCTTCCGGGCAATCAATCAACTCCCCCGAAAATTTGGTAACGTGAAAGACATAAGTATACCAATCATTATCCGGCGTGAATTCAGGAAAAGTAATCATCCCACGCATTCGTAATTCGTGAGCGTGTAGACCAGTCTCCTCAAAAATCTCACGAACTGCACATTCTTCCGGTGTCTCACCAGCTTCCAACTTACCGCCAACGCTAATCCATTTACCTTCATGAACATCATTAGGCTTTTTATTGCGATGCAGCATTAGTAATTCTTCTCCATTGTCGATATAACAAATCGTTGCTAATTTCGCCAAAGTTTGCGCCTCCTATTTACCTAGACAGAATTGACTGAATAATTGCGTTAATAATTCATCTTGCACGCTGTCACCAGTAATTTCACCTAGTAAATCCCAAGCACGTGTGAAGTCGATTTGGATTAAATCAACTGGCATACCTGATTCGATCCCCATTAAGACTTCTTGTAAAGCCTGGTCTGCTTTTTCTAATAAAGCAATATGACGAGTATTCGATAAGTAAGTTGCATCACGATCACCCATTTGCCCTTGGAAGAAATAATCAGCAATCGTTTGTTCTAATTGATCGATACCTGATTTTTCTAACATTGATGTTTTAATGATTTCTTCTGTTGGAACTAATGAAGCTAATTCATCCATATCTAGCTTTGTTTCAAGGTCACATTTATTTAAAATAACGACACGTTTGAAATCTTTGGTTAACTCGATTAATTCACGGTCGCCATCCGTTAAAGCTTCACTTTGATTTAATAATAATAAGACAAAATCCGCATCTTGAATCGCTTGACGACTACGCTCAACCCCAATTCGCTCAACAGTATCATCCGTATCACGAATTCCGGCAGTATCAATTAATTTCAGCGGCACGCCACGCACATTAACATATTCTTCAATCGTATCACGAGTTGTCCCAGCAATATCGGTAACAATCGCTTTTTCTTCACGTAATAAGACATTTAGTAAGCTAGATTTACCAACATTTGGACGACCAACAATCGCCGTCTGCAAACCTTCACGTAAGATTTTACCTTGTTGAGCTGTTGATAATAATTGTTGAATCTGTTGTGAAACGTATTTTGTCTTCTCTTCTAATAAAGCTAAAGTCATCTCTTCAACATCATCATATTCAGGATAATCGATATTCACCTCAACTTGCGCTAAAGTATTCAAAATTTCCTGACGTAAGCTGCGGATCAAATTCGATAAATCTCCGTCTAATTGCTTCATCGCCATATTCATTGAACGATCTGTCTTAGCACGAATTAAATCCATCACCGCTTCGGCTTGCGATAAATCAATACGCCCATTTAAAAAAGCACGCTTGGTAAATTCACCCGGCTCAGCCAAACGAGCACCCGTACGTAAAACTAATTGCAACACACGGTTAACCGCTAAAATCCCACCATGACAATTAATCTCCACAACATCTTCTCTCGTAAAAGTTTTAGGCGCGCGCATCACACTCACCATAACCTCATCTAATTGCGCATCAGTTTTCGGATCAACAATATGACCATAATGAATCGTATGCGTATCTTGCGTTGATAATTTCTTCTTACCTAATTTGTAAACTTGATCGGCAATCTTCAATGCATCCGGACCACTCAAACGTACAATCCCAATCGCCCCTTCGCCTGGTGCTGTCGAAATCGCGGCAATCGTATCGAATTCTGTTTCCACTATATTCACTTCTTTCTTTTCATTATTATTTTTAAATTTACATACAAAAAAAGTGCACACTCCACCCCTTTTAAAAGTAGGCGGATCGCACTTTGACTGCATCCATTAATATTCATTGCTATTATACACGAAATAATGAGATTTTAATAGTTAAATCTTTGGTTGATAGATAGTTTTTTTGGTAACAAGATTACTCCCACGATTATATTCATCATCCATCGCCCATTGATACTGTCCTGGCAACATATACGTCTTGCCATTACGCATATCCAAACCAATCGACACCAAGACATCATTCACCCAAAAGACACAATTCTTCTTAAAGGCATGATACGCTTGATAGCGAGGATCAGTAAACTTAAACATCTCAACATCCGTATCCTGGTGCATCACAATCGAAAACGGATCTAATTGATGACCAAGCGGATACGTATCATCAGGATGCCACGGAACTAAGGTTTGATCATTTTCAGCTAAAGTCTTTCGCAAAGCCTTGTGTTGCTCCGGCGACAAATCAAAACCATAAACAAATAACGTCTTCTTCATATAATTATGACAAAAATCAATATACGTTTCACGTGAAACTTTCATCAAGACCCCCTCGCCAAGAACACCCCAACGTCTTTCAGTAGTCGCATCGTAATTCCCATATGAATACACTGTCCCCTGATAACAAATATCCACATGACCCAATACACCTGCCCCACGTTCAGAAACATGGACAAACACTTCCAAATCAGATGCCTTATTCGGATTAAAAGTTGGATAATGCTTAATCCCCTTTTGCTTCACATTTTGCAAAATAATCCGTGGACGAATCGCCTTAACACGATATGGTGACTTCGACAATAATTCCCAAACTGAATCCTTAAACTTATTATCCATCGAAAGTTCACCGCCTTATAAAGGTTTTTTAAGTGGCGTACCTGGTTTACGAGGATATTTTTTCGGAGTTTCTTTTAATTTATGAATTTGTAAAATATGACGAGTACCACCATTTTCAGGTAATTCAAAAGCAAAGTCCTCTTCTAATTTACCACCAAGAGTAGCAATCGCTTTTTTAGCTTCGACCGTTTCTTCTGGAGTGTGTGCTGCTTTCAATGCCATAAAGTAACCTGTTTTCTTCACTAATGGTAAACAGAACTCACTTAACACACTTAACTTCGCAACCGCACGAGCCGTCACGATATCATATGATTCACGGAATTCCTTATTTTGACCGAAAGTTTCCGCACGATCATGATACGCACGCACATTCTCTAAACCTAATTCTTGAATTAAAGTATTTAAGAAAGTAATACGTTTGTTTAATGAATCAACAATGGTAACGTCTAATTCAGGGAAGACAATTTTCAGTGGAATTGACGGGAAACCTGCCCCCGCCCCTACATCGCATAAAGTTTTTTTAGTTGTTAGGTCGTGGTAAAAACCTAAAGTGATTGAATCGTAGAAATGTTTTAAGTAGACTTCATCACGTTCAGTAATCGCTGTTAAGTTCATTTTCTCGTTCCATTCAACTAACAAACGGTGGTAATCTTCAAATTGTTTCTTTTGTACGTCAGATAAGACAATTTCGTGCTTTTCTTCTAATAATTGGTAAAATTCTTCTGGTGTCATGTAATAAATCGCTCCTTTTTTAGTTAGGGATATTATACCATAAATAAAGGAAGTATGAAAAAAAGATAGTGTGGGATGGTGTGCGGGTGGCGGGAAGCAGGTAGGAGAAAACCAGCAATAAAAGGAAATGTTAGTGGCAATATAAAAGTAACCACCACAAAAATGCGGTGACTAAAAAATGATATCCAAAACTACATGACGATAAAACTTGGACTATCATTCAAAACTCATTTGAACTACTACTCTACAACTAGATTATACTACTTTACTAAAATAATTCAAATTCTTAATTTGTATTTTATCATAAATAGCCATACAATACATATATAAGGAGGCTACTACGATGAACACTGACAACTTAACTTACGATGCGAACGGCATGCCTTATACGCCTGATGGTAAAAAAATTATCAAAATACAATTAGAGATTTTAGATGGCCCTATTTGGTTTACTGATCCGGCAACTCTTGGACCTGACACAGAAATTGACTTTATTGATAATGATCCGATTTTAATTAAGTACAATAGATTGTGCAATCAAATGTTCGCTCATTATTACGAATGCAATTCACATGAGCAAGCTTGTTGGTTTAATGAACAACAAGAAAAAGCTGACAAGGAAATTATGTTAGAATATATTACAATCATTATCAATCGTTTAAATGAACTCAATGATGGTTCATACATTATTGATGATTGCGAAACTGAACGATTAAACTCTTTATAACTTTACTTCCCGCAGTAGGTATTCCCGTTGCGGATTTTTTATTTCTATAATTTATGACATCCCCTTCCCTTTTCCTCCCACTTATTCATTCTTCTATCTGATTGTTATTCCCCACAAAAATCGCTACAATATAGCCATAACCAGTCTGTTCGAGATAAGTAGTTATACGGCTGATTACCTTACTAATAACCGATAAGTTAAGCTGAATTTTTAGATAATTTTTTAATAGAAACGAGGTGAATAACTTGCCAAAGAATGAACTAGCAGAAGTTTATTTTTACAATTATGATAATTTCAATGTGGCCAAATTAGCACTTGATCAAAATGATTTTTGGGTAGCTTTATTATTTAATGAAGAGGCACAAATTTCATCGATTGATTTTTTCCGTAAGTCAAATGATTTATCGATTGTGACTGATACGCCTTATTTAGAATTTTATCAATTTTTGATTGATCAAAATAAGATTGATTGTGACAAATACCAGGGATTCTTTAATCGCTTATCTACCATTACTTCTTTTAATGATCTGTTTAAATTCTTACAAGATCAAACATTAATCGCAACACTCTTTTTGAAGAATGAAGATGAGTTCTATGTTTGCCAAATTAATTTTATGTCGATTGATACAATTGCGGTGTCTGCTTTTGACTATTATGATTTTTGTTTTAAAGGCTTATTATCCTTCAAAAAAGATGATATTGAGCGTATTTCATTAGAGTTAAAGCATAGTCATTTAATGGAGTTTTTAGAAGCACAAGAGCAAAAGCAGCCAACTTCTTAATTCGTGCCATGTGTTTTCATAAAAATAACCGACCCCATTTTTCTTGGAGTCGGTTATTTATTGGCTCTTTGTCAAATAGGGTTGATGGAGTGGAAATAGAGATCATACAGTATTATCTGTATGATTTCTTTTTTTACTTTTTTATTGTATATATCCATCATTAAAAAAATTTAGTGCTCAAGTGAGTACAGTTCCTATAATTATCAGCTGAGTGTAGTAATGCATGTTTTTTGTTGTTTTAATTGCATAAATAGTTATTATGTTACGATAT
>NZ_FOGF01000042.1 GCF_900111135.1 Granulicatella balaenopterae | reverse complement strand
CTAGACTAGGTTTATACAAACAATGTGGTATGAATATTATTAACTATATATTATCACCAGAGCTCTTAGAAACAAAAATAAAGAATCGACCAGCATTGGTCAATCCTTTAAATTATTACCTAAGTAAAGTTGGAATATAAATTGTAGAGCCGTATACGAGACCCGTACGTACGGTTCAATGAGAGGGAGATAGTCCTTTGCGATTATCTCTCTACTCTATTGGGTATGTGAACAGAAAAAGGCGATTACTTAGATTATTGAATTTTCGGTTAGAAAGATAAAAAAAGAAGAAAATAAAACAAACTAAGTGAATAAAAGCAATATGAAACAATAAAAATAAATGTGGAATAGGATAAATGACGGTTGATTTCGGGGGGGGCGTGATAAACTAAGAAAAAGTATGTTCAACTGTATTAGGAGGAATTTAGAATGAAAACGAACGAAACTAAGATGAAAAAAATGATGGTGAAAGGTGTTTGTTCAGTAGCTTTAGCTGGAACAGTATTTGGAACAGTAGCACCTATGGTAGAAAACAATGTAGCAATGGCTTGGGAAGTAGGAATGTCTTATCCAGAAGGGACTTCTCTTTGGAATCCTCAATTTGTAGGGGATTATGTACATAACGCATCAGAAAACGGGCGCACATTCTCAGGTAATTTCTGGCTTGCTAATGCTAAAGTTAAGGTTACTTATGATAAAGAGGTACAAAAAGGAGATTACACAGATTTCGAAGAGCATGTTTTAGGTAACACGCAAACCGATGGTAACGGGTATTTCACAGTAACTTCTCCAGAAGATATTCCTGCAGGGGAAATTGTTTGGGTAACCGTATACAGCCCCGAAGGTACAATCAACAATGGGAAATCCGGTACATATCGCCTACAAAAAGGCTTATTCTTAGAAGATAACGGTGGGGATGTAACTCCAGAACCAGAAAAACCTTCTGTACCAGATAACGGTGGAGATGTAACTCCTGAACCAGAAGTACCAGACAATGGTGGAGATGTAACTCCAGAACCAGAAAAACCTTCTGTACCAGATAACGGTGGAGATGTAACACCAGAACCTGAAAAACCAGTTACACCAGATAACGGTGGGGATGTAACTCCTGAACCAGAAAAACCAGCTGAAAAACCTGTAACACCAGAAAAACCTGTTACTCCAGCTGAAAAACCTGCTAAAAAACCAACAGCTAACAATGAATCAGCAACAAACCAACAACCAACATATAACACAGGCGATACCTTAGCTAAAACAGCAACAACTAACAATAGCGTGATTTTAGCAGCTATTGGTGGTATTGCATCATTAGTAATGGGATTAGAAGCATTAATCTCACGCAAAAAATAATCAATAAATAAGATTGAACAAAGACATACTTTTTTAAGCGCATCCTCGTGATGTGCTTTTTTTTTAGATAATAGGAGGTAGGAATCAGTAATGTTGGTTGTCTTTTTTGTGGGGATTATGAGAAAAAAGGTGAAACGCTAGCGAAAAATCAGTAAAGGAAATCACGGGAAAACGCTGGTAAAAACAGTGGCGTAAAATCAGTAAAGGAAATCCTCAAAAAGCAGTGTGAAATCTTCAAAAAACGTAAAAGAAACTCGTAACAAACTACCACAAAAGCTATTTAAGAAATAAAATAAAAAATTTCCCAAAAACTTGGAACAGATTCTAAACATCTAACGCTATTAAGTTATAGAGAAAATCTAACGAGCGGAGGATGTAAAAATGACCAAGACAAGACAACAATTCTATCAAGTACCAAAATTAATCGTAGCAGGCGAGCGCTATAAAAACTTATCAGCTTTAGACGTAATGACTTATGCCGTGATGCTTGACCGCCAACAAGTATCCATCAAAAATCATTGGCATGACGAAAAAGGGGAAGTCTACTTTTTATATAGTAACAATCACTTGGCTGAAGCTTTAGGCGTATCCGTACCGACAGTGGTAAACGTCAAGCGCAACTTAATGGAAGTAGGGCTATTACGAGTTGTCCAAACAGGTCGTTACTCAATGCTTTATCTAAGCACACCCGTTCCCGAAACCGACGAAGAAGAAAAATATCTTTTAGAAGACAAAGAGGAAGACAAAAAAGCTGAAAACGTAGCTGCACAAAATAATACAAAAACAACATCGCAAAAAGCTCAAGCTATTGAAAACCCAGTCGTAATCGCACCAAAAAAAGTTGACGCACAAGCTCAAAAAGTTATCGAACCAAAACGTGTAGCTCAAAAAACGCCAACTTCAGACAGCTTAATGGAAAAATGCTTTAACCTGGTAGAAACAAATAAACAACTAAACATTAAAGAAACACAAAGTCAGGATGAAAGAAATTTGAATCCTGATTTAAAAAAACTTAACACTAGTAAGACTTACTTTAATAATAATAAACCAGCAATACTAAATAATAATAAAAAATCATATGATTCATCTGGTGAGCGAATGTCTTTTTCAACATCTTCTGTAAAAAATTCTTTTCCAGAAAGCAAAAATGAAGGGGTTCAAGAAGCAGTTTTTGAAGATAACACAAACCAAGATTTTGCAGGGCAAACAGAAGTAGTACGTGAACAACCTCGTAACTTCACAACAACTCCAAAAAAAGCTGTTCACCATTTTTACGATATTGATAGTTTGGGACTACCTGATAGAATCATTACTTTACTAAAAACTTGCTCAAAAGATGAAGACGATCTTCAAAACATTTTAAGTCTAATTTTCAAAGCTAAAAGTAATGTCTGCCGCCGCAATCCATCAATGTTGCGCATGGAAGAATTGACTGAATTCGACTTTATTAAGCTTTATCAAGTCTTATATGTTGCTCTTCATAAACGTAAAACCGACCCAGAATTACGCAATTTTGAGGCTTATTTGATGCGCAGTTTAATTAACTTTTTTGAAGAAAATGCCACATTATATTTTGAAGTTAACGGTTATGTTCCGCCAGTTTATGCGAGTGCTGGGGATGAAGTTGGTGAAGAAGATGATGGTGAATTGAAGGTTACACTGATTAATTGGGTGTAGAAAATTGCTTGAATTGTTAGTTTTTACAGTTTTAGGCAAGTTTTTTTTGCTTGAATCGTTAGTTTTTTGCAGTTTTGGGCAAAGTTTCTACGGGGATTGCTAGATTTTGCAGCGTTTTGCAAGCTTTCCTTATAAATCGCAAATTGATGCAGTTTTAGCAAAAAAAGTCCACCTCATTTTGAGATGGACGATTGCTTACATAATTTTTGTATCTTCTAATTCTTCAATGAATAATTCATTAAGTTTAATAACTGGTTTTCTTAAGACTAATCCTAATAATAATGATGGGATTAGGAAGATTAGTAGATTTAATAGTTCTCTTATATAGTAGTCGCTGTAGAATCCACCGATACATTCTCTCATGGCGTTCATGCTATGGGTGAATGGTAATAATGGGTAGATTTTTTGGAATAGGACTGGAGCGCACTCAATAGGGAATGTTCCTCCTGTTCCAGCAACTTGCATCACTAGTAAGATGACACAGATAGCTTTACCTACATCACCAAATGATACAGTTAAGGTATAGATAATATGAACATAAACAAAGCTTGAAATCCAGCCAGCTACTAAGAATAACCAAGGATTGATACATTGGATTCCTAAGAAATATAAATCTCCTAACATAATTAAAGTTGTTTGTAATAAGCCTAAAATTAAGAAGATTAAATAGCGACCAAAGTATTTTTCCCAATCTTTATAGTGTTTGTATTTACTGCTTGGTTCAACGAGCATAACTGCTACTAAGACAACCCCACCTACCCAGATGGATAGAGTTGTATAGAAGGGTGCCATTTGTGAGCCGTAGTTTTCAATTGGGTAGATTTTTTCAGTTTTTAGTTGAACAGGTGCTGAAATAAATTCACCAATATGTTCAGTATCGCCACTTAGGAAGTGTTCTAATTTGTCATAGTCACCACTTTCTTGTGCACTCGTTATTTTATTGCAGATAGTATCAATTTTTTTGATGACAGATCTGAGGACTTCTTCTGAATCATTTAGTGATGTTGAGACAGAACTTAGGCTATTTTTTGATTTTGTATTGTGTTGCTGTAATAATTGTTTATCAGTTTTCATATCGCCTAATAGACTAATTAAGGTATTATTAGAACCAATTAAAGATTGAGATAATTGATTTAAATCACCTTCGACATCAGATTTATAAGTAGTGATGACTCCTTGAAGATTATCGTTACTTTTCGCAATAAGTTGATCAATATTTTTGATATCGGTATTAATCGTATTGGTACCATTGTCAATATTACTAGCAGTAGTTGTCATTTCTTTATATAAGCTATCATGCAATTTAATGGATACGTCTAACTTTTTGATTAAATTATCGATATGTTCATTTAATGAGTTCAATTCAGGATTTGCTTTTTTGATATCTTCTAAAGAACTAACGACTAGTTTATACGCCTTGCTGATTTCATTAACTTTATCAGCTTGTGTATTAAGTGCTGATACTAGACTTGCTTGATTATCAGTAACTTTTGCTAGGGCAGAATCAGTTGATGCTTGTATATCGGTATATAATTGGTTAATGGCGTTAAAGGAATTATCTAGTTTTGTTTCAGCTTTAACTAATGAATCTTTTGCGTCAGTAACTTTTGTATTTGATTGGTTTAGTGAATCGATTAGCTTATCTTCAACGGCATTTTCTGAGAATGTTCCTGTTAGATTTAAGATATCAACACCAGCTGTCGATAGGTTTTTAAAAGCGGCTAGTGTATCAGCTGACATGGTTAAGTTTTTTGAGATATTTTTTAATTTGATTAAGACAGAATCTGATAGTGATTCAGGGTTGATGTTATCTTCTTGTGAGTTCATTAGTTTCATGGAAGAAATCATCGCATCAGAAATGGTTGAAATAAAGACTTTATTAATTTCAGATTGAATACCGGAAGCTCCTTTATCGGTAATTTTTGGAGCAATAGCATTTTTCTTTTCATTATAATAGTAGCTGATTTCTGGATGTTTCATATCAGTGGTAAATAGACTCATCATATTTTCTGAAAAATCTTCTGGAATAATTAAGGCTGCATAATATTTTCCTGATTTTACTCCTTCAACGGCATCATCTTCTTTTGTGAAGACCCAATGCAATTTATCATTTTCACGTAATGAAGACATGACTTTATCACCAATATTAATATCAACTGGAACTAATTCACCAGTATAGCCGGTATCGTTACTTGAGATGGCTACTTTTAGGGCATCAGTTTTGCTGTAGGGATCCCAACTGGCTGCAATATTAAACCAAGCATATAAAGAAGGGACGACCACAATACCAATCACAACAATTAATGTAATGACATTATTTTTTAAGACTGTTAAATCATCTTTAAAAATTTGAAATATATGTTTCATTAGTCTTCCTCCCTTAATTGTTCAATAATTTCATCACTTGTCATATCTTGTAGTTCACTTTCAACAGTTAATTTATTATTGATATATTCAATAACGATGAGGTAAGTAGCTGTTAGAATCATTGAAATAATCCATAAGATGAGGCAAGTTAATTTTGCTGGAATAAATAGCATTAAATTTAGGAAAATCAATGGTAGAGCACATAATAGGAATAGTCCACGTTTGATTTTTGTTTTATAGGTACGTTCAAAGTTTTCTTTGCGTTTTCTGAATTCAGTGGTAATTTCTTGGTCATTTTTTAAAGCTTTAATTAATAAGTCAGCATGATTAGTCTTGCGAATGAGTGTATTATTTTCAGAAATCATTAGACCAGATTCAGAAAGTTTTTTATCAAATAGATTATTGATATTAATTAATAAGGGTCTTAAGTGAAGGCCAATAACTAATGAGATTGGTATAAAAATCGCTAGTTTCATTACATCATAAGTATAAGTACCAGCATAAAGACCTGCGATAGCTTCACGCATTGCTGAGATACCATATGAGAATGGTAGTAATGGGTGAATAGTACGGAAGAAGGCGGGGGTCATCTCGATTGGATAGGTTCCGGCTCCTCCTGGAATTTGTAAGATAATAAATAGAACGCATAAAGCTTTGCCGATATGTTTGAAAGTGATTGCTAAAGCAAAGATAATATTTGTAAAGACTATCGAACAAATAATTCCCGATAAGATAAATAGACTAGGGATTTCGCATTGAGCGCCTAATAACCAGATATCTCCTGCCGTAGCGATAAATCCTTGAAATGCGGCTAATACAATTAATAACATTAGCCGTCCCATATAAGATTCAGAAGGCTTAACACCAATTAATTCTTCATCTGTATCTACTTCAAGTTTAATGACGGAAACAAGGACAATTCCACCAACCCAAAGAGCTAGGTTTGTGTAGAAAGGTGTCATTGCTGAACCATAATTTTTAACGGGATAAAGGGCAGTTGTTTGAACCTCAACGGGAGATTCAATAAAGTTTCCGATTGAATCAGCATCAATATTTTCTAAAGAAACTAAATTTTTGAACACTTTTGAACTTTCAAGGACTGATAAATCCTGTGTCATATCATCAAGATTGGTTTTAATGGAATTGACTAGGTTTTCAGCGTTTGAGAAAGCAATAATAGCATCATCTAAGGCGTTTTGTGTTTCTTTTAGGACGCTTTTAGATAAGTTGAGTGTCTCGGGTGCTGCATTTAAGGTTCCTTGCATTTTTCCAATTAATGATAATAATTTATTGGCGTTAGGCGAAATGCCATTTGTGACATTTTCTGAGATGACTTTGCCAAGTTCAGCGAGTCGATTATTACAGTCGTCTATTAATTTTCCTAGGTTTTTATCGCTTGTTTCTAGTTTTTCGATGACTTGTGTAAATAATTGTTGTTTTTCAGATAAGGTATTGATTGTGTTGGTGATTTCTTGGTTTTTATCTTGTAAGTTTTTAATTGCTGTATCAAATTTACCATTATTTTGTTCATTTTCTTTTTGTAATTCTTCTAGAATCGCTTTATTGTTTGCTAGTACATTTGATAATAGGTCAATTTGGGTCTTGATTTTATTGTTGACCGTCATGGTTTTATCAATTTGTCGGTTGATGCTAGCAGATGTTGTAGTATAGATATCATTTAAATAGTTCATATTTTCGGTTGAGGTATTAAAGATATCTGTTGATAATTGTCCTGATGCCTCATTTGTTTTTTTGATAATGTTATCAGCTGAATCAAGTGCTTGGTTACCAGAGTTAATAAAAGTGGTAATCTTATCAATCGATGCTAGAATACCATCAATTTCTTGTTTGGTTGAGTTGGCTGATTGTTGCAAATCTTGAATATTTTTTGAATAAGACTCAAAATCTTCAGAAACATTTTTAAGTGAAGTATTTAAATTATCTTTGGTTGTTTCTACATCGTCATAAATGGATAATGCTGATTCTTTTACAATATCAGAAACTGACTTGGCAGCTACTGATGAGAAATTTTCATTAATTTGTTCTTGAATAGTTGTGGCACCAGTCGAGGTGATTTTGGGAGCAATTGCATTCTTTTTCTCATTAACATAGTAGATGAGTGAAGGTTCGTTGGTATCACCGGATGTAATGCTTAAGAGACTTTTACTGAAATCTTCTTGAATAACAATAGCTGCATAATATTTACCTGATTTGACTCCATCAATTCCTACTTCTTCTTCAACAAATTGCCAGTCTAGTTTTTTATTTTCCTTTAAGTTGTCAACAATTTCCTTTCCGGCATTAACGGATATTCCAGATTCAGTAACTTCAGTATCATTATTAACAATAGCAACTTTTATCTTGTCGGTGTTAGCGTATGGATCCATATTAGCTGCAATATTAAACCAAGCATATAGTGATGGAATAATGCAGACGCCTCCGATAACAATTAGTGCTACTTTATTTTTTAATATTCTCTTTATATCTCGTCGGAATATATATAAAGCATTTTTCATTCTTGAGATCTCCCTTGTTATGTAGTTTTTAATATTTCTAAAAAAATATATTTTCTCTTTTTATTAATCTAGTATAAAAAATCTTGGTTCAAAAAGCGATATTTGCAACTCTAAATAGCTAGATGAAGAAAGATTCACGACGTTTCAATTATACCACATAAGAATTAAAGAAAAGGATAAAAATTTGTAATCTTGTAAAAAATTTAGTTAGGGTGAGTTAGTTTACAAAACATGATATAATAAATAAACAGAAAGAAAAATGTAATATTTTGGCTATTATTTGTGTATTGTGGCCTTTTTTCTTAAGGTAATCTTTTCTATTTTATGAAAATCCGCATGTAATGAAGTCTGGGAATGTCATAATGGATGAGTGAAGTAGATAGATCAACTATTATTGGAGGAAGATAAAATGGATGAACAACTTACTAAAGGTAAATTCAATACTAATTTTGGTTTTTTGATGGCTGCGATTGGCTCGGCTGTGGGTTTGGGAAATTTGTGGGGATTTCCTTATAAGATGGGGGAAGGTGGTGGGTTTGCTTTCTTGTTGATGTATATTGTCTTGGCAATTGTGATTGGCTACTCGTGTATGGTGGCAGAACTTGCCTTGGGGAGAAAGTCAGGTAAGGGGGCGATTGGTGCTTATCGTGCGATTGATTCTAAGTTCCAGTTCAATGGTTGGCTTGCTTGTTTATCGCCATTATTCTTATTGATGTTTTATTGTGCTTTGGGTGGCTATTGTATTAAATATTTGGTGGCTAATTTTGGTAATATTTTCGGTGCGAATTGGGGGATTCATTCGACAGATTCACAGACTTATTTTTTGAATTTTGTCAGTAATACGGGTGAGGCAATGATTTTTGCGATTATCTTTTTAGTCTTGACGATTGTGATTGTCTCTTTAGGTGTGGCGAAGGGCTTGGAAAAATTTTCAGTGACGGCGATGCCTATCTTGTTTGTGATGTTATTAATCGTGGTAGTGCGTAGTGTGACTTTACCAGGTGCTTCTGAGGGGATTCGCTTTATGTTTACACCTAATTGGCAAATCTTCCATGGTTTGGGCTGGGTTAAAGTTTTGGCGGCAGCTGGTGGGCAATTATTCTTCTCGTTATCATTATCGTCAGGGTGTTTGATTGCTTTTAGTTCGTACTTAGATAAGAAGGAAAATCTTGAAAGAAATGCCTTAATTATTCCACTTGCTGATACGATGGTGGCGTTGTTAGCTGGTTTGGCGACGATTCCTGCTGTCTTTTCGGCTGGCTTAGAACCAACTCAAGGGCCTGGGATGTTGTTTATTACATTGCAGACTGTCTTTCAAGGAATGGGGAAAGCTGGTCCATTATTTGGTACGGCATTTTACTTCTTAGTCTTTTTGGCAGCCTTGAGTAGTTCGATTGCCATGATGGAAGGTGCAGTGTCAACCTTTATTGATCGTCGTATTGAAGCCGGAAAAGAGGCGAACCGACCTTTAGTAACTACCGTAATTGGTGCGATTGGTTGTGTAGGTTGCTTGATTGTCACATTTGATGCTTTAGGTAGTAGTGATTTGCCGCATTTATTCGGCTTTTCGACATGGATTGATACCTTTGATTTGTTTGCAGAAGGTTTGTTGATGCCGATGAATGCCTTTATTATGACGATTATTTTAGGTTGGTTGCGCCCAGATTATATTGATGACGAAATCGAGTTAAGTAGTAGTTATCACTCAAAACCCTTTGTTAGCATCTGCTTGAAATATATTGCGCCACTATTTATGTTATTGATTTTGGTGGGGCAATTAGATAATTTCTTTCAATTAGGGATTTTTTAGGGGATTCATTGACAAATGAAGGTGACTGAAAAATATCATTAGTATTAACAACTAAAAAATTAGGGACACTCAATGCTATTTGGTTTGAAAGGCGAAGTGGGGTTGAGTGTTTTTGATTAGATATAGAAAAAAATAAGATATAATAGGAATCTATCCGCTTGCATACTGATTAATAAATGATACAATTAATATAGAGCATGAGTAAGGGGCGGTACCAGAATACTTGTATCAAAAAATGACAAATTAGGAGGTTTTTATATGAAAAATCAAGTTTTTCCAAAGCATCAATCATCATTTGGTGAGATAGATGCCAATGTATTAGCTTTATTAGTCTATTTAGTTCCTGCTGTTTTGAGTTTTTTACCTAATGTGGGGCTGTTATTTACGTGGTTTATTCCTTTAATGGTTTATTTATTTGAAAAAAACAGCAAATTCGTAAAATTTCATGCTGCGCAAAGTTTTGTATTGAATATAGTAGGTACTTGCATCAATATTCTGGTTACAATTATTGGTATATTAGTACTAACTGGTGGGATTCTATCCAATGAAGCAGCAGATATTATTGGAGGAGCTTCAATAATGATGATGATTAATTTTGCTGTTAATATTCTTGTCTTTATTTATGCAATCTTTGCGATGAGTGGTGCCTACAAAAATACGCAATATCAAATTCCCATTATAGGAAAAATAGCCGTAAAATTTTCTGGAATAGATGAATAATAAAGAATATAGCGTTTGAGAACTTTCCTAGCATACTAGGGAAGTTTTTTTATGGACCAATATGAATAGTTGGAATAAATATCACTTAATAGGTTAAAAATTAAATAAAAATACTTTAATTTGTGATAAAATGTACAAAATTACATAAATATGACACAATTACTATAACTTTAAAAAATAATCCTAAAAATACAGAAATAAAAAAGAAAATATTAATTGATGCAACTTGAAAGATTATGTGATAAATTATACAATTAAAATGTAAGCGGTCTAAATAAAAAATATAAAGGAGGCGTTCAATAGTTAATAAAAATATAGACCAATATTGTTATTTGTAGTGAAAAATAGTTAAGATGTGATTATTTTGAAAAACAATAACTATTAACCACATGAATGTGCAGAGTTAAATTCTGTTTCTGCTAGAACTTTGCAACGTTGGGATGTCGAAGGAATATTAAAGTCATTTTGGACACCGCAAATAGAAGATATGACAATATTCCTACAGCTCATAACAAAGAGAACTTTTAAGGAAATATGAAAGTTTGAAAATAAGAAATAAAAATACAAAAGAAGGAGGAGCTACTCGACAAAATATCCAAAAACAAGTCATCAAAGTACAAAAACATCATCAACGATTAACCAATATAAGAACCGATCATATAAATAAAACGGTATCTTCAATTATAAAGTAACAACCAAGTTATATAACTATTGAAGACTTAAATGTTACAGGGTTGATGAAGAATAAGCATTTATCTAAAGCTATTGCAAGTCAGAAATTCTTTGAGGTCAGAACTAAATTAAGTTATAAGTGTAAGCAAAATACTATAGAACTGAGAGTAGTTGATAGATTTTACCCATCGAGTAAAACTTGTAGTAATTGTGGAAAGATGAAAAAGGATTTAAAACTATCAGATAGCTTATACACGTGTGATTGTGGATTTATATGTGATAGAGATTTAGATACAAGTATTAATCTTGAATATGCTAAAAATATAAGATTGCTTAACGAAATAAGTACTTATATATGTACAGAGGGCTAACTTCGGAATTTAAGCCTTTGGAGAACCATATCAAATCGTAGTAGCCTAGGCCAGACGATGTTCTAAGAAAAAGGAATAATCTCGATATGGATATATTTGTCCATATTTTGTGTAGCAGAGTAATAATTATGAAAAAGATATATTCGGCACTTTTAGGCGTTATGATGATATTATCAACAACCATACCGATGTATAATACTGTTCAAGCAATAGAACTGCAACAATTAACACAAGAGGTCAATACAAATCAAAGACAAGATATTGCAGAAGATGGTAGTGAACCAGTATGGATTGAAAAAAGATTAGCAGAAAATAATTTAGTTAAAGTTGAAATTACAGGTACTGGTACATTAGATAAAGAGAAATTTCATAATTATTTGCATAATAATATTTCTCAAGATAGTTGGGAAGGTAAACCTCACTCTATTGTAATAAAAGATAAAATTACTTTCCCAGAAGATTCAAGTGATTTATTTAATCCTCGTTTTATTTTATTTGCAACACAAGCAGAAATTATTTTTGAACAAGGCATTGATACATCAGCTGTAATAGATATGAGTTATATGTTTATGGATTGTGAAAAAGCTAATCCGGATGTAAGTGAGTGGGATGTTTCTCAGGTTACTAATATGGACGCGATGTTTAGCGGGTGTGAAAAAGCTAATCCGGATGTAAGTGAGTGGGATGTTTCTCAGGTTACTAATATGGAAGGGATGTTTAGCGAGTGTGAAAAAGCTAATCCAGATATAAGTAAATGGAGGATTGCACAAAAAGCAGATATGAGTGAGATATTCTCCAATGCTAGTTCAATAAAAAGTGTGGTTCTGCCAAATACAATTCCTAAAAATGTAAAGTTCAGTCATACTAGTAACGATATTCCTATTAATTTAACTGCACCAGACTATATTTTTAAAAATAATGTGAATACAACAGAGCAGTACCCTCCAAAAATTAAATTTAAAAAAGGTGTTTATGGATTTTATAATGAAGAAGGTATATTAGTAGATAGTTTTGTAGGTGAAAATTTGGAATCCGCAAAAGAAATTGTTAATAAACTTAAAGAAGGAATCTATACATTAAAGACTGCTCCTATGAATATTGCAGAAGATGGTAGTGAACCAGTATGGATTGAAAAAAGATTAGCAGAAAATAATTTAGTTAAAGTTGAAATTACAGGTACTGGTACATTAGATAAAGAGAAATTTCATAATTATTTGAATAATAATATTCCAAAAGAAGAATGGTTATATAAATTATCAGATGACCCAGATCTTCCGCAAACACATATGCATGCACATACTATTACAATTCATGATGCGATGAAATTGCCAAAAGATTCTTCTTATTTATTTAGTCCTAAAAATAAGGACGGGTTAAATAGTACACCATATTTGGAAAGAGCTTTTATTCAATTAAATAGAGACATAGATACATCGAATGTAACAGATATGACTGCTATGTTTAAAGAATCAAAAATTTCTAGCCCGGATGTAAGCAAGTGGCAAACAAGTAATGTTATGTCTATGAAGGATATGTTTTATCGTTCGTATTCATTTAACCCCGATGTAAGTGAGTGGGACGTTTCAAATGTAAAAGATATGAGTGGAATGTTTGCAGAGACTAGATTTGCCAATCCCAAAGTTAGTAAATGGAATACTGCTAATGTAACTTCTATGAAAGGCATGTTTGAAAATGCTAAAAATGCTAATCCGAATATGAATAATTGGATTGTTTCAAATGTCCTAGATTTTTCTGAAATGCTCTATCAACATAATAATGCACCTTATGAGGGGCATATAGTATCGGTTAATCCGATTGATTACGTAGATATTTCTAATTGGGAAATGAATAAGGATGCAAAAATAACAAACTTTTATTCAATTAGTACATCTGGAAATGCATATGGTGAAATAACTGCAAAAAAAGTATTTCTTGAAAAGTATTTTGCAAATGAAAATAATTCGAATACATATTCAGATTATGGTATTTTTAACCAACAAGGGGAATTAGCAAAAGACATAGATGGATTAGCTTTACCAGTTACAGTTACAAGTTTTAAAGGTTTATCAGATGGAATATATAGCGTTAAAAAGAAAGATATTGCTAATCAAGAAATTGATGTTTCACAAGAAGGAAATAAAAGTGTTATAGCTCAATTTAGCGATAATAGATTAAAAATAAGTGGTGAAGGAAACCTAGATTATAAGAAATTAAGAGAAAAAGTAATTAATAATTTACCTTATAAAAGCGATAAAGAATGGCTAAAAAACCCACCTATTATTGAAATTGAGACTCCTAATAACCTCGAATTTAAAAATTATTCTGACCTATTCAAATCTGAATATAATGGTTTGGATAGAAAAAATTATAAAAAATGGGACATCATAAGACATGCAATATTTAAAATCAACGGTCAAATAAAAGTAAACGATTTTTATGAGTTATTTTCATATTGTAAAGGACAACTTCCTGATATATCGAAATGTTTATCGGAACAAGATTCTTTTTATTTTAAAACGAGACATACACAATTAGGAAAAATAGAATTCCCAAAAAATAGTTCATATATAGAGTTGATTGAATGCCAAGCAGATTCTATTATAATTCCTAATACATTAGATGGCTATTTAAAGATTGACATTAATTCACCTTTAAATTTGACAACTACAGTAGCTAATGTAAAAAATAATGTTATGTTTTTCAATCGCGGCGTATATGGTGTTTATAATCAAAATGATGAATTACTGGCAAATGATGCAACATATGATTTAGCGAGAATAGATAATTTAGCACAAAAATCAGATGTTGAATTATTTAAAGATGAACGTCGCTTAAAAAAACTATTGCAAACTTTAGATGAAAATCAACTAGTAACCATTAAAGAGTATCAAGTTTCGCAACCGGATTTTGTGTGGAAAGGACAATACATTGATTTAGTAAAACCATTTGTTGAATTGACTCAAGATAATACAACTGTTAATTTTTATACCCAACAAAATGCGATGGTAAATGATACAAATATTGTTATGCAACGTAATCCTGATAAAATTATTATTAATGTAGATTATGGTGAAGGAAACAGTGAGAATAATATACAATATATTTTTCATAAGCAACCAACTATTCAATTTGGAGTTAATAATGGTTATAGATTAGTGGAAATTGAAAAGCTATATCCTGAAAATCAATCAACTCCATTAATAATCTTTGGTAATGATAGTAACCGATTAACAGCACAAGAATATTATTATGATCCTGACAGTAAGATATTCGATCCAACATATGTACCATGGTGTACAGATGGTGACTTAATTCAAGGAGATTTATTTGGCCAAGAGGGTATTAAAAGAGCAAATCCAGTTTATGGTATAAAATATGATGTTATAGAAATAAAAAACGGTATAGCAAATACAAAAGAGGTCACGGGATATGTAGCAAAAAGAGCGGATCAAGAAGAGGCAGGAATGTACATTGAGTATCAGTTTACTCTTCCTATTCCGGCTGATGAAAATACAAAAATCACAATAGACTATGAAATTGATGATTGGACAGCATGTTGGAAATGGAATAATGAAATTGAAATTGAGAAAAAATGGGTTGGTACCCCAACTGATAGTGTCCAAGTCAAGTTATTTGCAGATGGTAAACCAGCACTAGATCGAAAAGGTAAGGAACAATCCTAACCTTAACTAAAGCTAGTGGTTGGAAAGGTAAATTTACTGATTTACCAAGATTTAACAATCGTAAGGTAATTGATCAACAAGATGTATTTGTTGGAGAAAATGTAAAAGTTAGCGAACCGTTAATTCCGATTAAGTATACAGTTGAAGAAATTAAAGTTCCTGGTTACACAACAATAATTACAGGTAATATATCAGACGGATTCGAAATAACTAATACACAAGTCCGCAATCTTGAAGTTACAAAAGACTGGCAAGATGCGGAAGGTAATGCATTGGATGAGAAGTACATTCTAGAGTCAATCACAGTAAACTTATTCGAAATGATTGATGGTCAAAAACAACCAGTAATGGATGATGAAGGAAATCAAAGAAGTATAACAATCAAAGCGGATACAGACGGTAATTGGAAAGGCACCTTCGAAAACCTACCAGTCTATGACAAAGATGGCAAAGACATCGTCTATTCAGTCGAAGAAGATGAAGTAAAAGGATTCACGACAACAATTGTGAGCTTAGCAAATAAAGAAACTGCAATAGGCGAAGTGCCAGACTTAGCAATCCGAATTACTAATAAACAAGCAGTCCGCAATCTTGAAGTGACGAAATCTTGGCAAGATGCGGAAGGTAATGCATTGGATGAGAAGTATATTCCAGAGTCAATCACAGTAAATTTATTAGCAAATGGTACAAAAGTTGAAGGGAAAACTTTAACCATCACAAAAGAAGATGACTGGAAAGGACAATTCGAAAACTTACCAATCTATGACAAAAATGGACAAGAGATTGTTTATTCAGTAGAAGAAGTAACAGTACCAGGCTTCACAACAACAATCAGTCAAGCAACTGAAAAAGAAGCTGCAGAAGGCGAAGTGCCAGACTTAGCAATCCGAATCACTAATAAACAAAAAGTCCGCAATCTTGAAGTTACAAAAGACTGGCAAGATGCGGAAGGAAATGCATTGGATGAAACATACATTCCAGAGTCAATCACAGTAAACTTATTCGAAATGATTGATGGTCAAAAACAACCAGTAATGGATGATGAAGGAAATCAAAGAAGTATAACAATCAAAGCGGATACAGACGGTAATTGGAAAGGCACCTTCGAAAACCTACCAGTCTATGACAAAGATGGCAAAGACATCGTCTATTCAGTCGAAGAAGATGAAGTAAAAGGATTCACGACAACAATTGTGAGCTTAGCAAATAAAGAAACTGCAATAGGCGAAGTGCCAGACTTAGCAATCCGAATTACTAATAAACAAGCAGTCCGCAATCTTGAAGTTACAAAAGACTGGCAAGATGCGGAAGGAAATGCATTGGATGAGAAGTACATTCTAGAGTCAATCACAGTAAACTTATTCGAAATGATTGATGGTCAAAAACAACCAGTAATGGATGATGAAGGAAATCAAAGAAGTATAACAATCAAAGCGGATACAGACGGTAATTGGAAAGGCACCTTCGAAAACCTACCAGTCTATGACAAAGATGGACAAGAGATTGTTTATTCAGTAGAAGAAGTAATAGTACCAGGCTTTACAACACATACAACAGGTGATAGTCAACATGGATTTATCATTACGAATACGCAACAAGTAATCGCTATTCCAGTCGAAAAACACTGGATTGGAAAACCAGCCGAAGAAGTAGTAATTAACTTATTAGCCGACGGCAAAGCAACAGATAAACAAATCACATTAAATGCCACAACTAGTTGGCAAGGTGAATTCAACAACTTAGTTAAATATGACTCAACAGATGGACACGAAATCAACTATAAAGTAGAAGAAGTTGAAATAGACGGTTATACAAGCTCAATTACTGAAAAAGGCGTAGGTTATATCATCACAAATACCAATACTGCAACGATCTCAATCCCAGTGGAAAAACACTGGATTGGTGAACCAGCCGACTCAGTAACGATCAATCTTTTAGCCGATGGTAAACAAGCGCAAGAATTAACATTAAACGCTTCAAATAACTGGAAAGCTGAATTCAACAACTTACCAGTTTACAACCAAGAAACAGGCAAAGAAATTACTTACAGCATTGGAGAAGTGAACATTGATGGTTACACAAGTGCAATCACAGGAGA
>NZ_FOGF01000031.1 GCF_900111135.1 Granulicatella balaenopterae | reverse complement strand
CAAATTTGTAGCCATTGTGGCAATAGAAAACATCTCAACCTAACTGATAGAACATATTGTTGTGAATGTGGTCTTGAGTTAGATAGAGATATAAATGCTGCACTGAATATAAAAAACGAAGGACTTAGAATCCTCATGGGTGCATAATAAAAAATAGGTTATAGTAGGGTAGGAACTACCCAAACTTATACGCTTGTGGACTTTTTGTAAGACGGAGGAATAATCCATTAGATTAGGAAACGCAGGAGAGGACGAAACAAGAAGTACCTAAACTTTAGCTTAGTGTGTAGTTCACCCAATTGATTAGTCCGTTGACGATTAAGCGGCTTTCTTTTGTTGTTAAATTGGCCTTTAATTCTTCGGTGTCAATTGCAATTCCACGGATATCTGAACCGTTTTGCAATGATAATATATTGGAATTCATAATTTTTCCTCCTAAAATACAGTTTTGTTAATCTATTTATCATACTATAAGATATTATTATTAAGAAAGCGCTATTTTATTTTATTTGCTAAAAATTAAATTGTTGCTAGCCAAAAGTTTTGCTATACTATTTAATGAACAATAATAAATTTGGAGGGAAGAATATGAGTAGAGTAGCAAAAGTAAGAGAATTAATGAAAGAACAAGAATTAGATGGCTTTATTTTATATAGTCCATATAATTTGCGTTATTTAGCAAACTTCACAGGTACAACAGGTTTTATCTTATTAACTTTAGAGAAAGCTTTCTTTGTAACTGATGCGCGTTATACACAACAAGCACAAAAGCAAGCACAAGGCTTTGAAGTTATTGAACACAAAACTGGTTGGGTTCAAATGATGGCTGATATTATTCAAAAAGAAAATATTCAATCTTTAGGATATGAAGCAAGTCATTTAACAGTTGAAATGTTAGATATTTTTGAAGATTATTTTTCAGCTGATATGATTCCAACTTATGGATTAGTAGAACATGTTCGTGAAATTAAAGATGATAAAGAATTAGATACCATTCGTAAAGCTTGTAGTATTTCAGATGCAGCTTTCTTACATATCTTAAATGTTATTAAACCAGGTATGCGTGAGATTGATGTTGCAACGGAATTAGATTTCTATATGAGAAAACAAGGGGCAACAGGTGTGTCATTTGATACAATCGTTGCTAGTGGTGTACGTTCTTCAATGCCTCATGGGGTAGCTTCAGACAAATTAATTGAACAAGGTGATTTTGTAACATTAGACTTTGGTTGCTATTATGAAGGTTATGCTTCTGATATGACAAGAACAATTGCTGTGGGCGAACCAAGCGATATCTTAAAAGAAATTTACGACATCACTTTACAAGCACAATTAAAAGTAATTGAAGCAGCAGGTCCAGGTAAGACAGGAAAAGAATTAGATTTAATTGCTCGCGATTATATTGCTTCTCGTGGATATGGTGATAAATTTGTTCACTCAACTGGTCATGGTTTAGGATTAGAAGTACATGAAGCTCCAAATGTTAATCGTTTAGCAGACCAAAAATTTGTCCCAGGAAATGTGATTACTGACGAACCAGGAATTTACTTACCAGGAATCGGTGGTGTACGTATTGAAGACGACTTAATTATTACTGAAACAGGTTGTGAAGTTATTCAAAAAGTAACAAAAGAATTAATTATTTTATAAAAACCAATTAACTCCAAAAGACATCTTCATAAAAAAGCTAATTTTATGGAGGTGTTTTTTGCGTTTATAAAGCAAATTTTTGAAATATCATTAATTTATAACGCTTTTTATGAAAATATCCAATAGATTGCTTGACGTATAAATCTAAAAACAATAAAATAAAGAATGAGACATTAGTTATAGAGTTAACAATAAGTAGAATTAAGGATGAAGAAAATGGATGTATATATGGACTATTCAGGCTGGGAATTAGAGCCTGTTGGTGGAGACACAGGGCAAGCTTATAAAGGAACAAAAGATCAAGAGAGAGTCTTTCTAAAAAGAAATTCATCTCCTTTTTTAGCTGCATTATCAGCTGAAGGAATTACCCCAAAATTAATATGGACCAAGCGTGTTGGTAATGGCGATGTTATTACTGCCCAAGAATGGTTAACAGGTAGAGTATTAAGCTCTGACGAAATGTCTTCCACTGAAGTGATTAACTTACTTCAGCAAATTCATCACTCAGCTACTTTATATAATATGTTAACTAGAATTTCTTGCGAGGAATATATTCCAGAACGCTTTTTAGTAGAGTACTTTGAAGATTTACATGTGGCTTTAAGAGAGAATTATTTTCTTAACACGGTTGTAGATTATTTATCAGAGAATCTGCCATTTGTTAGTAAGGGAGATATGACAGTTTGTCACGGCGATTTGAACCGTCGCAATTTCTTTAAGGAAGATAATGGCCGTTTATATTTAGTCGATTGGGAAATGGTACGATTAGCCGAACCTTTATCAGATTTAACAATGGTAATGGTGCAATATATCGAGCCAAGCCAATGGAATGAATGGTTAGAATGTTATGGTGTGAAGTTTTCAAAAAATGTTCATCATCGCGTAAAGTGGTATTCACTAATGAATTGCTTATTTTTAATTAAGAAGAATTACTATGAAGAAAAATTCCAAGAAATGAATCAAAAAATCACATTAGCCAAATATATTCTAGCTAATTATTAAAAAATAACAGGAAATTAACAGGAGGAAGATTGTGCGTTTAAGAAATAAACCATGGGCACCTGAAAAAATTGCTGCCCACCCAGAGTTAGTAGTAAGTAATCCAGAAGAATGGAAAGGTAAATGGCAACAACGTTTTCAAAATGATAACCCAATCCATATTGAAATTGGTATGGGAAAAGGTCGCTTTGTAACAGAAATGGCTAAACAAAATCCACATATTAACTATATTGGGATTGAATTACAAGCAAGTGTTGTTGTAGTAGCGATGGATAAAGCTTTAGAGGCTGGGGTTGATAATTTACAATTATTACACGTCAATGGTGGCGATGTAACAGATTATTTTGAACCAGGAGAGATTAGCTTATTATACTTAAACTTTTCAGATCCATGGCCTAAAAAACGTCATGAAAAACGTCGCTTAACATACAAATCATTCTTAAAATCATACGAAACAATCTTACCTAAGAATGGTGAAATTCACTTTAAAACAGATAACCGTGGATTATTTGAGTATTCATTATGTAGTTTCTCACAATTTGGTCTAGTATTAAAACAAGTATGGTTAGATTTACATGCTGTGGATATGCCAGGCAACGTTATGACGGAATATGAAGAAAAATTCTCTGCAAAAGGTCACCCAATTTATCGTGTGGAAGCAGTTTTCCCTGAAAAGAGACTTAGCCACGAATTAAAAGATTAAACTTAGAAAGGAAGATTCATTATGGCACAGCATAAAGAATATTCTGTTGGGAAATTAATCATCGGCTCATTAGTTGGTATGGGTTTTGGACTAGGAGCATTCTTAACAGCAAAGTATTATGAAACAAAAGAAACAGATCCAGATATTATTTTGCAAAATGTTAAAAAGATTTTTCGTCAAACCATTGGCGAAATTGAAGGTTCATGGATTGAAATGCAGCCGATTCATTATGGTGGAGATTTTGACAAACTAGTATATTATGGAGGCATCACTTGTATAAAAGATGCAGATTTAGTGCAATATGAATTTGTTGCAAATGCCAAGACTGGTGAGTTAATCGAGTTATATCGTATCGACTAAGCTGGAGTAATCCAGCTTTTTCGTTGTAAAAGAATAAATAAGAGAGAATAGATAAAAAGGAGTCAGATAACGATGGAAGAAAAAACATTTAAATTAATTAAAGAATTAACAGAAGTTCAAGGGACAAGTGGATTTGAACGTAATGTTAGAGAGATGATGATCGAAAAGCTAACTCCTAATGTTGATGAAATTCAATTAGATGGTTTAGGTAGTGTGTTTGGGATTAAACATACTAAAGTAGAAGATGCACCACGTATTATGTTAGCAGCTCATATGGATGAAGTTGGCTTTATGTTAACACAAATCACTCCAGAAGGTATGTTCCGTGTACAACCATTAGGCGGCTGGAACCCATATGTTGTTTCAGCACAACGGTTTACATTACAAACAAGAAAAGGAAACTATCCAGTTATTTCCAGTTCAGTACCACCACATTTATTACGTGGAACAAATGGTGCGGGGCAAGTTAAAGTGACAGATATCTTATTTGATGGTGGTTTTACTTCTAAAGAAGAAGCAGAAGAATTCGGTATACGTCCTGGTGATACAATCGTTCCACTAACAGAAACAATTTACACTGCTAATAAAAAACGTATTATCTCTAAAGCTTGGGACAATCGTTATGGTTGTACAATCGTTAGTGAAGTAATGGAAGAATTAAAAAATGAAGAATTAAACCATACACTAATTGCTGGTGCGACTGTTCAAGAAGAAGTTGGTTTACGTGGAGCTCGCACAGCTGTTCACAAATTCAATCCAGATTTATTCTTTGCGGTTGACTGTTCACCGGCTAATGATTTAACAGGAGATAAAATGGCTTATGGTAAATTAGATGAAGGATTCTTATTGCGTATTCAAGATCCAGGAACTATTCTTTTACCAAAAATGCGTGAATTCTTATTAGATACAGCATCAACTCACAATATTCCTTATCAATATTTTGTATCACAAGGCGGAACAGATGCTGGAGCTGCTCATGTATCAAATAATGGTGTGCCTAGTGCGGTTATTGGGGTATGCGCTCGTTATATCCACACTCATCAGACAATGTTCTCGATTAAAGATTACGATGCAGCTAAAGAAATGGTCTTACAAACAATGAAATCATTGGATAAAAGTACTGTAGAAACAATTTTAGGCGGCAAATACGTTCGTTAATTTACACTAATTAATAAAGGGGAAATAAAATATGTGGATTAGTTTTTATAATAATAAAGGTATTGGTGATACATTACTATTAACTGCTGGCAATTGTGATCGTTATGATGCAGTAGTCACAAGAAATGGCGATGTTACTCAAGTTGTTAATAAAGAAAATAATGAAGTTATTGGCTACAATATTCATGAAGTATCTAAATATGTAATAATCGATGCAAATGGACATTTTGCTTTAACTCCAGAACAACAAGAAGTGGTTATGAACTTAATTAAAGATGCTGGATTTGATGTAGCGAATTTAGATTTAACTCCTAAAGAAGCATTAGTTGTAGGATATGTTGAAGAATGTGTTCCTCATGAAGATTCAGACCACCTAAACGTAACACAAACTCGTGTATCAGACGACACAGTATTACAAATCGTTTGTGGTGCACCAAATGTAGCTGCCGGACAAAAAGTTGTTGTTGCAACTCCTGGCACAGTTATGCCAAGTGGGGCAATTATTTGGGCTGGCGAATTACGTGGTGTGCCAAGTGCTGGTATGTTATGTTCAGCTCGTGAATTAGGTTTAGAAAACGCGCCACAAGTAAGAGGGATTTTAGTATTAGATGATGATGCAGTAGTAGGAACACCATTTATTGGCTAATAATAGCTCGAAAAAGTCAGAAAGGGGGATGAAAGTTGGATAATACTAATTTTATGAAGGGACAACACCATAGTAAGCTATCAAAAGATGCAAGAAATATAGGCTTTCCGAATTATATGCGAGAAGCGTATCGTTTCCCTAAAAAAGCAACTGATGAGCAAGTAGAAATGAATGATCTAGAAGAGAGTGTATCTTATGAAGTTTCAGTGAATGAACTAGAAAAGAATTTGTTGGAGTCAGATTCTTATGTTACTTATAGAGAAGAACCGGCTTTTATCGCCACTCGTCACGAAGAGCACCATTCACCGTTACATTCTGAATATTCAGTTTTCCAATCATTTCGTGAACAAGAAAACCAGTCACCACGTCAAAAGAGTCATCTACGTGAGTGGGAAAGTTCTATGAAACAGGTTACAAGACAGCCATTCAAGCCAAGTGTCGTACCTTCTGCTTTAAAAGGAATTTCATTAAAAAAGGTTGAAACGGTTAATTATCAATATTTAAAAGATCAATTAAAGCAAATGGCAAATGATGTGTTATTATTTGAAGAAGCAAGCAAACTTGATGTAGATAAAGTCGACGTGCACGTGGAAGCAGCACCTATTACTGAAGCGCCTGTAGAAGAGCCAATAGCATCTATTACTGAAACGCCTGTAGAAGAGCCAATAGCACCTGTTAGTGAAACACCTACAGCAGCGCCAGCAGCGCCTATTATTGAAACGCCTGTAGAAGAGCCAACAGCGCCTATTATTGAAACGCCTACAGCAGCGCCAGCAGCACCTGTTATTAAAACACAAACAACAGAAACAGAATCGTCAGAAATATCTACGCCTACACTGTCTGAAGAAGATGAATTAATTCATGATATAAAAGTGATGGAAGAATTAATGGAACCAGATAAGACAATTGAGGAAGCGTTAGCTGAATTTGAAGCTACGAAAACAGTAGAAGAACTAATAGATTCACCCGCAAAAGCCTCTAAAGAGCAAACTGTACAAAAAGATGATGCACATAACGAAGAACAAGTAGAAGATATAGCGAAAAGGACGGATTCAACGCAACAACAAGCAAGTATCGATACAAACAATACAGCTCAGTCAACAGAAAAAACAAACATTGAAGCGCAACCGACACATTCGCAATCTTCAGTGTTACAAACAAAAGCAGTAGAAACTTCTACTGGTAAAGTATTACAACAAGTTATTACTGACACAAATGTTGAAGAATTAGCTTCCAATCCATTACCCAGAAAACAGCGTCGAGCAATGAATCGTTCACTATCCTGGATAATGGAACAAGAAGAAGGTAAAATAAACTTACCATATCCATATAGTTATAGTCGAAAAGAATTAGAAGAGAGTATGTTGTCTTCTAAAAAATATTAAACGTTAAAGTTGATGGGAGAAAATTATGAATAAAGAACAAACAATCCATTTTACTGGAATTAAAGGTTGCGGCATGAGCGCATTGGCATTAGTCTTAAACGGTGAAGGCTATAAAGTCCAAGGATCAGATTTACCGAAATATTTCTTTACACAAAAAGGATTAGAAGAAGCAGAAGTACCAATGTTTGAATTCAATCCAGAAAATATTACAAAAGATATGTTAGTGATTGCTGGGAATGCTTTCCCGGATTCACATGAAGAATTGGTTGCAGCACGCGAAAAAGGTGCTGAAGTCGTTCGTTATCACAAATTCTTAGGGGAATTATTAGCCGGTTATACAAGTGTGGCTGTTACAGGTTCACATGGTAAGACTAGTACAACAGGTTTATTATCACATGTATTGAGTTCAATGTTTCCAACAAGTTACTTAATTGGTGATGGTACGGGCTTTGGTGTAGTGGATTCGAAATATTTTGTCTTAGAAGCTTGTGAATACAAACGTCATTTTATGGCATATCACCCAGATTATGCAGTTATGACAAATATTGATTTTGATCACCCTGATTACTATACAGATATTGAAGATGTACAAAGCGCTTTTGAAGCATTTGGTCGTCAAGTTCAAAAAGGTATTATTGCTTGTGGTGATGATGAACGTTTACGTCAAATCGACACTACAACACCAATTACTTTCTATGGTATTAATGAAAATAATCAAGTAGTTGCAAAAAATATTGAAAAAGATACAAATGGTAGTCACTTTGATTGTTATATCGATGGCGAATTATTTGGTCATTTTGATATTCCAACTTATGGTACGCACAATATTTTAAATGCTTTAGCAGTTATTACTTTCTTCTACTTAAATGAATTAAGTGCTGAAGAATTAGCCAAACATTTAAAAACATTTAATGGGGTAAAACGTCGCTTCTCTGAAAAGAAAATTAATGATATTACCATAATTGATGACTATGCGCATCACCCATCTGAAATTCGTGCAACATTAGATGCAGCACGTCAAAAATATCCTAATAAAAAAGTTGTGGCTGTCTTCCAACCACATACTTTTACAAGAACGATTGCTTTAATAAGTGAATTTGCTCAAGCATTATCACTTGCAGATGATGTTTATTTATGTGATATTTTTGCTTCAGTTCGTGAGACTGGAGGACAAGTGTCAATTCAAGATTTAGCTGATTTAATTGAAAAAGAAGCAGAAGTGTTAGATGTAGAGAACTTATCACCATTATTAAAATATAAAGATGCAGTAATTGTCTTTATGGGTGCTGGCGATGTTCAAAAATTTGAATTCGCTTATGAACGCTTATTGAGTGATACAATGCCAAATAAACAATAAAGTGTAGAAGTCTGGATGATTAGCAATATGCTAGTTGTTTAGGCTTTTTTGATACGATTTTTGTATAAAAGCGCTTTTTCACATGGTATAATCAAGGTGTAATAAATTTTGAAATGGAGGGGGTTAGATGGATTTTTTATTACTCAGTATTAGTTTAGTAGGCATTATTATGGTGTTATTTTCAAAGCGTAATATTTTAGGAAGTATCTTGGCATTTAGTGGGTTCACGATTTATTTTTTTGTGCAAGCGAATCATACTTGGCTAGTTGGCGTAATTTTGTTAACGGGCTTTGTGATGTGTTTGTTTGAATTAGTGATTCCTGGAGTGGGCGTTTTAGGATTTCTAGGGATAGTATTTTTAGTGTATGGATTATACTTATCAAATGGGAATCTGGTGGATGTCTTACTTGATATTTGTTTATCAGGGATTTTAGGTGCTACCTTAATAACGGTCTTAATTAATAAGGGGTATACATTACAATTTGGTAATAAGATTGTCTTAGAAAATGTCTTAGATAAAGGAAATGGCTATTCAGCAGGTAAGGATTATTCTGAGTTATTGAATCAATCTGGTATAGCGACTACTATTCTGCGTCCGGTTGGTAAAGCGTTAATTGCGGATGTCGAATATCAAGTTATTAGTTCAGGCAAAGTAATTGAGGAAAGTACCCCAATTAAAGTAATCGCTGTTGAAGGTAATAAAATTGTTGTAAAGGAGGAAGATGAATGTTTGATTTAGTTAGTTTAGTGCAAGGGAATACTAGTTTTATTGGCTTAGTCATTATGATGTTAGTGATTTTAACGATTGTATTGTTATTCTTTAGATTTGTTCCAATTGGCTTATGGATTACGGCTTATTTTTCTGGCGTTAAGATTAGCGTTGGGACTTTGGTGGGGATGCGTTTGAGAAGGGTTAGTCCGCATCGTATTGTGCAACCAATGATTAAAGCTACAAAAGCTGGTTTGGTGATTGATATTAATAGTTTAGAGGCTCACTATTTAGCTGGTGGGGATGTTAATATGGTGATTGATGCATTGATTGCTGCTCAACGTGCCAATATTGATTTGGAATTCGAACAAGCCGCTGCGATTGATTTAGCTGGTCGTAATGTATTTGAAGCCGTGCAAGTATCTGTTAACCCTAAAGTGATTGAAACACCGATTATTGCCGGGGTAGCGATGGATGGTATTGAAGTTCAAGCTAAAGCTAAAGTTACCGTACGTGCCAATATTGAGCGTTTAGTTGGGGGGGCTGGTGAGGAAACCATTATTGCCCGTGTTGGTGAAGGGATTGTTACGACAGTCGGTTCAGCTGAGCGTCATACATTTGTTTTAGAAAATCCAGATTCAATCTCGCAAACAATCTTGAAAAAAGGTTTGGACTCTGGAACAGCCTTTGAAATTCTATCGATTGATATTGCCGATGTCGATGTCGGTCGAAATATCGGTGCCAAATTACAAGCAGAACAAGCTGAAGCCGATAAGAAAATTGCACAAGCTAAAGCCGAAGAACGTCGCTCATTAGCGGTCGCTCAAGAACAAGAGATGTTAGCAGAAGTACAACGCATGCGTGCTAAAGTAGTTGAGTCTGAGTCACAAATTCCATTAGCAATGGCAGAAGCTTTACGTAGCGGAAAATTAGGTGTGATGGACTATTATAATCTTAAAAATGTCCAATCAGATACCGAAATGCGCAATGCCATTAGCCAATCATCAATAGAAGAACGTGATTAGCGATGGGTGGATTTTTCTATTTATTTATTGTGTATGTCATTATTATATTTTTTGGTAAAATAGCAGAGAATATTAAAAAGCAATCAACACCTTCCGCTAAGAAGAGTAGCACATTTTTAAATGAATTAACTAGTCTATTAGAAGATGATAGTCAACCACACAAAAAACAAGTAATGAATACACCAAGTAAAAAAAGAAACAAACAACAGATTCAAAATACTCAGAAAAAGCATGCAAAAAAACAAACATCACTTAAACGCAATGCCACAAAGGAAATATCTCAAAAGCGCAATGCTAGAAGGAATGACGCTACAGCTAGTAAGCCAATGAACCAAACACTAGAAACTAAAAATAGAGTTGTCTTTCCAGTAAGTGAATTGGAAAATCCAAAATCTTTAGCAACCACAAGTCAAAAGAATACGGATGCGACTGCCATTCTATGTGATTTATTTATGGAGTTGCAAGATTATTTGCGTGGGGTATCGCTTGAGAGTTTACCAATTTCGCGACTAGATCGTGAATTTATAGCGGAATTTATGACAATATCAAATGACGGCTTCCATTATACAAGTCGCCATGAATTTATCGTTTTGGCTGGTCGGTTTGAACGGATTGTCTTTAAAAATCCTGGGTTACCAGACCCATTTGTTAAACGGATTAAAAAAATTACCGATTATGTCGTATTTTTACAGACCGGACAAAAGAATACTGCCAAACCTGCTAAAGAAGTTATGAAAGCTACTAGCACTAAGGCGAAAAAACCAGTCATGAAATTAAATAAATTAACGCAAATGGTAGTTTATAAAGAAATTTTTGATAAACCCGTTTCCAAACGTTAATACTATGAGAGTAGTAGCAGAAATGTTACTGCTCTTTTTGTTATTGTTAGGATAATTGAAAAGATGATGTAGCAACTAAACACTTCTTATGATAGAGTGAAAGAGAGAAAATGAACAAGGAAAAGGAGAACTAAAGATGAAAATTTTAGTAACGGGAACAACGCGCGGAATTGGTCGTGCAATCGCCATTAAATATTTAGAAACAGGACATCATGTGATTGGTTTGGACATTTTACCAGCTAGTATTGAACATGATTTATATACTCATATTACTCAAGACATTTGTGATGAATTACCAGAAATTTCTGATTTGAATATTATCGTCAATAATGTTGGGGTACAAGAAAGTGGTCGTGACTTGGAAGTGAATTTAGAAGCAAGTATTCGCGTAACTGAAAAGTATGCTTTCCAACCAGCGATAAAGTCGGTCTTATTCATGGCTAGCGCCAGTGCAACGACTGGGGCGGAATTCCCGTGGTACGTGGCTTCAAAAGGTGGTATGGTAGCTTATATGCGTAATGTGGCTTTAAGAATCGCAGAATACAAAGCAACAAGTAATAGTATTAGTGCTGGTGGTGTGATTACTGAATTGAATCAGCATATTTTAGAGGATGAAAAGTTATACCGGGCCGTATTAGACGAGACCATCTTAGATAAATGGTGTGACCCAGAAGAAATCGCTGAATTAACCTATTATTTAACGATTATTAATAAGAGCATTACCGGCGAAGATATCTTTATCGATAATGGTGAAAAAATTAAATCGAATTTCATTTGGTAATGAGATAAGTAGCAAGCATTTTTCTGACAAAAATCTCCCCAATAAATAAGTGTTTTTAGCGGAAAATATAGACAAATTAAGCCTTTTACGATAAAGTATAGAGGATGACTGTAGAAGAAAAGGTTTTACACGATTAGTAGAATCTTTCTTTTTTTATGGATAAAGTAAAGGAGAATTTAAAAATGACTGAACCAGCAATTAAATATCGCTTAATTAAAACAGAAAAACACACAGGGGCTCGTCTAGGGGAGATTATTACCCCTCACGGAACATTCCCGACACCAATGTTTATGCCAGTTGGAACATTAGCAACTGTAAAATCAATGGCACCAGAAGAATTAGATGAAATGGGTGCTAATATCATCTTAAGTAATACCTACCACTTATGGTTACGTCCAGGAGCAGATATCGTGGATGAAGCTGGAAAATTACATAATTTCATGAACTGGAATAAAGGGATCTTAACTGACTCAGGTGGTTTCCAAGTATTCTCATTAAGTGACATGCGTCAAATCGAAGAAGAAGGGGTTCATTTTAGAAATCACTTAAATGGCTCAAAAGAATTCCTATCACCAGAAGTATCAATTGATGTTCAAAATAAATTAGGTGCGGATATTATTATGAGTTTTGATGAATGTCCAGATTTCCACCAACCATATGAATATGTAAAAGATTCAATCGCACGTACAACTCGTTGGGCTGAGCGTGGCTTAAAAGCTCATAAATCACCAGAAACACAAGGATTATTCGGTATCTTACAAGGTGCAGGTTATAAAGATTTACGTCTTGACCATGCGAAAGATATGATTTCACTAGATTTTCCAGGTTATTCAATTGGTGGATTATCAGTAGGAGAAACAAAACAAGAAATGAATGAAGTATTAGATTATGTTACACCATTAATTCCTGACAACAAGCCTCGTTACTTAATGGGTGTTGGTTCACCAGATGCATTAATCGATGGCGTTATTCGTGGCGTGGATATGTTTGATTGTGTATTACCAACTCGTATTGCTCGTAATGGTACATGTATGACAAGTCAAGGACGTCTAGTTGTTAAAAATGCTAAGTATGAACGTGACTTTGGGCCAATCGATCCAAAATGTAATTGTTATACTTGTCGTAATTATTCACGTGCTTATGTGCGTCACTTATTCAAAACAAATGAAACATTCGGCTTACGTTTAACAAGTTATCATAACTTATACTTCTTAATTAACTTAATGAAAGATGTGCGCCAAGCAATTATGGATGATAATTTATTAGAATTCAGAGAAGCGTTTTTTGAAGAGTATGGCTTAAATGTTGCCAATCCGAAAAACTTTTAAAAATTTATTAAGTTTGCAGATGAAAGTTTTGTGAACTAGTAATTTATTAGAAAATTTGATACAGTAATAAAGTAAATCATAAGAAAGAATGGAGAGTAAAAATGAGTACACAATTAATTATTTTAATTTACGTTGCATTAGGTTTAATGTATATTTTAGTAGTAAGAAAGAAAAAGAAACGTGATAAAGAACATTTAGAAAAAATGAAAAACCTAGAAGTAGGAGCACACATTGTTACAGTGGGTGGCTTACATGGTATTGTTTCCGAAATTGATAATGAAGAAGGCACAGTAGTTTTAGATTGTGAAGGTATTTATTTAACATTTGAACGTAAATCAGTATTACGCGTGGTAGAAGAATCAGCTGAAGAAGTTGTGACTCCAGAGATTGAAAGTGAACCTGAAGTAGAAGAAGTAACTGAAGACAATGAAGCACAATAGAGGTTGGTAATGAATCCTACTATTAACGATGCGTATCTTGATTCAGTAAAGAAGGGGCTTTCTTTAAAAGTATTAGAGTTTTTGGAATTAGGTTATAATAGTGTGACTGTGGATGATTTAAGCTATTATGTGACTGAATATTTATGGAAACATCAAGTACCCGAAAATGAGACTGAAAGAATGAATCAAATTATGCAGATAAAACCAAATGATTATTGGGATTTCATTTTATTAGAAGTACAAGTCGCAAAAGTGAAACCCCTAGATCAAATCGATATATGCGAATTATTTTAGTGACTGAGGGAGTGAGAAATCACTCTCTTTTTTTATGGAAAAAAATTCTTTTAAATGAAAATGTTTACATTATGAAAAAGTTGTAATTTGTAGTTTACATCACAAAGAAAATATTGTATTATATGTATGTGATAAAAATAACAAGCAATGGAGGATTCCTTATGGGAGACAAAGTTAAAGAGCAAAAAAATGTTCAAGAAATGGTAAATGAATTAGTAGAAAAAGGTCTAGTTGCCTTAGAAGAATTTCGCAATTTAGATCAAGAGAAAGTCGATTATATCGTGGCTAAAGCGTCTGTTGCAGCTTTAGATCGTCATGGAGAATTAGCACTACATGCAGTTGAAGAAACTAAGCGTGGAGTGTTTGAAGATAAAGCTACAAAAAACTTGTTCGCTTGTGAGCATGTTGTTAATAATATGCGCCATATTCGTACAGTTGGTGTGATTGATGAAGATGATGTTACAGGTTTAACATTAATTGCTGAACCAGTTGGAGTTATTTGTGGAGTGACTCCAACAACAAATCCAACATCGACTGCAATTTTTAAATCATTAATTTCATTAAAAACTCGTAACCCAATTATTTTTGCTTTCCATCCGTCAGCACAAGAAAGCTCAGCTCATGCAGCTAAAATCGTTCGCGATGCAGCAATTGCAGCTGGCGCACCAGAAAATTGTGTTCAATGGATTGAAATGCCTTCATTAGAAGCAACCAATGCCTTAATGAATCATGAGGGAATTGCAACAATATTAGCTACTGGTGGTAATGCAATGGTGAAAGCCGCTTACTCATGTGGTAAACCAGCATTAGGTGTAGGGGCAGGTAATGTTCCAGCATATGTTGAAAAATCTGCAAATATTCGTCAAGCAGCTCATGATATCGTAATGAGTAAATCATTTGATAATGGTATGGTTTGTGCTTCTGAACAAGCTGTTATTATTGATAAAGAAATTTATAATGAATTTGTAAAAGAATTTAAGTCTTACCATACATATTTTGTAAATAAAAAAGAAAAAGCAATGTTAGAAAAATTCTGTTTTGGCGTAGATAGTGAAGCTAAAAACTATAGTGATGCTAAATTAAATCCAAATATTGTTGGGAAATCAGCAGTATGGATTGCAGAACATGCAGGTTTCTCAGTTCCTGAAGATACAAATATTTTAGCGGCAGAATGTAAATTTGTTGGAGAAGCTGAACCATTAACTCGTGAAAAATTATCTCCAATTATTGCCGTATTAAAAGCTACTAGCCGTCAAGATGGTTTAGAAAAAGCACGTCAAATGGTTGAGTTCCACGGTTTGGGTCACTCAGCAGCTATTCATACAGAAGATAGTGATTTGGCAAAAGAATTCGGTACAATGGTGAAAGCTATTCGTGTTATTTGGAATTCACCTTCAACATTTGGTGGTATTGGGGATGTATACAATGCCTTCTTACCATCATTAACATTAGGCTGTGGTTCATATGGCCATAATTCAGTTGGCGATAATGTTAGTGCGGTAAATCTATTAAATATTAAAAAAGTAGGGAGACGTAGAAACAATATGCAATGGTTTAAAGTTCCTTCTAAAATTTACTTCGAACGTGATTCAATTCAATACTTACAAAAAATGAAAGATGTTGAACGTGTGATGATTGTTACTGACCATGCTATGGTTGAGTTAGGATTCTTAGACCGTGTGATTGAACAATTAAACTTACGTCGCAATAAAGTAACTTACCAAATCTTTGCAGACGTTGAGCCTGATCCAGATATTACTACAGTTGAACGTGGAGCAGAATTAATGAAACACTTCAAACCTGATACAATTATCGCTTTAGGTGGTGGTTCACCAATGGATGCTGCTAAAATTATGTGGATGTTCTATGAGCAACCAGAAGTCGATTTCCACGATTTAGTGCAAAAATTCATGGATATTCGTAAACGTGCTTTCCGTTTCCCTGAATTAGGTGAAAAAGCTAAATTTGTTGGTATTCCAACGACTTCAGGTACAGGTTCAGAAGTGACACCATTTGCGGTTATTTCAGATAAGAAAAATGGTCGTAAATACCCAGTAACTGACTATTCATTAACACCAACAATTGCTATCGTTGACCCAGCATTAGTAATGACTGTTCCAGGATTTGTTGCAGCTGATACAGGTATGGACGTATTAACTCACGCAACAGAAGCTTATGTATCAACAGTTGCAAATGACTACACAGATGGATTAGCATTGCAAGCTATTAAATTAGTCTTTGAAAGTTTAGAAAGTTCTGTTAAAAATGCAGACTTTGCTTCTCGTGAAAAAATGCATAATGCTTCTACCATGGCAGGTATGGCGTTCGCTAATGCATTCTTAGGTATGTCTCACTCATTAGCTCACAAAATTGGTGGGGTATTCCATACAGTTCATGGACGTACAAATGCGATTCTGTTACCATATGTTATTCGCTATAATGGTACGAAGCCAGCCAAAACTGCAACATGGCCTAAATATAACTATTACCGTGCAGATGAAAAATATCAAGATATCGCTCGTTTATTAGGATTACCATGTTCAACACCTGAAGAAGCAGTTGAAGCTTATGCTCAAGCTGTCTATGATTTGGGTTGTAAAGTTGGTATTAAGATGAACTTTAAAGATCAAGGCGTTGATGAACAAGAATGGATTGCTAAAGCACGTGAAATTGCCTTCTTAGCATATGAAGATCAATGCTCACCAGCTAACCCAAGATTACCATTAGTATCAGATATGGAAGAAATCCTATTAGATTCTTACTATGGTTATAAAGAACGTCCAGGTCGTCGTAAATAATTGAGTATTTAATTAGTAAAATAACGCAATCGTTTCTGATTTTTTAGGATGCGGTTGCGTTATTTGTTTGTATTTATGTCATAAAGGCAGTTAGAATCGAGATAATTCTAATGAATTTAATTGTAATTCTAAGTAATAAAATGCTATAATTTTAGTAAATGAAGGAATAGGAAAAGAATGGAGTGCTGCATATGACACCGAATAAAGAAGATTATATTAAAGTCATCTACAAATTAGGAGGTGCGGAAAATATTGTTAGTAATAAGAATATCGCTAGTACCTTACATGTTTCTGGCGCATCAACTACGGAAATGATGAATAAATTAGTAAAAAGTAATATGATTGAGTATATTCCTTATCAAGGAGCTAAGTTAACAACAGGTGGAATTAAAGTTGCTAAAGAATTGATTAGAAATCACCGTATTTGGGAAGTGTTTCTAGTGCAAGCTTTAGGATTTGAAAAGCATGAAGTTCATGAACAAGCCGAGTTATTAGAACATGTTTCTTCAGATGAATTAATTAAACGCCTAAGCAAATTTTTAAATACACCAACTCATTGTCCGCATGGAAGTGAGATTCCAACAGATATCTAATGTGGTTTGAGCATATTAATTTAAAATTATTCTAAACTATGATAAGCTTTATTTGTAACAGATAAGTTAAGCTGTTATATCTATTTATTAGGGGGAAGAAAAATGACTTATACATTACCAAAATTACCATATGCTTATGATGCATTAACACCATATATCGATGAAATGACTATGACAATTCACCACACAAAACACCACAATGGCTATGTAGCAAATTTAAATGCAGCAATTGAAAAATATCCAGAATTATTTGAAAAAACTGCTGAAGAATTAGTAACAGATTTACAAGCTGTACCAGAAGATATTCGTGGAGCTGTTAGAAATAATGGTGGCGGACATGTTAACCATTCACTATTCTGGCAAGTGTTATCACCAAATGGTGGTGGCGAACCAACAGGAGAATTAAAAGGACGTATTGATGAAACTTTCGGAAGTTTTGAAGCCTTCAAAGAACAATTTTCAACAGCAGCTAAGACTCGTTTTGGCTCAGGTTGGGCATGGTTAGTGATGAACAATGGCGAATTAGAAGTTATGTCTACACCAAATCAAGATAGCCCATTATCAGTTGGTAAGACACCAATTTTAGCATTAGATGTATGGGAACATGCATACTACTTGAATTATCAAAATCGTCGTCCGGATTATGTAACAGCCTTTTGGAATGTTGTTAATTGGGAAGAAGTAGAAAAACGTTACAACAAAGTAAAATAATATACAACTGAAGATGAGCTACTTTCTTTTATGAGTAGAACAACAGATGAAACCAAGCATATGAATTGTTTGGTTTCTTTTTTTGATTTTAGGGCAAATACACTTAGAAAGTGACATTAAAATCTATCAATAATTACTTCTAGCCAGTAAAACAATAGCAATTAGCTTGATTTTATTCTGCGAAAAATACGTATATTTTCAACTTGAAACAATCATAAAAAAATAAAAAAGATTGTTTATTCGACATATATTGTACATGTAAACGTATTCAGTTATACTCTAGGTGAGTTAATTACTAGTAATTGAACATAAAACAATCATAAACAAACAAGACGTTGTTCATTTTATGATTATTTCACAAAAGGAGAAATGAGCATGGGGATTCCAAATTTACAAGTTGCATTAGATCACAATCGTATTGAAGATGCAATAGTTGATGCGATTGCAGTAGGAAATGAAGTAGATATTATTGAAGCTGGAACAATTCTTTGTCTAAATGAAGGGGATAAAGCGATAAAATGTTTGCGCAATTTATTCCCAAATAAAACATTAATTGCAGATACAAAATGTGCTGATGCTGGTACAACAGTTGCTCGAAATTGCAAGTTGGCAGGTGCTGATTGGATGACAGTCATTTGTTGTGCGACGATTCCAACCATGGAAGCTGCTTTGAAAGAAATGGGCACATTACAAGTAGAGCTATATGGTGATTGGACGTTTGAACAAGCACAACTTTGGTTAGATGCTGGTATTGATCAAGCTATTTACCATCAAAGTCGTGATGCTCTATTATCAGGTGGAACTTGGACAGAACAAGATTTACAAAAAATCAAAAAATTAATTGATATGGGATTCAAGGTATCTGCAACAGGTGGATTAACATTAGAATCACTAAAATTATTTGAAGGATTAGATATTTATACATTTATTGCGGGACGTGGCATTTGTGCTACAGAAAATCCTGCAGAAACTGCCAAAGAATTTAAAGCAGAAATCAAAAGAATTTGGGGATAATTAGGAGGAAGAAACATGGCTAACATTAAAGACGTAACGAAAGAATCTTGGATTTTATCAACTTTTCCAGAATGGGGAACTTGGTTAAACGAAGAAATTGAACGCGAAGAAGTAAAACCTGGAACATTTGCAATGTGGTGGTTAGGTTGTACAGGTATTTGGTTAAAATCAGAAGGTAATACAAATATTTTATGCGACTTATGGTGTGGTTCAGGTAAACGTACTCATGGCGATGGCAAAATGAGAATGGGACACCAAATGCAACATATGAGTGGTTGTCTAAATGTTCAACCAAACTTACGTGCCCAACCATTCGTTATTGATCCATTTGAAATTAAAAATGTAGATGCTTTAGTGGTTACTCATATTCACTCAGATCACTTAGATATTAATACAGCAGCTGCGGTTAATAATAATTGCCCAGAAGCAAAATTCATTGGACCACAAGAAGTTGTTAATACATGGTTAGAATGGGGAGTACCTGAAGAAAAAACAATCGTTGTACACCCAGGAGATACCGTTAAAGTGAAAGATATCGAAGTAGAAGCTTTAGAAGCATTTGACCGTACTGCATTAGTTACTGCTAAAGATGGCGAAGTATTAAAAGGAAAAATGCCTCAAGATATGGATGAAATTGCTGTTAACTATTTATTTAAAACAACTGGTGGAAATGTATACCATGCAGGGGACTCTCATTACTCAAATATGTTTGCTAAACACGGAAATGAACACCAAGTTGATGTATGCTTAGGTGCATTTGGTGAAAATCCTCGTGGAATTACAGATAAAATTACTTCAGTAGATATATTGCGTATGGCAGAATCATTAAATGCTGAAGTAGTTATTCCAGTTCACTATGATATTTGGACTAATTTCCAAGCTGATCCTAAAGAAATTACTGAATTATGGAATATGAAGAAAGATCGTCTACAATATAAATTCAAACCATATATCTGGCAAGTTGGTGGTAAATATGTTTACCCAACAGATAAAGATAAGATGGAATTTAATTTCTATCGTGGATTTGATGATGTGTTTGCAATTGATAATGATATTCCATTCCCGTCATTCTTATAATTGATAGAGTTAGAGTTGTTGAATACGCCTGTTAGTATTAAACTTTCAGGCGAATTCACTAGTAAAAAATGTATGCGTTTACTTTAAGGAAATTACGGAGGTTGGAGCTATGTTAAATGAGATTATTACTAAAAGACGTTATTCTTTTCATGAAAAATTTGATTCTTGGGAAGATGCTGTAAGAGCTGCTTGTGTACCATTAGAAGAAGAGGGGGTTATTGAAAAAGAATATTCATCTTATATCATTAATAATGTTCATGAATTTGGACCATATATTGTGATTGCCCCAGATATTTGCATCCCACACGCTCAAGAAGGTCGTGGTGTTAATGAGACAGCCATTGCTTTTATGCATGTTAAGGAGCCTGTTGACTTTGGTGAGGAAGCGGACTATACAGCTAGATTATTCTTTGTATTAGCTTCAACTGATAATGAAAAGCACTTAGAAAATTTATCGGAATTAGTATCATTATTGGAAAATGAGGAAATTGTTGAAAAATTTGTAGCGGCAAAATCATTTGAAGACTTACAAGAATTGATTTAAAAATAAAAATATGGGGGAAAGTATCATGGAATTTTTATTGACTGTTTGGAAGTTTTTTGAAACTAACATCTTAACCAATCCGGCATTTTTCGTTGGATTTCTTGTGTTAATTGGGTATATGTTACTTGGGAAAAAATGGTATGACTCATTAGCTGGTTTTATTAAAGCTGTTGTAGGGTATTTGATTTTAAACGTAGCTGCAGGTGGTTTAGTAGTAACTTTTAGACCAATTTTAGCAGGATTAAAAGAACGTTTTGAATTAAATGCGGTTGTTATTGATCCTTATTTTGGTCAAACAGCAGCCCAAAAAGCAGTTGAGGATGCAGGACGTTCATTTAGTTTAATGTTAATGGTATTATTGGTTTCGTTTTTAGTTAATTTATTGCTAGTTGTTTTACGTAAATGGACAAAAGTACGTACAGTATTTATTACTGGACATATTATGGTTCAACAATCAGCAACTGCATTATGGTTATTACTATTTGCCTTCCCTGACTTACAAGATATGAAAATTGTCTTAACTTTAGGGGTTGTTTTAGGATTGTATTGGTCAGTAGCCTCTAACTTAACGGTTGAACCAACACAAAACCTAACAGAAGGTGGCGGATTTGCCGTTGGTCACCAACAAATGATTGGTATTTGGCTTGTAGATAAATTGGCTCCAAAATTAAGTAAAAAAGATTCTAAGAAATTAGAAGATATTGAATTACCAGGATTTTTATCAGTATTTAAAGATAGTGTTGTTGCAACATCAATTCTAATGTTTGCCTTCTTTGGGATAATTATGGCAATTTTGGGGAAAGACTTAATGATGACAATCGACCAAGCATATGGAAAAACAGGAGGAGCTCAATCTTACTTCTTCTATATTATGCAAAAATCACTTACCTTCACAGTTTACTTACAAATCTTACAATTAGGTGTTCGTATGTTCGTATCTGAGTTAACAGAATCATTCCAAGGAATCTCAAATAAATTATTACCAGGATCAATGCCAGCAATCGACTGTGCAGCAACATATGGTTTTGGACCAACCAATGCCGTAACAATTGGATTCTTATTTGGTGCATTAGGTCAATTTGTTGCAATCTTAGGGTTAATTGTTTTCAAAAGTCCCGTATTAGTTATTACAGGATTTGTTCCAGTATTCTTTGATAATGCTACGTTTGCAGTCTTTGCTAATCATAAAGGTGGATTAAGAGCAGCAACAATCTTAACTTTCTGCTCAGGTATTATTCAAGTAATAGGTGGGGCAATCGCAGCATATGTCTTCACTCTAGCGCAATATGGTGGATGGCATGGTAACTTTGACTGGGATACAGTGTGGGTAGTATTTGGATTATTATTCAAATATGCAGGTTGGATTGGTGTTGGATTGGTCATTGTATTATTACTAGCAATCCCACAATTACAATATCGTAAAAATAAAGAATATTACTTTACAGTAGCAGAAGATTATGAAGAGTATGTCGAAGCAATTAGCAAATAATGAATAAAAATACAATTTCTAGAGGTTGAAAAATACCTCTAGTCTAACATGATAAGGAGTGGAAAAAATGAAAGTATTAGCAGCATGTGGAAGCGGAATGGGATCAAGTCAAATTATTAAAATGAAATTAGCAAATGTCTTTAGAAAACAAGGGATTCCAGTTGAAATTCATCACTGTGCCATTGGTGAAGCAAAATCAATCGCTAGAAACTTTGATTTAATATTTTGTTCAAAAGCTTTAACAGATATTTTTGAAGGAGCAAATCTAGGTAATGCAAAAGTGATTGGCTTACAAAATTTATTATCAGAAAAAGAAATTACACAACGTTTACTTGAAACATTAGAAGAAAAGTAGGTGAGAGTTGATGGGATATGAATCATTAAAAGAACGTGTATTAAAAGCAAATTTATTATTACCACAGTATGGATTAGTAAAATTCACTTGGGGAAATGTATCAGAGATTGATCGTGAAAAAGGCGTTATCGCTATTAAACCTTCAGGCGTTGAGTATGATGTAATGACAGCTGAAGATATTGTGGTAGTCGACTTAGATGGTCATAAAGTGGAAGGCTCATTAAAGCCATCATCTGATTTGGATACGCATTTAGAATTATATCGTCAATTTCCCAATATTGGAGGAGTAGTACATACGCATTCTTTATGGGCTACAACTTTGGCTCAAGGTGGGCAAGGAATTCCAGCATTTGGGACAACTCAGGGAGACTACTTCTATGGCACAATTCCATGTACTCGTGATATGACAGATGAAGAAATTAATGGCTCTTACGAATTAGAGACAGGTAAAGTAATTGTTGAGACTTTTAAAGACTTAGATCCAACAGCAATTCCTGGAGTATTAGTAAAAAATCATGGACCTTTTGCTTGGGGAACAGATTGCTTTAATGCTGTTCATAATATGGTCGTTATGGAAGAAGTTGCTCATATGGCTTGGAATAATTTGGTCATGAATCCATCACTTACAGAAATGTCACAAACAATATTAGATAAGCATTATTTGCGTAAACATGGGGCAAATGCTTATTACGGACAGGGGTAGAAATAGATGTATGAATTAGGTTTATATGAAAAATCAATGCCAAATACTTTATCCATTAAAGAAAAACTTACTATTGTTAAAGAAACAGGATTTGACTTTTTAGAATTAAGTATTGATGAATCAGATGAAAAACAAGCTCGTTTAGATTGGACAAAAGAAGAAAGATTCCAATTGGTTCAAGATATGTATCAAGTTGGAGTGCCGATTCGTTCGATTTGTCTAAGTGGTCATCGTAAATATCCATTTGGCTCACATGATGAATCTATTAGACAGCAAAGCTTAGTAATAATGAAAAAAGCGATTGATTTGGCAGATGACTTAGGGGTTCGTATTATTCAATTGGCAGGATATGATGTCTATTATGAAGAAGGCGACGCAGATACATTAGAATGGTTTATTGATAATTTACGAATCGCAGTTGATATGGCTAGTCAAAAAGGCATTATCTTAGGCTTTGAAACTATGGAAACACCTTTTATGAACACAGTAGAAAAATCAATGCGTTTTGTGGAATTAATGGATTCACCATATTTACAAGTCTATCCGGATTCAGGTAATTTAAAAAATGCTTCACTTGAACCAGGAGCTAAAAATGTTTATGAAGACATCTTAATTGGTAAAGGTCATATTGTAGCTGCTCACTTAAAAGAAACGATTCCAGGACATTATCGTGAGATTCCATTCGGTACAGGACATATTGATTTCAAAAAAATGATTGCTAGTTTCTTAGCAATTGGTGTCAAACGATTTACTGGTGAATTTTGGTATGTTGGTCAAGAAGATTGGAAAAAAGATATCATTGAAGCAAATCAATTTTTACGCTCATATTTTCCAAATAAATAAATGATAAACTTTCTCGTAGGATTGGTAATAAACCAATTTTGCGAGTTTTTTAAATTTAGTGACAAGAAATCTCCGAAGCTTTAGCTTAGTGGGATGAATTCTTATATCAAGATATTTTTGATACAATCATTATTGAGGGAGATAAAATGAATGATTGTAAAAGTGGAAGCCATAATAACTATTTGTGACAATATCATCAAAAAAATATATAGAAAAGCAAGGTTAGGAGGTGTTGTAAATAATGAACTATAATAAAGCTATCAAGTATAGAATCTACCCCAATAAAAATCAAAAAGAATTATTGCAAAAGACATTTGGTTGTTGTAGAAAAATATGGAACTTAATGTTATCAGACAAGATTGATTATTACAGAGAAACAAAAGAATCATTGAAAACAACACCTGCCCAGTATAAAAAAAACTACCCTTACCTAAAGGAAGTAGATAGCCTAGCTTTAGCTTAGTGTGTAGTTCACATTTTAGAGCTCTTCGTCAAATAGTCTTGATAAAGTGACATTAGAGAGTATCCAGCTTAGTCTATATGATTTCTTTTTTGTAAATTTTTCAGTGGAATGGTTAGTATTTGAATAGAAAGCAGTAATAAAAATAATACAAAATCAAATCAAAATATTGTAAAATATAAATAAGAAAAGTCGAATATATCAATAAAAGATTTCGTCAATTTGGCGAGAAGTTAGGAGGAGAAAATGAAGGTGAAAAAAGTACTATTAACAACTGCTGCACTTACGCTAGGCTTAGTGGCAACAAGCCTTACCTCACAAGGCATCACCCAAACTGCCTATGCTTTTGAAAGTGGCTGGCAAGGGAATAATTTTTTTAAAGCAGACGGTACACAAGCTAAGGATGAATGGGTAGAATACAATGGTCATTGGTATTTTATTACTCCTAATTCTGTTTACGCCCACGATACATGGAAGGGTGAATACTACCTAAAACAA
>NZ_FOGF01000021.1 GCF_900111135.1 Granulicatella balaenopterae | reverse complement strand
CAAATTTGTAGCCATTGTGGCAATAGAAAACATCTCAACCTAACTGATAGAACATATTGTTGTGAATGTGGTCTTGAGTTAGATAGAGATATAAACGCTGCACTGAATATAAAAAACGAAGGACTTAGAATCCTAATGAGTGCATAATAAAAAATAGATTATAGTAGGGTAGGAACTACCCAAACTTATACGCTTGTGGACTTTTTGTAAGACGGAGGAATAATCAATTAGATTAGGAAACGCAGGAGAGGATGAAACAAGAAGCACCTAAGCTTTAGCTTAGTGTGTAGTTCACCAAAATTTTAAAAAGGAGGAATATGCGAGCAATATGTTTACAAAAACTTCGGCTATTTTAAAAAATAAATATTTCCATACGATTCAAAAGTGGTATCACAAAAAAAATTATGTGGAATTACATAAGGTGGTCACAAAGAAAAAGATTAAGGAATTCTATTGTTATGAGCATCCTATCTATTTACGGGCCATTTCAGGAATTGTCATGATTATTGTGACAGATAATCCTACTCACATCAAAAATGAGAATCAATTCATTCTACATGGGGCTATTAAGATTCATGCAGGGGTGCATTTTAACTTTATTTCAGTGTCTCAGAGTTGCGAATTATGTCTTTCGTTGCCAAAAGATAGTCAAAAAAAAGTATATTCATTACCAAAACCCGTTCAAATGATGAAAAACAAAGAAGAACTTCATCTATCAGAAATTTACGCTACTTATTATCAGATTAAGCGCGAAAATTACTTTTATCCAAGCGAAAGTCATCCCTACTGTGAACTAACCATTGTTGAAAATGGTGAATTAATAACAACGGTGGATGGCGTCTCCTATACCTTAAAGAAACACGATGTTATGCTTTACCAGCGCAATCAAATTCATACGCAGGCGGTGAAAAAAGAAGGTGTCACGACGTATATCACCATAATGTTAGAACTAGATACCAATGACGATCGCTTTTTTAATCGGATTTTTCATATGAATGCGCAAAATTTAATGCAAATTGAAAAATTCGTCGCCATTAGTAGCCAACAAAATATCGCTTATAAAAACGATCAATTACTAGCACAATTAAAGCTGTTTATTATCTCTTTACTGGAAAAAGATAATACTCATTATGAAATCCCACATACATCGATGAAAGAAAAATACGATAATGATATTTTTGTAAGAGTTTGTGATTATATCCGTAAAAATCCCCAAGTTAAAGTTGCAGATTTAGTACAAATATTTGGCCTATCTCGTTCTAGTTTACAAACTTTATTTCATCATTTTACAAATGGTACGCCTAAACAATATATTGAACAACAACGGATTAAACAAGCAAAAATTTTGATGAAGGAATTAACCTATTCAATTGAAGAAATTGCTTATATGGTGGGCTATAATTCACTCCCATCCTTTTCTCGAGCTTTTAAACAAGCCACAAAACAATCTCCTTCACAATTTGCTCATAGTATTTACAAACGTTTATAATGAATGATATTCTTTAAAATTATCTTTACGTTTGAGATTTTCACTTACAGTTTTTTGACATTTTTAATTGTATTTTTAGCAAAATTAGTAAATTGTTAGGCTTTGGTTGAATTATAGACAATTTTTATTTATGATTTTGGTGTTTAAAAGATTTTTGAATGGAGGGGTAAATATGCTTTTTAGCCTTGGAAAAGTCTATCCGCTTAAAAATGGTGGAATGTTTTATTATCTTGCAAAAAAAGATAAACTCTACAAAATCCCCCAAGCAGATGTTCGTAAGTTTAATGCTTTTAGGAATGGTTTTATTATTAGTCTAGCGATTAGTGCCCTTATCTACAGTATCTTCCCAAAGCAACTTATCTTAACAATTATGCTTGGTGTTTGTAGTTATATCTTGATTAGCAGTACATTCTATTCTCGAATTTTGCCGAAATATATTACCATGAATCCAAAAGATAAAAAGCAATTACAAACATTAACAACCAAAGAACGTATTTTACCTATGTGGAAGAGTTTAGTGATAATTTTAGTAGGAATTCTTATTATTATAAGCTCTTTTTATTTGCAAGCCGAAAAGACACAACAAGTAATTCTAATTATTTTCGGTGTATTATTAACGGTCAGTGGCAGCAATGCTCTTATAAAAAATAACGATTAATTTAGGAGGAAAATAAAAATGATTGGTATGATATTAACAGGACATGGAGAATTTGCACCAGGATTAGCACATGCATTACAAATGATTGCCGGAGAACAAACTGCATTTAAAGTGGTTGCATTTAAAGAGGATGCTCCGATAGAAGATTTAGAAAAAAATATGCAGACTGCAATTAATGAATTATTAGCAGAAGTTGAACAAGTTGTCATCTTTAGCGATTTATTAGGTGGTAGCCCATTCAAAGCAGCCATGATGGCATCAAATGAATTAGAAAATGTGGAAGTAATTTGTGGAACGAACCTACCAATGTTGATTGAATCAGCTATGATGCGTCAATTTATGCCAAGTGCTAGCGAATTAGCAAACCAAGCCATTACTACTGGACAAGCAGGCGTACAAGTGGTTCAATTCCCTAATCCAGCAAATAATGACCCTTCAGATAATGAGGACGAGGACGGTATCTAAAAATGGCAGAGATGATTATTGTTAGTTCCCTAGTTTTTATTGTTTCTGTTATTGTTGCGCTAGGTATTTATTATTTATTTTCACGAAAAAACATTAAAAAGCAACACGCCTATTTTGAACAACTTCATAAAGAGTTAAGCGTTGGCAATAAAGTCGTCTTTTCAAATGGCTTATATGGTAAAGTCAAACGAATTAATGATGAGACTGTCGATATTGAAATCGCAAAAGGTGTCGCTATTACAGTATCAAGATTTTCAATTTCAGAAATTATTCATTAATGAAAAAAGCACAGAACAAGGATAGCTTTATTCAGCTCTTTGTTCTGTGCTCTATTTTTATTGTTTTTCGTAGCGATAACTTGGCTCTTCTAGTTGTTCATCAAAGTCAACATACAAATCATATCCATCAAAAAACCACTCATCGCCTTTTTCGATAAAATACGGAATTCCTTTTTCATGAATTAATACATATGGTGTTGTTGGTTCATCAACCTCAATTGCCAAGGAAAAACCTTCATGAATCGGACTACAGCCATATACCTTACTTAGAAAACGAACACCACGCTGACTTGATACGCCCATCTCTTCGGCAAACCAAGCCTGTGCTTTATCAGCAATAATAATCTCCATCAATTATCCCACCTTTTCTATGATAACTTTATTATATCATAGGGCGAACCTAACACTAATGAGATATGCCTATGAAAAATAGAATCCCACCTTTTTCTCTCATATGTATTATGATTCTACTAATTGATGTTTAAAAGCATATATCGTTGCTTGAGTGCGATCTTCTACTCCTAATTTTGCTAAGATATTTGAGACATGAGTTTTAACCGTTTTTAGGGTGATAAATAATTCATCAGCAATTTCTTGGTTTGATTTTCCTTCTGCAATCAGTAATAAGATCTCTTTTTCACGTATGGTTAGGTCATCATGTGGGAAGTGACGATTCTCATACTGCATTTTGTGAACTAATTTATCTGTGACAGCTGGTTCGAATACCCCTTCTCCTTTATAGGTGTCACGAATCCCATTGGCAATCTCTGCTGCTGAAGAGGTCTTTAATAGATAACTTTTAGCTCCAGCATTAATCGCAGGATAGACTTTCTCATCATCAATGAAGCTTGTTACGATGATTATTTTTGCTTCAGGCCATTGAGACAGTATTTCTTTCGTTGCTTCAATCCCATCCATAATAGGCATTACTAAATCCATCAAAATCACATCTGGTCGCAACGCTAAAGCTTTCTTTACACCTTCTTGACCATTTTCGGCTTCTCCAATTACTTCTATATCGTCTTGAATCGATAAATACGCAGCTACTCCTAAACGTACCATCTCATGATCATCAACTAATAATACTTTTATCATTTTGCTCCCACCTTTTCTATTTTTTCGTGATTGGTATTTTTATTTCTATAATAGTACCCTTATCTGGGAAACTAATAATTTTACAAGTGCCTCCCATACTAGTCACACGTTCTTTCATATTCAGTAAACCATAGCTTCCTGGACTAGAACTCGTTAATTTTGTATCAAAACCAATGCCATCATCCACTACTTTTAAAATAATATATTCTGACGATTCTTTTAAATACACTTCTAATGAATTTGCCTTAGAATGTCGTAATGTATTCGATAATAATTCTTGCACAATACGAAATAAATGGTCCTCAATCCCATATGGTAAATGAACATCATCTAATTCCCATGTAATCGTCATATTTACTTTTGAAGTTAATTCTGTTAATAGAGCCTTAATACCTTCTTTTAATGATTTATCTTCTAAGTTAACTGGCCTTAGATGTAATAATAGGGCACGCATTTCTGATTGTGATTCATTAATAATTTTTTCGACTAGAGAAAGTGATTTTTGTAAGTTCGCTGGTAACTGATCTGCTTGCTCATTAATTGCCGATAACATCATCATAGCAGCAAATAACTGCTGACTAACAGAATCATGTAATTCACGAGCTAAACGATGACGCTCTGCCGTTAAAATCTCTTCTTTAGTCTCCTTCCCTACATATTGCGGAATAGCACTTAATTCTTGTACTTCTTGAGATAAGGAGATTAATTTTTCTTTTAATTCTTGAATCATTTCGATATGCGATTGCAAATTAATTGGCAGATAATAATTCAACCAAAGTGGCTTTGATAAGATTGGATGCTCATAATTACCAACAACTAACCAATGAAGTTGCTGACGAATAATTTTTTGATAATAACGAACTACCAAATAATAAGCAAAAACCCCCACTAAACTAGTTATCCCCACAACCAAAATTAAGGATAATAAAATTGGTAACTTTTGCATAAATGCCATATTTAAAAAGAATGTCCAATCAATTAATTTATTCAATGCTAAAATAATAAATAGTGCAAAAACCGTTAAATACGTTAGAAATACTAACCACAATGTTAATAGGTGATTCTTCTTCATAATTCAATCACCTCAATCTCACCAAATAAAGTTGATGTATAAATTTTCACTTTCTTCTTACCATTATGATAACCTTCTGATTGAACGGTAATACTTTCATTTTGTAAGTTAATTTTTTCATTATTAAAAATAACTGTCCCTGAAATACTAGAATGATGCAAGAAAACATCAACTCCAACTGGTACGATTATTCTCGTACTACCGAAACCTTTGCGTATTACGATAATATTTTCATCATTGGGTAAAATAGTATTCCCTAAATCGATAATCGTATCCCCTGCAAGACTGATAATGTTAATATCATCCCATTCATAAATATCATTACCTTCAAGATTGGAGCCTAACCAATTTTGCTTATAGCGTCTTAATTGGTGACTTGGTTCTATTGTTTTAATCGCACGATATTCCTTCTTATTAATAGTTTGATGATGAAATAAATGTTTCTGAGATGCACCAAGTAATTCCTTCCCGTAAAAAATCATTATAAAAATCAATAAGATTAACGCCACCCAGAACCCCGATGTTGAAAATCCTGTCATAAAGATTAACGCCACACCAACCATCATTATCAGTAAGCGTACCATTGATTGTTGATAACTCATACGAGAACCTAATATAAGAATAAATATCCCTAAAAATAATAATCCAAAACTTAATGGTTCAGAAATCAATTCATAAAAACCAAATAAACAGGCTATAATAATGATAAATAGAGTAGATTTCAAAAAAACTTTTTGCACGATTTCACCTTCCTTCATTCGTCTTCATTACTAGTATACCATTTTTCAGAGCAAAAATTAGGATTATTTCATAGGTCTTAAGTCCCATTTTTGCACTACGCAATTCTTTTCTTATGTAAACTAAATTATAAAACAAAAAACAAGTACCAAGATAGCCCCTGATACTTGTTTTAGAATAATCATTCTTAATTAAACGTGAATTGGCATACCTAATGCTAATTCAGCTGCGTCCATTACTACTTCTGATAATGATGGATGTGAGTGAATTGTTAAAGCAATATCTTCTGCATTCATACCCGCTTCAATTGCTAAGCCTAATTCAGCAATAATATCTGAAGCACCAATTCCGGCAACTTGTGCACCAACAATCACATTATCTTCTTTTGTTGTAATCAAACGAACAAAACCTTCTGTGGCATTTAATGATAAGGCGCGTCCATTACCTGATAATGGGAATTTAGAAGCTTTAACTTTTAATCCTGCATCTTTTGCTTCTTTTTGTGTCATACCAACCATTGCTAATTCTGGATCTGTAAAGGCAACTGATGGCATTGCACGATAATCAACTGCTACTTTTTTGCCTGAGATAGCTTCAGCAGCGATTTTGCCTTCGTAACTTGCTTTGTGAGCTAAGGCTGGTCCTGGAACGATATCCCCGATTGCAAAGATATTTTCTAAGTTTGTACGACCTTGATTGTCAACTTTTACTAAGCCTCGATCAGTCATTTCAATTCCAGCAACTTCTAATCCTAATTCATCCGTATTCGGTCTGCGTCCAACTGCTACCATTACATAATCAGCTACAATTGATTCTTCTTTGCCGTCAACTTCATATTTAACCGTTACACTATCACCATTATCAATAGCTTCCTTAGCCATTGCAGAAGCTTTAACAGTTACACCTTTTTTAGCAAAATCATCTTCTACTAATTTAATCATATCTTTATCAAACATTGATAAAATTGAAGGCGCACCTTCTAAAATAGTTACTTCTGAACCAAGATTAGCATAAGCACCACCTAGTTCAGAACCGATAACCCCACCACCAATAACAACTAATTTTTTAGGAACTTCTTTTAGTCCTAAACCACCAGTTGAATCAATTACACGACCACCAAACTTGAAGCCTTTAATCTCAATCGGACGGCTACCAGTTGCAACAATCGCATTATTAAATGAGTAAGTTTGCGCACTATCTTCTTGAATCACACGTAAAGTATGGCCATCAACAAAGAAAGCTTCTCCACGTAAGATTTCAACTTTATTTTTCTTTAATAAGTATTCAATACCTGAAGTTAATTTATGAACAACTTCATTGTCTTTCCAAGCTTGGGTCTTAGCAAAATCTAACACTACCTCTTTTGCGGTAATTCCAAAAGTTTCACTGTGTTGTGCTTCTTGATAGTGATGTCCTGCAGCGATTAACGCTTTAGATGGAATACATCCCACATTTAAGCACACACCACCAATATATTCTTTTTCAATAATTGTTACTTTTTGTCCTTCTTGAGCTGCTCTGATTGCGGCAACATAACCACCAGGGCCTGCACCAATTACAACGGTATCTAGCTCAATTGCAAAATCTCCTACTACCATTCTTTTCACCTCTCAAAATAATATCAAATCAAGGAAAGCTTCTTGAACTCCCCTTGACTGATTGAATTTAGCCTTCCATTAATAATAATTCTGGATCATGTAATAAACGTTTTAATTCATTCATTGCTTTTTGAGCTGTAGCGCCATCTACAATACGGTGGTCAAAGCTCAATGATAATTTCATATTGCGGCCAATTACGATTTCGTCATCTTCATTAATAACTGGTTCACGAACAATTGTACCCACACCTAAGATAGCAACTTCTGGATAGTTAATAACCGGTGTAAACCAACCGCCACCAACTGAACCAATATTAGTAATTGTGATAGTTCCTTGACCCATATCTGAAGCAGTTAACTTACCCTCTTTTGCTTTAGCTGCTAATTCGCTAATTTCAGCGGCAATTTTGAACATGCTCTTAGTATTTGATGCTTTAATATTTGGTACGAATAGACCATTATCAGTATCTGTTGCAATACCAATATTATAATAATGTTTATAAACAATTTCTTGCGTTGCATCGTCAATTGAAGCATTTAAGACTGGGAATTTCTGCATTACAACTGTTAAAGCTTTAACAACATATGGTAAGAATGTTAATTTCACACCTTGATCAGCTGCCACTTCTTTGAATTTCTTACGGTGATCCCAAAGTTTAGATACCTCTACTTGATCATGTAAAGTAACATGTGGGGCTGTATGTTTACTTGTAACCATAGCTTTAGAGATTGCTTTACGCATTGGTGATAATTTCACACGTTCTTCTGTTCCAGCTACTGCTTGTAAAGTTGGTTGTGGTGTTACTTTCGCTACTGGAGTTGGAGCTGGTGTATCTTCAATAATTGGTTGTACTGGAGCTTGTGTAGTTGTTGTTGCTACTGGAGCTACAGCACCAAAGTTATTAATATCTTCACGTGTGACACGACCACCTTTTCCTGTAGGTACCACTAGTGTAATATCAACACCTTGTTCACGTGCATATTGACGTACTGATGGCATTGCTAATACTAATTTGTTAGGATTTTGAGCTACTGGCACTGTTGCTGTTGCTTGTGGTGCTACTGCTTGAGCTACTGGAGTTGGAGCTGATTCTACTACTGGAGCTGGTGTCTCTACTGCTTTTGCTACAGGTTCACTATCACCACTACCATCATCAATTACGACAATCACATCACCAACTTGTGCGACTGTTCCTTCTTCTACTAATACTTCTAATACTTTACCGCTAACTGGTGACGGAATTTCTTCAACTGATTTATCATTTTGTACTTCAAATAGAATATCATCTTCCTCGATGGTATCTCCTACATTAATATCAATTTTAACGATTTCACCTTCTGCGATATCTTCACCGATATCAGGCATTTTAAATTTAAAAGCCATATCTTTAACTTCCCTTCTATTAAATATCAAATTAGATTCTGAACATAGATAACTATTCAGATGCATTTTATAAAGAGGAATAGTACAATCCCTCTAAATTTTTATTAGAAATTATAAACTTCGCGTACTTTATCTTCAATATCTTTAGCATTTGGTAGCCAATCATTTTCAGCTTGACCAAATGGGAAGACAGTATCTGGAGCGGCTACACGGCCGATTGGTGCTTCTAAATGTAAAATAGCACGTTCTGAAATTTCAGACATAACCATAGCACCTACACCAGCTTGACGTTGTGCTTCTTGAACCACTACTACACGACCTGTTTTTTGGACAGTCGCTACAATTGTTTCAATATCTAATGGCGAAACTGTGCGTAAATCAACAACTTCAACAGAGATACCTTCTTTTTCTAACTTTTCAGCCGCTTTTACGGCTTCACGAACCATTGCGCCATATGTAATTACTGATACATCAGTTCCTTCACGAGTAATGGCTGCTTTTCCTAATGGTACAGTATAAGCTTCTTCTGGTACTTCTTCACGGAATGAGCGATATAACTTCATATGTTCTAAGAAGATGACTGGATCATTATCACGAATTGCTGAAATTAATAACCCCTTAGCATCATAAGGATTTGACGGAATCACTACTTTGATACCAGGTGATTGGGCAATTAAGCCTTCTAAGTTATCTGAGTGTAATTCTGGAGTATGTACCCCACCTCCAAATGGTGAACGGAATACAATTGGTAAATTACGTGTACCACCCATACGGTAACGTGTACGAGCTGCTTGGCCTACTACTGAGTCCATTACTTCAAAGACAAATCCTAAGAATTGAATCTCTGGAACTGGACGATAGCCTTCTAAAGCTAAACCGATTGCCAAGCCACCAATTCCTGATTCGGCTAAAGGAGTATCAAATACACGGTCTACACCAAATTGTTCTTGTAAGCCTTGAGTCGCACGGAATACTCCTCCATTTTTACCGACGTCCTCACCGAACATAATTACATTTTCATCACGTTCTAATTCGCATGCTAATGCATCTGTAATTGCTTGAATTAATGTCATTTGTGCCATGTTTATTTACTCTCCTTTGCTTCAAATTGTTGAATTTGTTCTTCAATAATATATGTTGGTTCTTCAAACATTGATTTTAAGAAATCTGATACTTTTTGTTTTGGTTGTTGATCAGCTTCTTTAATCGCTGCTTTGATCTCTTCTTTAGTACGTTCGATAACAGCTTCTTCTTTTTCTTGTGACCATAAACCTTTTTCAGTTAAGAAGTTACGGAAACGAATAATTGGATCTTTTTTAGCCCATTCATCTTGAATTCCTTCTGGTTGGTAACGTGTTGGATCATCCCCTGATAAAGTATGTGGACCATAACGGAAGCAGACTGTCTCAATTAAGACCGGACCATTACCAGCCACCGCATATTCACGAGCTTTTTTAGTCACCGCATACACCGCTAATGGATCCATACCATCAACTTGGATACCAGGAATTCCGGCTGCCACAGCTTTTTGTGCTAATGTCACAGCTTGAGTCTGTACTGAACGTGGCGTTGAGATAGCCCAACCATTATTTTGAATAAAGAAAATTCCAGGAGCTTTAAATGAACCAGCAAAGTTAATCCCTTCATAGAAATCCCCTTGTGATGAACCACCATCACCAGTATATGTAACGACGACATTTTTCTTGTCGCGCTTTTTAAGACCTAATGCCACACCTGCAGCTTGTACATATTGAGCACCGATAATAATTTGTGGTGGTAATGCTTGTAAACTTTCAGGATAAATATTCCCTGCTACATGACCACGAGACCATAAAAAGGCTTGTGATAATGGTAATCCATGCTTCACTAATTGAGGCACATCACGATATCCTGGTAATAAAACATCATCTTTTTCGATTGCTTTAATACTTGCTAATTGACTTGCTTCTTGACCTGCTGTTGGTGCATAGAAACCTAAACGTCCTTGTCTATTTAAAGCTGTTGAACGTTCATGTAAAATACGAGACCAAACCATATCAGTCATTAATTCTACCATTTCTTCATCTGTCATATCAGGCATTAATTCAGGATGGACTAACTTCCCTGTCTCATCTAAAATTTGGACCATACTAAAATCAGTATTAGTAGCACTGAATAATGAATCTAACTCTAACTTATTATAAGTTGCCATATCTTACATTCCTCTTTTCTTGAATATTTCAGTGGTAAATCTGTGTTATATACTAGTTACAAGAACTGTATTAATTACCCCTGCTTTCAATTATTAATCTACCACTCTTTTTTCGAAATGGCAAGAAAATAGTCTTAAAAGAATAAATATTTTTTCTAAAAAATACAATGAATGAAAAGGCTTAACACGTTGCTATTACTAGTATTTTAATTCACAAATAAACCAACTATCTTAAAACATTCTTAAACTCATACTATTAGAACAGGAATACTACAGTAAATAAAAACTGTTACAACTGTACTAATAATCTATTATAACTCCTAAAAGATTAAGAAAAATAGATAATATCCTCTAAAATATCCTGTGCTTTGGTAGTACACAATGCCCCCGCTTGAATTAATTGGTTTGTACCTTCTGAATAAATATTGGTGATATTCCCCGGAATTGCAAACACTTGACGATTTTCTTGCAAAGCTAAATTTGCCGTAATCAGACTCCCGCTACGCATTCTGGCTTCAACCACACATACCCCATGTGATAATCCCGCAATAATTCGATTACGATAAGGAAAATGAAACTTAAGTGGCCGACTATTTAAAGGGTATTCACTAATCACTAACCCCTTCTGTTCAATACTGCGCTGCAGACAAGCATTCTCTTTGGGATAATAGACATTCAATCCTGTACCAATGACGGCTATTGTCTGTAGTCCATATTTTAGGGCGTATTTATGACTAATGCCATCAATCCCTTTCGCTAAGCCACTAATAATCGTTACTTTTGATCCTTTTAACTCATACATTAACTTCTTCAAACAAAATTCACCATAATCACTATGCCAACGACTCCCTACCATACCAATTGATAATGTCTTTAGTAAAGCAAGATTCCCTCGACAAAATAATGCTAATGGTGGTTGATAAATTTGCCTTAAACGCTCCGGATAGCGTTCATCATCAATCGTTATAATCGTAATTTTCTCTTCATAATAAGGTGCTAACTCTTCATAATAGTCCACATCCAATAACCAATCATAAAAGTTCTTACTACACCATTCTCTAATATCTATTACATAAAAAATCTCACTCGGATTAAAATACCGACACACTCCTTGGTATAGATTAATCTGCTCTTTAGGTGATAAATATTCATATATTACCGCTAGATGCCATAATTTTTCTCGTGTTAATTGCATAAAAAATACACCCTTTCTTCATATCATAAATAGTTCCCTACTTATATATACGTAAAAAGAGTGTAAAATATTTTAATGTTATAAAATTATTAGAAAAACTTAGCTACCGGCGCAAATGACTTACGATGAATAGGACATGGACCTTGTAAGTCTAAACCTGCTAAATGATTTTTCGTACCATAACCGGCATTACTTGAAAAGTCATAACCTGGAAACTCACGATCATAGTCTACCATCATCTGATCACGAATCTCCTTAGCAACAATACTCGCCGCCGCAATCGAAATACTCTTAGCATCCCCTTTAATAATCGCTTCTTGCGGCATATCTAGATCTAACTGCATCGCATCTAATAATAAATAATCTGGCTTGACTTTTAATTCTTCAATTGCCTGAATCATCGCTAATTTAGTTGCTTGATAAATATTCACCTTATCAATCACCTGATTATCCATCACACCAACCCCAATCGCTAAAGCTTTTTCTTTAATCAAAGCAAAAATCTCTTGACGCTTCGCAGCTGATAACTTTTTAGAATCATCAAAACCTAAATCTTCAATATCTTTTGGTAAAATAACCGCACAAGCCACCACCGGCCCCGCTAAAGGACCACGACCAACTTCATCGACCCCAGCAATATATTGGAAGCCTTTTTCAAAACAATCACGCTCAAAACTTTGCATTGCAACGAATTGGTGACGGCGCGCTTCTTTCTTGGCAAATTGACGTTCCCAAGACTTAATTGCCGTTTGGACACCTTTACGCTCATCTTGACGCAATTCACCTAAGCGCTCATCTGTTTGATCGGTAATCTCGGTTAAGATAGCTTTAACCTCTTTAATTGATAATTTTGCCATTGGTTAGTCCTCGACTGTCTTACTAGCTGGAATTGGTGCCATATCTAATGTATAGCGACCTAATTTACCACCACGAATATCAAAAATAAAACGCTCACTCGCACGATCAAAATCATCCTTAAATCCTAAGTTTTTAGTCATTTTTAATAAAATGTCTGCAGTCGACATTTCTTCAAAATCATCTTCTGTTAAGTGATAAGCTTTACATAGACGTTCTGGTGCTACTAATTGGAATTTCTCAATCGCATATAAAGCTAAATCGTCCATATGTAATAATGAATCTTTAATCGCACCAGTAATCGCTAATTTATAACCAATCTCACGGTCTTCGAATTTAGGCCATAAAATCCCTGGTGTATCTAATAATTCAAATTCATTACCCACTTTTAGCCAACGTTGCCCTTTTGTCACACCTGGTTTATTAGCAGTAATCGCTTGATTTTTCTTAATCATACGGTTGATGAAAGTTGACTTACCAACGTTAGGAATCCCTAAAATCATTAAACGAATTGGGCGTGGACGAATGCCTTTTTTAGCCCATTTCTCGAATTCTGGTTGCATCATTTTCTTCATGCTAGCTTTTACTTGGTTCAAACCTTTACCATCTTTAGCTTGCATAGCATGTACGATAATACCTTGTGATTCATAATATGAAATCCATTTTTTTATCTCTTCTGGATTTGCTAAGTCGGCTTTATTTAAGATGATCATATGTTTTTTATTACCTTTAATCTCCTCGACCATTGGATTACGACTTGATTCAGGTACACGAGCATCCACACACTCGATAACGATATCAACTAATTTTAATTTCTCGATTGCTTCACGTTTTGCCTTGGCCATATGCCCTGGGAACCATTGTATTGCTTTCATTATATATATTCCTTTCTTGCAAGGGATTAGCACCTTGTTATTCTGACAAATATTGCTTCTAGTTACTGGACTTGCTAATCATAACGTTATCTATTTTACCATAAATAAAGGCTAATGAACACATATTACACCAACAAGCACGATTAACGACTTTAGAGACTTCCAAGCTGCAACGAAACTATAAAAAAACACCCCACAAAGCTAGATTTTTAAGTCTAACTTGAGGGGGGCATCTACCAAAGTGGTAATTTTATCAAACTCAGGTCTACTTTCTATCAATATTTTATCTCCTTAAAATCAATTTATCTAATTCGTTTGCCAATTTTCATTTTTCTACGCCATTCTGGTGCTAATCCGTCATCAGACCAATATTCATCCATATCAATAATCAAATTCTCCTTAAGATGAATAAAACTTACTACATGAAAAGATTCACTATTATCTGGCGGAAAAACTCTACAAGCTAAAATAATCGTATTTTCTATTTCTTTAATGCGCTCTATTTCTCCGTTCCAATTACCTGGATATTCACAATTTGCCCTTATATACTCATCTAGGGTGAATAATTCATTTGTGCAATACCATTTTATAGTAGCATTTTCATGAAAATATTTTCTAAGTTCTTCTGCATTTTGTGATAAAACTGTTTTAAAAAATCTATCTATATCCATACTAGCACCCTTTCCGATAAAATCCCCCTTCATTATTACCGATTTCTAAGCATTACTTTTCATTTTTAGTATACCTTGTTAGCGTTTACTAGTCAATTTAGGTGGAGAGATAACCGAACTTGATGCAGCAAAAAAAGCAGCTAAGATTTCTCTTAACTACTCTTGCTACAGCTATTTTATTATTTCTTATCCTGAAAGTGAACTATTTTCCTAACCTCAATCTATTTTATTAAAATTATTATTTTTTAGCGTCATAAATCTTTCGCGATTGCCTTTTAAATAATTTGTTTTTTTATAAAATATTTCGTAATTAAACTCTTTGTCTAGATGGATTATAGAGATTCTTGCTTTATTCCCTTTATCTTCAACTATAAATTTTTCTATTTCACTCCAAGGCATTAATCTGAAAGTACCATTTAATGAATTGCTTATTTCATTTACATACACACCTTTTTCATTAAAATATAATATAAATTGTCTGCATTGATCTAGTATCCAACCAGTTTGATATAGTAAAAACTTAATTAAACTATTTGCTGGTTTATTATATTTCTCAGCTACCAAATATCCTTCTGATTTTCCAAATTCTTTTATAATTTTATCTTGAACTTCATTACCACTATTAAAAAATAATCCCATAATTTTCTCCTTTTATTCAACTTGTTAAAACTAAAAAACACTTTATTTCCCCTAGCATTTTTAATAAATTCTATTACAGAAATACCATCGATAAAACAATAAACGCTAGATCTAAATAATATTAATGAAACATCAATCCCTAAGCTACACACATTTCTAAAGCTTAGAAGATTTCTTGGCGCTATACTTTATATTCTCTTTTCATAATAGTTGCTTATGCAGATTAGAATGATTGGAGAAATAAACACTACTATACCATTAAAAATTGCTATGTCATACATATCATATGCAATGCCATATATTGCTTGAACGCCAAACAGTACCATATATATATGTGAAAGTTCATTACCTGTTTTTTCGCTAATAACAATATTTCGCTCATCATTTACAGCAATCCGATATGCTTTATCTTTGTTTATTTTCTTATTATGATTTGTCATAACAAAAGTAATCGAGAATATTGATCCAAATAATATTGAAATAATTATTTCTAATGGTTTACTTAAATCTACGGTAAATAAAATCACCACCAAAATTAAAACAATTAAATAACCTAAATACCAAATGTTTTTTTCATTTATTTTCCCTCCTCATAAATAAATATTTCTTCTATTGTCATATCGAAATATTTTGCAATTTTAAAAGCTAAAATAATAGAAGGATTGTATCTTCCGTTTTCTAATGATCCTATCGTTTGCCTTGATACTTCCAAGATTTCTGCTAATTCGTCTTGTTTCAAGCCTCTTTCTTTTCTGATTTTTTCAAGGTTATTTTTCATATTTCGCCTCCTCATGACAAGTTTACTTTCCTTTATTATATAGAATAACCCCATATATGTAAAGTTTACTTTCCGTGATTTTGTTATAAATTTTCGATATTACTAGTCTATTTCCTATGATTATTTTGATTTTTGTATAATTTTATACTCCCCACCACCATTCCCACCCACAAAAAATAACCCCTCAAAGCTAGATTTGTAAGTCTAACTTTAGGGGGTCGGCACAAATCTTCAACTACCAAAAGTGGTAATTTTTGATTGACAGAAGTGGTTACTTTTATATTGCCACTAACAAGAATATCTCTATTACTTAAATCTAAATAATATGTAATCTGTATCTAAGCGCGTTGCAGCTAATACACAGTTAAGTATATTACTCATAAGCCTCGTCTTTTAGTGTGTGCGTAGTTGACTATAAATAATATTCCTCCAAAGCCTAAAAATATTATTCCAAAAAGTTTTGTATTAGTTGCAATACCAGTTTTTGGTAACTTATCAGCTTTAGAAAAAACAGCTTTTTCATTATTATAAGAATTATTAAAAATAAGGTTTGTAACTTTTTCATTTAAATTATTTTTCACAATTACTTGCGCTACTAATTTTTCTCCTAGACGTTCTACATCTATAAAAATATTATATACTTTTTTATCGAAGCTATAATTTTGTCTTTCTAATGAAATTTGTTCTATTGTATATTCGTATAATCCTTCTTGTTCAAAAACAAATTCAAGTTTTCTATTATGATTTTTCCCTTGTAATTCGAAATTAAATTTTCCTCCTTTCATATTCTCTGGAAGCGGATATGAATTATCTTTAGCTAATATACAATATTCACCTTTTAAATCCTCGTCTTTATATGTATTTGATAAAGTATCAAACTGTTGTCCAACATTTAAAACAACTGTTAACGCTGAACCATTTTTCGCATTTACTGTTTCTTCCATAAAAAATATGTTCATTATTAAAACTAACAATAATCCTAATTTTTTTATTGTTTTATTCACAAATTGTTATTTTCCTTTCTTATTTATTGTTGCTAGTCTTCTATTTGTCCTATTAATACATGTCTTCCATTAGTTATTTCTGGAGTACAGGTTGACATTGTTAAAAATCTTTTCCCGTGTTCTATATTTTCAACATTTATATTAATGGCATTCTTCGAAATATATTCTATAATTTTTGTTTCATCTGAAATGTCTGCATAACTGGTATTATAAATAAATTCATCATATGCATCAACTTTCATTACAGCGATTATTTCTATATTATGCCAGTCGCTATCGTAATAAAGTCTTCCGTTTAAATGATTGGAGAAAAAATCTTTATCACAATAGTTCTTAATTTCACCAAACATAGCCTGCTTTTCCATATTGTGGCCATATAAAATATTATTCATGTTAGAGAAATCTTTATTGTTTCTATAATCCATAAATATACTTCCGGCAAGAGAATATTCGCCATCTGCACCTGTATTAACATACTTAAAATTATCCTCACATTGTACAATTGGATAATCAATATGAGTATCGTTAATATTAATCCAGCCAATTACTTCTTTATTTATTCGAACTAATTCTTCAAAAGACAAATTACCCTTTGAGGAAGGTTTATATATATCATAAATATTTGAATCTGCTTTATTATATATTTGTGTTGTATCCCAGATACTATAACAACAATATATAAATGATAAACATAAAAATAATAAAATAAAGCTATTAATAATATAATCTATAATCTTAAAAATTTTTGGAAATATAGAAATACTAAAGTTTCTATTTACTAAATTTGTGCTTTTTTCCAAGGAAGAACGCCCCTATTCCAAACAGAGATAACACCATCATAATTAAAAATGGTATATTATTTAAAAGGATTCCTGTTACCGGTGAAGATGCATGAATATTAGTATATGTAACTTTATTTTCTCCTTCACCTACCAAATTAGTAGTTGCAGGATTTTTTACAGATTTTACATCATTTTTTTCATCACCATTAATTTTTTCATTACTTACCCCATTTTCAACAACACTGACATTAGGTGTATATCCATCGCCTCCAACACCTTTTTCTGTTACAACATATCGTGTTCCTACTGGAATACTATTAAACTCTAATTTATCATCTTTTCCTAATTCGAACGTAGACTCTTTACCGTACGTAAACTGAATAACCTCGGAATCACCATTACTCTTCACAATCGTACCTTCAATTTGTGTTTCATCTGCAGTTTTTGCTTTAGTTAATTGAATAGTAAACTTAAATTTATCATTTAAATTTGCCATTTTACCTTCAATCTTCTTTTCGATTTCTAACTTTCCATCTTTTTTATACGTATTCACAAATTTAATTGGTTTTTTAGCTTCATTATCCTCGGATACAATGCTCTTTACAAATGTATCTTTTTGATTATTTGTGTTTTCAACATAAACTTTAACTTTGTATGTGTTGGTATCATAGGTAACTCCTTCAGCATTTCCTTTGCTTTCTTTTACTTGATATTCATATATTCCTGCATGAGGGAATTTATTTGTAAATTCTAATACTGTTTTTCTTTCAACTTTATAGCTTCCATCACTAATTTGCCCCTTTTCTGATCCTTGCTTGTATTCAACACTCTTAATTGTAGCTTCTGGAGCATCATTTGTTATTTTTGAAACTTCAAAATCAAATTTTACTTCCGGAACTTTAAGTCCTTCTGACATTTCAAAGATTTTTGTAATCTCTGCTTTAGCTGGTACCTGTTCACTTCCTTCATTAATTCCTGGTGCTGCTAAAACTGTGCTACCAATTGAAAGTCCCATTACACCTACTGCTACTAATTTTGCTATTCTTTTTTTCATAATTTTACTCCTTTTAATTTTTTTATATTAAAGTCCTCTTCTTCTAATCAAAATCATTGCTGATCCTTTTACTTCTTGTTCTTTTATAGGGCCATATATTCTGCTATCCTTTGCGCCTTCTCGGTTATCAGCCAAAACAAAGTATTCATCATTTTTCAATTCAAGAGGGAATTTTATTCCATCTAAATAAGGTTGGGTTTGTTTAAAAATTTCTAACTCTTGTTGTTGATATCCATTAATTATAAGACCAGCATCAGTAATCTCTATAATATCACCTGGTCTTCCTATAATTCTTCGAATTTGTACCTTATCATCTTTATTGACTATAACTAATTCATTTTCTTCATAGTTTTTTCTCAATCGATAGAAAAATATAATATCTCCATCCTTACATGCAGGCGACATCATATTATCTGAACATCTAGCAATTCCGAAAACAAATGTAAATACCAATACTAGTACAAATACTATTGCAGAAATTTTAATGCCTAAAAATATTAACTCTCGTTTCATTTTATAATTCCTTCAATATTGTACGTCGCTTAACTATATTACCTACTATTATGATAACTATAAGAATACCGGCAATTATACTTCCAACTATACTTGCTATACCATTTTTTCCTTGATCAATTCCTGTAGGTGGAACTATCTCTTTCTTATTAACAACATCAATCACTTTATCTTCATTGATTACACCATTGTCTGATCCATCAACTCCATTAAAAGTTACGTTATACAAATCTGAATTATCTTGTCTCTCTGTTATTTTATATTGAGAGCCGTATGGTAAATCTTTAATTTGTATTCTCTGTCCATGAGCCAACTTAAAAGATGAATTTCCATTTTCAAAACTTATCATTCCGTTTTCAGGACTTACATTATCTCCCTTAATCGACGGATCTAACGTTCCTTCATAATAATATTCTCCTGAAAGTGGAGTTCCATCTTCTAATGTTATATTAATATCAAACTCAAATTCCTTTTGAAAATTTGCATACGTACCGATAACTTTTTTTGAAATCATTAAATCTGGTTGTTCTATATTTATTATTACGAATCCTTTATCTTGATTTCCAGAGATACTTTTCTTATAGCCACTTATTTCTTCTTCATCAATTGTATACTCTATTTTTTGTTTAGTAAGCAAATCATATTCAGGCAAGTCAGAAAATGTCGCTTTCCAGTGATTATTCTGATTCAATTTTTCTGTTCGAACAGCTTTTTTATCAGCGAATAACGTTACTTGTATTTCATCTTGTGATTTACCAACCCATTCTTTTTTTACATCGATATTTATCAACTTTAATTGGTTTTCTATTGATAAAAATGTTCCTTCGGTATCACCTGATTTTACTTCAAATGTGTACGATGGATTATTTAATAAATCTAATTCAATCCATTTAGGCGCCACTTTCTCTTTCACCTGATATTCACCTACTGGTAGTCCTTTAATGTTAGTCATTCCATCTTTGTTTGTTACTAAATGAATTTCTCTTTTTCCTTCAAGAATTTCTCCACCATCTTGTCTCGTTAAAACAAAAGTTACATTTTCAATAGGTTCTTTTGTTTCTTTAAGCATTTTAAATATTTTTAATTCACCACCTATTGTTCCTGTAATGCCAGCATCAGCACTAACATTCTCAACTTGAGCGTTAAATTCTTTCATATCAACCTTTTCTTGATCCCATTCTTGATACGAAGCTTTTGTATTATTATAAAATGTTTTTTGCTGTTTATTTTCTACTTTTGTGGTATATGAAATTGAAATCAATTTATTTTCTACATGTTCTTTAGGGATATTTACTATTATTTTTCCTGGAGCATTATCAAAACTTGTCGTAATTGTACTTCCTACAAGAAATTCTTGAAATTGTTTTATTGCATCTGATCCTTTAAAAACTTTATAAAAACCATCACTATAAGTAAGTGTTATTTCAAAACTTTCAATATCAAGAATTTGTCCGGGTTGGATTATATCTTCAATATATATACCTGATTCCATCCATGGATTTTTGTTAGTATTAATATTTAACCACCAACGAACATGATCTACATCTTCTGGATACATAGCCCCTGTTTTATAATAAAATACGCCTACTGTTCCTGAAGCAGGTTTGGTAATATCAACACGAACAGTTTTATTTCCACTAGTTATATTTGAACTCTGTGTATTTTCATCCATTGAAGCAGAGTCATTATTGGCTAATAAATCAAAACATGCCCATCCATCAACATCCATTAAATTATTAATATTACTATTGAAGGTAATAGTTGCTTTATCTATTTCAACAACAACATCACCGACATGTTTCCCTTGGATCATAAGAGGTATATTCTGTACAAATCCTTCAAAAAATGCTTCTCCATTTGCACGATTTGTCCAGTTAACAACAATATAATCTCCTTCTTTAATATCTCCTTTTTCTTCATTAAATTGAAAATACACTTTTACATTTTCTCCAGCATTAACACTTCTATTATCAACAGTAAGATTATACACATACTCACTAATATCTCGATTTGATTTAGCTTCACTTTTTGCAAAATACGTATAATTAAAATTGCTTAATCCTGAAAATACAACACATAACGCTAGTATAAATGTACTTATTTGTTTTTTAATTCTATATAAATAATTATTTTTTCTTTTCCTTTTATTATTTATCAAATATTATCCCCTCTTTTTTTCATTTTTATTTTGATTAAATTTCCAAATGTTAGTATTAACTTTCTAAATAGCAAATATTTCGATTTTTTACCCTTATTATTTTACTCATTTTTATATTTTCCTATCTCCCTCCTATCTTGGAATTATTTTACTATTTTTTGATTTGATATAGTTTTACAAATAATTCAAAATGTCTAAAAACTCGATTTTTATAATACTTCTACCAACTACTTAAATTTGATTCATTGAATATTTTTCACACTAATGATATTTTAAATTTTTCTTTAGTATTTTACTGTTTTATATTTTTTGAATAGAATATTTCGAATTGGTTTACATTAAAAATATATTAACGAATATTTATTAAACGCAAATTATATGTTTTTAGAATATTTATTTTAGTTTATTTCTTAATATTTACATAAAATAACTATAATATCATTATGCTAAATTGAATATACTCAATATAAAATCAGCGTTAATACGATATAATAACTTACTCCAATAACTACTTAAAATAACATAACTAATGGTATTAAAAGAAGCCTTAATACTAAGAATAGTAAATACAAAATTTTAATTTAATTAACTTGGACACTTTTTAAAAAATGTAAAAAATTAATTTGTTTAAATTATTACTAATAAAAATTAAAATAAACCTTTTTCTACTTCAAATCCATAATTAAAAAAGACACTTTCAAATAGAATAAATTATAATATAAATCATTTAAGTCCTTCAGTTTTCAAACCTAATCTAACTTCATCTATTTCACTTCTGATACTAAATTGTAATATATTACACATGATTGCATTAGCTCTTAATCTTATTGGACTTATAGTAGTCAGATTGCTGTAGCATACTTTATCCACGCAAAAAAACGCTAGTAAAGTTTGGCTACTCTACTAACGTTTGATTAATAATTTATTCAATTGTTGTTTTTATTTCTACATCTTCATTTTTTACGGGAATGAAATTAGATAGGAAGGCGTATTTTTGTTTAGAATATAGATAGAAATAGCCCAATGTACTAAAAGTCACCGCTCCAATCAAATTAACGAACAAATCTTTCATCGTATCGTTAATTCCTGGATCTAAATAACCGCCATCAATCACATAAACATCATCTTCGCCATAAAAAATCTCCACCCGATGAATACCATCAATATGGAAAGCTTCATTCGTATTTTCAGGATTCAAATAAACAGAATTAACTTGCTCTACAATCCTGTCCTTCTGCATATCCATCGCAAAATAGCGATCTCCGGCATATTCATAAAATTCCCAACACACGCCAACTGTCATCGATACACAAAAACCAACAAAAGCCACATAAAATGGACTCAAGGTTACCTTAGCTGACTTATCATTCAAGATATAAACTAGCGAAAAGCCGATTCCTGCACAGATAAAGCCATTTGTTGTATGAAGCATGGTATCCCAAAATGGAATCAACCCATAAAAATTACCAATACTCCCTAAAATTTCTGATGCAAAAATAAAAATATAAATAATTGATTCTAATGCACTCGGAAAAGTTATCTGGAAGCTATCCTCTAAATAAGTTGGAATGGTAAATAATAATAATGTAAAGGCACATAAAAATGTTCCTTCAAAATTGCCATGTATTAATTGTCTAATCGCTACGATAATTACCATCACACGTAATACTGCATATACAAATACCGAACGTTTCGTTGACTTAGTATACTTATGAATAAGACGCTCACGAAAACCTGTTATCATTTTTTTGATTTTTTTCATTTACTCACCTACTCTGTTTTCAATTATACCCAAATAGTATACCATTAGATGAAATATATGTGTATGAATTTTCTGAAAAAGAATGTAAATATTGTAACTAAGCATAAAAAAGACACCTAACTATAAAGCTAGGTGCCATAATATTTTGTATGATAGTTTATAATGAAGATTGATCCTTCCATAAATTTATTAATTCTTGGTAGAACAATTTTGCTTTTCCAACCACAAAATGATATCGTATTCCATCTGCTGTAATCACAATTCCTCGATAAAAGCGTCCGAAGACTAATTGCGGCTCAATCTTTTCAATGGACTGAAATGGGATTTGAATAAAAAATTTCATATCAGAACCATAAAATTCAATTGCTTTATTGCCTAATTCCAAAACACCATTCACAGCTGTATAAACAGTTCGAAAGTAATTAGCTTTCTCTCTATGATAGATGATGGTATTTATCCGCATCCCCAATCCCTCCAATCTCCAATTATTAGAATCCTAAAATACCTGTTACATAACCTAAGATACCTACGATAAATAAGATTAAAATCATCATTAATGGGCTTACTTTTTTCTTCAATAAGTGCATACATACAAACGTCAACACTAATGGAATTAACCCTGGAATTAATGAGTCAAATAAGTTTTGTAGGGTTGTAACGACTTCAGTACCATCTTGTAATTCATATTTGGCTAATACTAATGGGAAGTTAACACTTGTCCAACGCGGAACCAGTACCCCAATAATGAATAAACCTAAGATAGAAGCACCTTCTGTTAATTTTTGTAAGAAGTTATTTCCCAAATCAGTAACAATCTCAGTTCCTTTTTTATATCCAAACATCATTCCATAATATCTAAAACCTAGACGGAAGAAGTTGAATCCTAAGAAGAAGATTAATGGTCCAACAATACTTCCAGCTAAGGCAAATGAAGCACCTAAAGCTCCTAATACTGGACGTAAAGTAGCCCAGAATACCGGATCCCCAACACCCGCTAAAGGTCCCATCATACCAACTTTCACACCATTAATAGCTGCATCATCAATTTCAGCACCATTTGAGCGTTGTTCTTCCATCGCTAAGTTAACCCCTAAAATAGGTGCGGTCATAAATGGATGAGTATTATAGAATTCCATGTGGCGTTTTAATGCATCAATCCGTTCTTGACTACCTTCTGGATATAACTTTTCAATCGCTGGTAACATTTGGAAGGCATACCCTAAGTTTTGCATACGCTCAAAGTTCCATGATCCTTGAAGTAATCCAGAACGAATGAAAATAGATTGCAATTCTTTTTTAGTTAATTTATTCGTTGTCATCCTATTCCCTCCTATAAATCTTCTAATTCAGCTTCAAATTCATCAACACCAACAGCAGCACCTTCAGTAGCACCAACGCCTGCCACACGATTGTATTTTGGTGATAATTGAATATATACTAAAGCGATAATTAATCCAATCATACCCAATGCAATTAAGTTTAATTCAGAAATTGCGGCAAAGGCAAATCCTAGGAAGAAGAATGGTAATAAGTGTTTTGTGCTAATCATATTAATAACCATAGCATACCCAACAACTACGATAAATCCACCTGCAACTGATAAACCATTTGTTAACCATTCTGGTAATGAACTTAAAGCAGCTTGAATAGCTTCAGGACTCATTGTAAATAATAAAGCGACCGGAATGGCAATACGCAAACCTTGAACTGCTAAACTAACTAAATGCATGCGTCCAACACCCTTAATATCACCTTTTTCCGCATAGCTATCTGCTTTATGAACAATCCCTACAACAATTGTACGTGCAAAAATTGTTAATACTTGTCCCGCAGCTGCTAATGGAACTGCAATTGTAATAGCAGTCTTAGTATCAACACCAGAAGCAATCACTAAAACAGCAGACGCTACAGAAGCTAACGCAGCATCCGGAGCCAAAGCAGCCCCAATATTCATCCAACCTAAAGCTAATAATTCCAATGAACCACCTAAAATAATACCGGTTTGTACATCACCTAAGATTAAACCAATCACTGTACAGGCAACTAATGGACGGTGAGTTTGAAATTCATCTAATACACTACCCATCCCAGCGATAAATGCATAGGCTATAACTAAAATAATTTGAATGATATTAACTGACATTATAGTACCTCCCTATTCATAAAATTTATTTTTTAAAATTGTAATCATATCTTCTTGTTTATCGGCAACTACTTTACGAACATCTAATTCAATTCCTTTAGAAGCTAAATACTCAAAGCACTCAGCATCTTTATCATCAACCGCAATAGCAGTTGTGACCATTTTCTTACCTTCAGAATAACTCATTCCACCAATATTGATTGATTTCAAATCTACTCCACCGTCAATAATTGTTTTAACATCATGTGGATTAGTAAATAATAACATTGCTTTAAATACATCAAATTTAGGATTAGTCCAAATATCAATCATTTTTTGTACAGTAATCACATTAGCTACAACCCCTGGAGGAGCAGCTTGTTTTAATAAATTTTTACGTAGAGTATCTTTTGCCACATCATCATTAACCACTAAAATACGGTTAATTCCTGTTGTTTTTGTCCAAACTGTCGCTACTTGACCATGAATTAAACGGTCATCAATTCGTGCTAATCTAACATCCATCGCCATAAGTTTATCCCTCCAAATCTAAATCCATGTCTACGTCTTGCGTAGGCATAACAAATTCAACAACACTTTCTTTTCCTTGTGCAACTACTGAGTCTACTAACTGGTCTAAATCTTCAACAAAACTACTGCATAATTCAATAACCATTGCTAAGTTCACTCCAGCAATTAAGCGATATCTGTCTCCGTATTCAGAAACAATACGCGCTGCAGCATTAAATGGTGAACCGCCAAATAAGTCTACTAAAAAAATCACTTGATCATCTGCTGATACATCTTTTAGAGCCTCTTGATATTTCGCAATTAAATCTTCACTACCCTCACCTGGTAAAAAAGTAATCGCTGAAACATTATCTTTTTCACCCAAAATCATAAAAGCTGAATGAATTAATTCTTGTGAAAACTTACCATGAGTTGCTACAATAATTTTCAACATGTCTTTATCCCTCCTTTTCATTATATATACAGCAAATACCGTGCCAATACATAAGAAGCTGATTGTAATCGCTTTTGCAGAATAAAAAGAATACACTAAAACTAAAAAGTTAGTGTATTCTTTTTGTATTATTGATAATTATTGTGTATCTATTTGAGTAGTACTAGCATGTAAGTACATACTGATAATGTATTTTTCTTCTGATGGGGGAATTTGAATTTGTAATTGTTGTTCTAACTGTCGATTAACTTCTAAGATAATCTTTTGGAATTCTTGATACAATTGATTTGTCTCATCGACTTCTATATCAGCTAGCGGCTTACCTAGAAGAATCCGCTCAATCATCTTTGCTAAATGTAAAATAACATTCAAATTAAAACCACTGACATAATGCTCTTGTCGATGATATTCAACTTTTTTAGTATAACTCCATAAACTATCAATTGCTTTAACTGGATTTAAAAACATAGAATATTGTGATAAATAATCAATACATAATTCTTTTGTTAGAACTAATTCTTGTGGTTCCTCAACTATATTTTCTTCTAAAATATCAACCAAATACTGTACACCATTCACATCTAATAATTGATCAATACTAATATACGGAATATCAAATCCGGCATTCGTTAGACCAATAATCGCCAAAATATCATAACTTTCTTGTAGCTTTCTAATCTCTTTATCCGCATCAATTAGAGAAATTGGAAAGACTTCTACTACCAATTCCAAATAATCACTTAAGGCTTGATTAATAATCTCCTCAACAATCCGAGCAGTTCCTTGTCCACTAGAACAAATCGTAATAATCGCTCTTGGTTTAGTCAGTTTTTCTTTAGTTGACATTGAATTAATTCCTAATTGTTCCTTAGTTACGTAACCACTAAAGCGTCTTAGTTCTGTCGCAATTTCAGTAATTGTTTTACCGGCTAATTGTGTCTTGCGAACGGCTTCTAATAAGATGACCATGGTGACCATTTCATATGTTTCAATGGTTATTGCTAAATCATTTTTCAATTGTTTATCAAACATACTTAAAGAACCCATATCGGTAAAATACAAGACTCCCCCACCTTTATCAACTGACATAATAGCATCTTTAACGATGGGATACATTTCTTTAGGAGCCATAGTTAAAGGCATATTTACAGCTCGAATATTATCAGCATTCAATAATGCCTTACACACTTCAACCATGCCTTCTGCTACACCTTCACCATGACAAGCAACGACAATCCCAATTCCTTGACCTTGATGAAGTTTTCCTTCCAATGAAACGAATAACATCGCTAAATAATCTACTTCACTTTTAGGAACTGGAACTAAAAATTGTTCTTCAATTAATGCTTTTACTCGATTCGCTAAATTCAACTCTTCGGGATACATTTTAACGAATTCTTTTACATGTTGGTGTTGTTTTGTAGCTACTAGTCCTGCTTTAACACGTTTAATGAAGGAACTAATATGCAAACTCATCGCATACAAAAACTTTTTAGAAAATGTACATTTTAAAGATTGCTCAGCTATTTGTTGGATATGCTGTGTAAACTCAATAATCGACGCATCTACAATATAAAACAAATTATCATATTCTTCTGAAGCATATAAAGTATCCTTATAAAATGACTTCAAATGCAAATCAATGTCTGTTGTAATAAAATCATGGATACTTGTCATTGAAGCTCCTTCTTCTTTTAATAAGGCAATCTTATCACCAATAATCTCATACAAATTATACGGCAGTTCATATGAATCACCATCCAATACTTGCAATGAAGAATCTGGCGTTAATTCTAACACATCTTGATTCACATGCAATAAGAACTCACGATACCGCTCCCTATCTTCCACAAAACGCAAATACCCTTCTTCTAACAATGAACGAAAATCCTTAAATTGAAGTGATACAACTTCTTCATTATCCAAACCAATACTTAATAAAAAGCCCTTAGCACAAACATTTTGAACAATGGATTTTAATTGACCGACATTCCCATACGTTACACTGCCAAGCATTCCTTTGATCACATCAGCTTCAATAGCAATTGTCTTATTAATTTGTTTGGATTCAAGTGATAATAGAAACTTCAACAATAAAATCTGTTCATTGACATCTCTTTCCTGAAAAGATGGTAACTGAATAACAATTGGGATTCGCCTTAAAAAAGTAGATAATAAAGTTGATTTAGGATTTTCAGTCGTTGCACAAATAATCCGTACTTGAGCTTCTTTGATATTCTTGGTATCACCCATTCGTCGATAAGTCCCCGTATCCATAAAATAAAATAACATCTCTTGCCCTTCAGGTGGCAGACGATGAATTTCATCTAAAAATAACACAGAATGATTCGCCTGTGCCAATAAGCCATCATTATCTTCATCAGCTCCTGTATACGCTCCTTTAACATGCCCAAACAAATACGATAATAATAAATGAGGGTTATGTGCATAGTCTGCACAGTTTAAGACAATCATCTCTTTATCCATACCAATAATCTCTAGCTCTTTTGCATATTGAAACATCGAATTAGCAAAATATGTCTTCCCTGCTCCAGTTGGTCCAATAATCAAAGTATTCAACCCCTTAGGCGGATACAAAATAGCAGCTTTTGCCTGTTCAATCTGCGTCTTAAAACTACCATTATGACCAATCATTGTATCAAATAATAAAGCCTCACGCTTATGATGCACTAGTTTCTTATAGCAGGTGCTTTCATACTGTTCACAACAAGTACTTTCATCGTACAGACAATATTTCACAGGACGACCTTGTGTTTTCATGAGACGCTTCATCCGACACAATTCATTTAAATCCTTGGAAATGTTTGAACGCGCAAAACCTAATTCCTCAGCAATCTCGGTAGTCGTCACCCCTTCATCAGAATCTTTAATACCTTTTGTTCTTAACGCTACAAAATTAAAAATCTTTTCAATCCTTTTCACAAGCTACACCTCTTAATGAATTTTTCTTTTATTGGCTGATGCATAACCTAAAGCTACACGATACTTCGCTACGGTACGACGCGCAACCGATAGATCCATCTCACCCAAACATTCCGCAATCTTTTGATCTGATAGGGGTTTGTTTTTATCTTCTGCTTCAATCAACTTCTTAATCCACTTTTTCACAACATCTTGCGATAAATCATTAGTAAAATTCGGCGTAAATAATAGCTCACTAAAAGAAAATACACCAAAATCTGTATAGAAATATTTTCCTTGAATGGCACGACTAATTGTAGAAAGATGGAAATCACAATATTTGGCAACCTCTTCTAAGGTTAAGGGCATCTTCTTTTGACCTTGACTCTCAAAAAAATCCTGCTGCAACTCCACAAAAGCCTTCGCCACTAATAATAAAGTCTGCTCACGCTTTTTCAACCCTTGGAACACGAACTGATAACGACTTTTCATCTGCTTAATATATGCTTGTAAGGAATCATCATCTTGCTTTTGTAATTCTTGATAATACCCTTCATCAAAAGACAACACCGGTAACTGCGCCTGATTATAGACAATAATGAATTCGCCCGTCTCCTCTTCTTTTGTAATCATTATATCCGGATAAATATACTCCTCCCGAATATCCATAATCACATAAGCTGGATTAACCGTTAAGCGACGATAATAAGCCACAATCTCACTAATAACCTCCGTAGATACTGCTAACTCATTAGCAATCTTATAGAAATTCCGCTTAATTAACTCCTCAAAATAACTCTCCACAATTACATAAGCCAAATCAGGTGCCGAATAATCCTGCTCAATCTGAATCAACCAACATTCTCTTAACGAACGTGCACAAATACCAGTCGGCTCCAATTGTTGCATCAATGTTAAAGCATCCAATAACTCTACCTTAGAACAATTGCACTCTTGACACAATTCCTCTTCAGAAGGCAATATTAAATAGCCATTATCCGCAACATATATCAATAAATGCAACATAATATCACGAATCTTCGTCGCACGATAACACATAATTTGCTTTTTTAAATAAATCTGCAAAGCCTCAGACGTTCGATCGATAAAGGTATCCATTGTATAATCACTATCCCAAAAGGCTTCCAGCCCCTCTAATGGAATCATCAATTCACCAAGCGAATACTCAACATTCATCAAAGGATTGCTAATCAACTCCTCATCAATATAGGTTAATAAATCTTTATGACTTAATTGTAAAATACGCAAATTTTGTTGCATATTCAGTGACAACTTTTGCCTATTTGTTTGTAGCTTTCCAAGTTTTGTTCGATACTCTCTCTGCATACCAAATCCGTTTTGTACCTTCATAATCGTTAAAATCCTCCCAAAAATTAACTTTACTTCAGATGATTTGTACCTCATTTTCGAAACACTATACACACATTTATAATACAGTATCCCAAAAATCCACCTATATTATAGCTAAAAAAATAATACAATATGACACTCATTAAGATAAAAGAACCACTTTGTACAATAAGATTCTCCTTATCATAAAAAATCTTCCTCCTTTATCTAAATATCTAAAATCCATCTACACAAATCGAAATTAATCGCCCAAAATACAAATTCGCCTTGAAACCAAAAAAAGAGTTGCCTAATTAGACAACTCATAAAAGATTCCTATTTATTCAATTTCCTAAACTAATTAACACGATTCCGCTAGATTTTTTTCAAAACCTATTAGAATCCCTTCCTCGCCTCCATAGACACAGCAAACTGCACTTGGACTTTGAATAGTAACTTCTGCATTAGGATATTTTTCCAATATTTCCTGTTTAAGCGAATTAGCGTCTTCATCAGTTGCAACTTGCATAATCGATACTCGCCCACCATGATAACCTGCTTTATCCAATTCTTCTAACAAGCTTTTTAATGCACGTTTCTTCCCTTTTCTCTTATGAAGAGGCTCTAATTTGCCATCAAGAGTTCTTCCACCTATTAATCGCACATGCAACAGCCCAATGACCTTACCAATAATCGGTTTAATTCGACCATTTTTTACTAAATTATCCATATTTGCTAAACAAAATAAAATATCAGTGTGTTTGTGATAAGCTTTTATTCCTTCAATAACTTCTGAAAAACTTTTACCAGCTTCAATTAATTCCTCAGCCTTCATGACTAATAAATCAATCTCACCAGCACATGATAAGGTATCATATACAAATACATTAGCATCCGGATAAGCATCTTGATAGATTTCCTGAGCCATTACAGCACTATTATAGCTACCTGATAACCCTGAACTTAGACTTAATACAATAATATTTTTAGCACCATAAAAAGTATTCAAATAAACCTCAGGACTAGCACAAGCTGTTGAAATCTTACCCTCATGTAGATGCATATCAGAGATAAATAACTCTGTGTCAATATCTTCTTTATCAATATATACTTCTTCTCCCAAATTGATAACGATTGGCACCTTCTCAAATAAAATCTCCTTATCAGTCTTATTTCTCAATGTTTTTAGATTGCAGGTTGAATCAACAATAATTTTCCAACTCATCAAACATCTCCCTCTCACCTTACGATTTTTTGGTAAATCTTTCCATGATTATATCAGTTCCCTGCAAAATAGTCATATAAATTTAACTTTTTTTAACAATAAAATACGAGCTGTTTGCTATCTTATTGGAATAGATGCTTTATAATTCTTCCATAATTTTTATGGTATCTTTAAACTGCCCCTTACCAGGATTTTTTAAACTTAGATACGGTACTCCCATGACAACTACGATATATTCTTTGCCATCTTTTTGTGCCAAAGTAGCCAAACATAAGCCCGCTTTATCAGTTGTTCCTGTCTTACCACCCAAAATCTCAAAACCCTGCTGCTCAAATTCTTCTAAACCAGTGAAAACCGTACTTTGCATCCAGACACCTTGCGGATGATTATTAGTTGCAGTTGATAGATAGGCTTTCTTTGTAAAAATTGCATAAAAATCACCATCTTGTAGAGCTTGTTCCAAGATAAGCGCAATATCTTTAGCAGTTGTGTATTGATTCGGACTATCAAGACCATCTGGATTTTCGTAATGAGTATTTCCTAGATTCATTTTTTCTGCTTGCTGGTTCATTAAATCAACGAACCCCTCACGACTACCAGCAATATTAATCGCCAATGAGTCAGCACATTCGCCTCCAGAAGGTAACATAGCACCATATAATAAGTCACGATAAGTAGTGCTTTCATTACCATAGAACCCTGCCATTGAAGCGTTTTGTGCGACTAAAGCTTGATAACTTTCAGTGTCGACGGGCGCTGCTTTAGATAAGTCTTTACTGTTTTGTAATGCGGTGTAGACAGTCATTATTTTCACAAGTGATGCTGGTTTGCGTTTTTGATTCTCGTTGAGTGACTTGACTTCCTTGTGATCGGTCAAATTATACACATAGATACTTTCCGCATGATACTTTGATGAATCCATCCTATGTTGCGGCCAAAAATACGGTTTAAGACGCCAGAAACCAACTAATACGACGAATACGAGTAATAATATTGTTAGGCTGTACTTTTTCTTATGACGATTCTTTTTTGTGCGAGTAGTCATTTTCCTCATCCTTTCATCATTATCCACTATCCCTCTATCTGTATTATATAACTAATACACCATGGATGCAAATTATCCCTTAAAAGAAAAAAGTGATTACCCACAATAGGTAACCACTACTACTATTTGCTTATTTTTTGTGAATGAATTGACCTAGCGAACTACCAAAGAGCGTAGTAGCCGCAAAGATAATAGCATAAATCCAAGTATCACTACTTCTAAAAATAAAGTACACATCTGGAATGAATAATAAAAACACCAATACCACCAACAACCAATTGAAGCCAAGTTGAGTTGCATTAATAAACCCTGTTACCAAACACACTAATGGCATCACAAATAATAGAATCAACATTGCAGATCCCGTATCTTGAATTACTAAAGGTGTAAGGTAGAATACCGCCATAATCACTAGTAGATAGTAGAGATTATCTTTTACATATTGTTTGACACTCATTACTAACGCCCCCTTTATTAGCAATTATCCTTCACTTATATTATACCACGAAAGCGCTTTTATATCGAATGAATGCACGGTATTTGAGTGAATTGCATTTTTTATGTTTTAGGGTTGTTTTCATGCTAATGGTATTGGGGGACGTATTATTTTGAGTACGGCGTTATGCTTATGGTACGACATTCTGTTTATTGTGCAGCGTTTTACTTGAATGATCGAATATTATCTTCCACCGAATCCAAACTTGAACATTTCAGCACCAGGTTGATAATTCTTCATAAAGGCCATTAAAGTCATGCCATCTTTTAAATGTAAGGTTTCATCCGTTTTTTGGTAACCCATTTTTTCGTAAAGATGACATAATTTATCTTCTTGTAAGATGGTTACCAATGTCCAATAATCACTACCATAGATGTCCTCGATTAATTCAATCGCTTGTTGGGCAATCCCTCTCCCTTGATATTCTGGCAATACCATCACTGGTCCTAACTTTTTATAGGGTTTATCACTTGGTTCAACGGCACGAATCGCTCCTAATACTTGTTCATCATCTTTAATAAGGTAGAAAGTTGAGTTTTCTTCGTTCATTTGTTCGATGATTTTATCGATTTTATCGTTACCAGGATTGGTATCGTAGTCTTGATATTTGTCTAATAATTCTTTAAAAGCTTTTAATTGGATTTGCCAAATTACCTCGGCCTCCGTTAATGTTGCTGGTGTTAATCTAATTGTCATGAAAATCCTCCTAATCATTCGTTACTGTGATCATACCATATTTCGAGGAGTTTTATTGTGAGTTGATAGATATTATCCACTATCTTCCGCCAAGCACTCCTCATTTATTTGCTACTTGTTGCGGGAATCTCCACCCAAAATAAAAAGCACCTACTCCATAATAGTAATAAGTGCTTTTATAGATAGTCAGAAAGAGATGGGTCCAGCTATTTCATTCTAGTTTTTTACAAAATTTGGTCTAGACTATAACATCTATATTCATTATCCAATTGGAAGTGTCCACTTGGTTTTTCACCTGATTTAAATTTTTCGCTATTATCTTTAATTTTGTTCTTCATTTCAACAATTAATTCATCTTCAATATATTCTTCACCTAATTCTTCAGCTTCTTCACGCTCTGAGGCTAAAATATTATCTAATTCAGTGATTTCTTGTTCAACATATTGCTCAAACTTATCATTTTGAGTTGTTTGCCATAATGCTGCTAAATATTGATTAAACATAATATCTGGCCCAATAACAAAATCTTCATCCTCCACTAATGCAATGACACGATCTAAATCACCTAAATCATTGAATAATAAAGCCATCTTAGAAGTTGTTAAAAAGACAAATGGTTTGCGATTAGAAAGATAGATTGGAACTTCCATTCTCATCCCCAAACGTAAAAATGAAGTACTATATGGAACCTCTTCACCCGCATTCGCTCTGGCAATTAAAGCTTTCAAGTCTTTAATATATTGATCTAAAAATTGTTCTAAAGGAGCTTTATTACCTAATTTATCATCACAATAAGGGACAGTAACTGCTAAAGACGCTTCATCAGGATAGCTCATTAATAACTTTTCAAATAGTTCACGAGCTTTTTCATACTTTCCTGTACGACATAATGTAACAGCATAACTATATTGATAGCATTCCACACCTAATGATTCTTTACAAGTCTCAACTACTTCACCAAATGAAAATTGCTTATAAAATAAAGCTTTTTCAAAATGTTTTTCAGCTATATCAAATTGTTCTTTTCTATAATAATGATGTCCTAATGCATAATAGGTCTCTGGATACATAGATCCTAATGCAACAGCTTGCTCTAAGACGGCTAATTCTTGCTCAATTTGACCACTATTCAAATGATACCACGCTAAAGTTGTTAAGACACGAGCTTGTTGTTGCGCTGTAAGACAATCTTTTTGCCCCACTAAAAAAATCTCTAATAATTGCGCACTATCCATATCACTAACATCTGCATCACTGACTTGGTTTGCTGCCACCCAATTTAAAAATAAATCTAATTCTTGTGGCGAACTAACTAATTCTTCCTCTAAATATTGCGCTAATCTTGTCGCTACATCTTGTAAATCTGCTATTTTAATACTTGTTTTTTTAGCTTCTTGGTATTCTTGTAAATATTTTTCCACTATAACTCCACCCCTAATCTTTTAAATTCATCTTAATCCTATCACTAGAAGATAATTCTTGCAATAGTACAAAATTACTTTTACTATTAATTTTCTATTTTTCACCTTTATACTTAAATAAATAGTCAATATTCAGAATATCCTTCAATAATATTTGAAAAAAACCACACAATATAAGTTGTGTGGTTAATTAGTTAACGATTGACAATCACTTCATAAAGCTATTATTTATAATCGTTTTTATTATTTTTTGATTTTTCCTAGGACAACTAAGCTACTAGCAAAAGCAGTTAAAATTATTGCTAAAATCATTTGAACTGCATATGATTTGCTTGCTGTTACTGGTAAGTTATTACCTGGTTGTGGTTGACCTGAATCATTTG
>NZ_FOGF01000029.1 GCF_900111135.1 Granulicatella balaenopterae | reverse complement strand
AACTATTTGTGCATCCAATTGGCTTAACGTAACTAATCCCGTTGTTAGCATCACTGTACTACCAATTGTCAACAATTTTCTTTTGTAACTCATTATAAAATCTCCTCCTTGCATTTTGTGTGTTATTTCTTATTTTAACACGCACCCCCCCGAAATCAACCGTCATTTATCCTATTTGTGATTTATTCTCATTACTTTATCTTGTTTTATTGTTCATTAATTCATTACTTTTCTTCTTTTTTTATCTTTATTCCTGAATTTTCGATATTTTGTATAAAGTCTTCATTACCGACAAAATGCAGCCAGAACAACAACTCTGACTGCATCAACTATATTTACTTAAATTATGCGTCCTAAACCGTCAACTTCTAACCGTCGAGAATTTTTACTGTCCAGGGACATATGGTATTTCCGGCTCATTGATATAGGCTCTAGAAGGTCTTCCATTAGTCACTCGAGCATACTGATACGCTTCTGGGAATTCAATATTTAACAATCCGTCCATATCATCAGGAACTGCACTGAATAAGTATTCCGCTTGATACGCATGATGAATTTTATCTGACTCTTTATCATACTCTTCGTAATCAACTCGAGGAGAAAAGGCGCCTTTATCTTCATCATATAATGTATAATGTATTCCATATGCTGGGTTATAGTATTCGCCTGTATTCCAAGCTAAGTCAATGTATTCATGATATCTTTTTTCGCTAAAATCATAATATCTTTTTCTTTCAACCACATAATACACACAAGTATTTCCACGTTCAATTTTTCCATTAATAGCTTCACCTTTTGCTAATTTATACTTAAATACTTGATTATATCCAAGCACTTTAGCTACTTCAGTTTCAGATAAAGCATTAAATTGATCAACTGTATAAACGCTTTGTGTGTCTACATCTACATCTCGATGGTATATAGTCTCAAAGTCAGGTGCTGGTTCTTGACCATATTCGTTATAATCACCTTTCACGTTATACTTAATGAAATATTTAGCATTATAGTCTATTTTAGAATTTCTTTGCTCTAAAGTCATAAGCTCCCAGGTAAGTGTTTCATCTGCTAAACTACCATCTTTGTAATAACTCTTAGGATAAAGACTGAATTTTACATTACCATAAATATCATTCTCGACCATTGTTAACTGTCTTGGAAGCGCACGTCCTTTAGCGATTTCATGGTATTTAAGGAATTCTAAGTCACCATCTGCATCTAATGGTAATTCACTTAATGGGACCACTTGTTGATCATCCCATGGTAACGTTACGATATCATCTACATTACCTTCTGTTTGATTAACTGGATATGTTTTACTTTTCTTCGTGATATATTCATCATATGCTTGAGTTTCTTCATCTGACCAATAAGCTTTTAATGGTTTATTGGCCACTAAACGATTAATATCTTCACGTGTGCTACTAATAGCATTATGATCATCATCATTAATAACTGTAACAGTAACTTCCCTAGTAAACTGTTCTTTTGAACCATCTGCATAAATGATTGTTCCTTCAACTTGACCCGTTGCAGTTTTTGCGCCATTTTCTAAAACTGGCACAGTACTTTGAACTAATTCAACTTGGAAATCTTTTGGATAAATTAAATCTTCATTATATCTCTTAATAGTCATCGCATTTTTTACAGTTTCTGGGGTTACTTTATTTTTTATGAATATTGTATTATCGGAAACTTGATATAAATCTGCATCGTTATAGACATTTTCTACACCTTCAGGTAAGTAAGCAACATTATCATAGAAAGGAGCACCTATCCCCCATTCATGTGCTGGATCTCCATATTCATCTTTATCCTTAGGTAAACTTATATCTATAGTTAATCTCTCAGCATCAGTATTATCAAATAACCATACTTGCGTTGAATAATAATTTTGGAAAAGAGTATTATATACTTTAAAATGCCCTGACTTATCAACTATACTAATAGTTGTTGCACTTAAGACTCCTTCCGCATGATGTTGTCCAAATTTAATCTTGTATCCTGCATATTTAGGATCTATTTTGCCTTCAATAAATTCTGGAGTGAAACTTGTGATTTCACCATCAAAAGCAAGAGGACAATACATAAGGTTTTCAGAAAACTTCCATGGTTTATTATAATAGTTGATTCCTTTAACCGTTACAGTTGCTTTAAATGTCGTGAAATTATTAGTAAATTGTGGCACAAAATAATAGTGCCCAATATCTTCACTTAATTCATAATAACCAATTTTTAGAGTGTCACCTTTTTTAATCGCTAAACTATTAGGCATTGTGAAGGTTGTTTTTTTATTTTCATCGGTATGTCCTCTTAGTGAGAAGAATGTACGATTCCCTTTAGCATCTTCTAAATACAAATAAGTTGTATCTTCTGTCCAATCTCCATTTGATTTAGGAATAGAATCAGCTATTCCTCCGATGTGTTTATCATCAATTGAAGTAATCGTAATTGTTTGTCCTTTAGGGGTTTTTATTGAGATATTTCCTTTATCATCAATGTCTACATTATTGTTGTTATTGTTGTTGTTGTCATCACTAGTTTTTTCCCATTTACCATCTGATCCAACATAGTATTTACCGATCCATTCATTTTTGGCCATGTAACCCCATTGTTTTAAGTAGTAGTCACCGACCCATTGATTTTGAACGTATTTACCGTCTTCACCAATGAAGAAGTAGCTAGAATTATTGGCATCCCAAATCCATTCGTTTTGAGCCATATAACCCCATTGTTTTAAGTAGTAAGCTCCAACCCATTTATTTTGAACGTAAGTGCCGTCTGGATTAAAGTAGTGCCAACCTGTTTCTGGACTGTATGCCCATTCATTATGAGCCATGTGACCATATTGTTTTAGGTAGTATGAGCCTTTCCAAGTATCATGAGCATATGAACCATCTTCATTAATAAAGAACCAGTTGTCATAGTCTTTATCAAAGATCCATTCGTTTGTTGCCATATAGCCCCATTGTTTTAAGTAGTAAGCTCCAACCCATTTATTTTGAACGTAAGTGCCGTCTGGATTAAAGTAGTGCCAACCTGTTTCTGGACTGTATGCCCATTCATTATGAGCCATGTGACCATATTGTTTTAGGTAGTATGAGCCTACCCATTCGTCTGAAGCGTATTCGCCATTGTCCTTAATGTAAAACCATGAACCATTATCTTCAATCCATTCACTTTTGGCTTTGCTGCCATCTGCTTTTATAAAGTTTTTACCTTGCCAGCCAGTTTGACTTGCCTCAACCTGTTGCGCCTCTAATTGGGTCAATGTTACTAATCCTGTTGTTAGCATCACGGTACTACCAATTGTCAGCAATTTTCTTTTGTAACTCATTAAAAAATCTCCTCCTTGCTAATTTACTTTTTTCTTATAATAACACGCACCCCCCGAAATCAACCGTCATTTATCCTATTTATGATTTATTTTCATTACTTTATCTTGTTTTATTGTTCATTAATTCATTACTTTTCTTCTTTTTTTATCTTTATTCCTGAAAAAACAACATTTTGTGTAAGCGGTTAATTATTCGAACAAAAAAAAGACAACCAACATTACTGCTGATTGTCTATTGCTTCTTTATAAAATTGGTCCTAATAAACGCGAAAACATTTGTCTAAACTGCATGAATTTTGATTGTTTGGCAAAATATTCTAATGTCGCTTCTTGACAATTTGCCATATCTTCTAAGAATATCTCTTCCATTTCTCTGGCTACTTTTCGATCATATATAAAAGCATTAATCTCAAAATTCAATTTAAAGCTTCGGACATCAAAATTAGCTGTCCCTATTGTTCCTGCTTCACCATCGACGACTAATGTTTTTGAATGTAGGAAGCCTTTTTGATAAGTATAAATCTTAACACCTGCTTCGGCTAAATTCTGTGCATAAAATTCAGTCGCACGATAAACAAACATATGATCAGGTTTACAAGGAATCATGACTCTAACATCAACACCTGATAAAGCCGCAATTCGCAAAACTTCAATCATACTTTCATCTGGCACAAAGTAAGGTGTCTGTAAAAAGATTGTCTTTTTAGCCATTGTAATCATTCTGATCATGCCCATTTTTATTTGTTCGTAATCATTATCTGGCCCACTTGATACAATTTGCATAGTCGTTGTTCCAGTTTCAGATGAGATAGGAAAATATTTTTCATCATAAGCGATTAATTGATTAGGCTTGGCTGCTGCATTCCAATCCATAAAAAATCGTGACTGTAACATTAATACAGCATTCCCCGTAATTCTCATATGAGTATCACGCCAATAACCCAAACGCCCTTTCCCTACATACTCTTCACCAATATTATAACCACCTATATACCCAACCTTCCCATCAATAATCACAATTTTTCGGTGATTACGATAATTAATACGAAAATTAATAAAGCCAATCTTTTTACCAAAAAATGGAATCGCTTGTCCTCCTGCTTTAATCAATTGTTCCCAGAAACGATAACTTGCACTTCTTGACCCCATTGCATCATAAATCACTAAGACTTCTACGCCCGCCCTAGCTTTTTCGACTAATAATTCCATGATTTCCTGGCCAATTTCATCATCTTTAAAAATATAATAAACCATATGAATATGTTCTTTAGCTGCTTTAATATCCTGAATTAGACGATCGAACTTTTCACGCCCATCTAAAATCATTTGAACATTATTTTCACGGGTAATAATCGATTCATCACTTTCTAAAAATAATCGTGCCAAATCCTTTAAATAATCATTATACTGAAAAATCGGATCCCCCTTAGATTCATCCAAAGTCTTACGCTGATACTCAACAATCTTACTAATCCCAAATGATTCCTGTGTCTTCATATCAAAAATCTTTTGTTTGCTTAACTTTCTTCCTAAAAAGAAATACATAATAAAGCCCACACCCGGCAAAAGAAATAATACTAATAACCATGCCCAAGTAGCAGCAATATCTCTTGGTTCTCTAAAAACAGTAATTACTGCTCCTAAAGTGTTAACACCAATTAATAACATGATAATTCCACTAACAATATCGTTCATTTATTTTCTCCTCAACTATTATCTTTCCCCTATTATATCTTATTCTCTATCCAAACTACATAGAAAAAACCACACTTCTATATGTAGAAGCGTGGCATTTAATATTAGTCGTTTAATAGATGTGATTTTTCGCGTCTTGATAAGAATCGTGTATTTTTTGGTACAAATATTTCACGCTTAATTTGTAACAAAATTACTAATACTAGTGAAATTCCAATCCATAATAATAACATGATTAACCAGATTCCTTGGAACCCTTCACTAAATGATACTAATGATTCATTTAATACTGTGGGACTAGCCATGGTCATTGCGAATAGATGCATCACTTGACTCGCTAAAACGGCAAATAACGACGCTGTAACGATATTTAAACGTGTTGAACTTAATCGTACATTAAAAGCTGTTCGAACTGTATTACGGGCAAATAAAGCCGCTAGAGTGACCATTAAATAAGCGATCACCGTATCAACAATATTACTACCAACTGAACCAGCTACTGGATATTGTATTAAGAACACCACTAACCCAAATACTAAATTAGTCATTACTGATGGTAACACCCCACGTCTTAACGCGAAAATAATTAATGGTAAAATTGCTACATCAATCCCCATACTTTGATATGATAATGGAAGAAATAATAATCCACAACTAATGGCGATTGTTACCAATGCTTCCATAGATACTTTAATTAATTTTGAATTCATCCTAAAACCCCTATCTCAACGTAAATTTATTATTTTTTGTAATTAGACGCTTCCATAATAATTGGTAAAATTACTGGGCGACGTTTTGTTTTTTCAAATAAGTAACGACTTAATGAATCTCTGACTTCTTGTTTTAACTTAGGCCATTCAAAATCTTTCGACGCTAAATTACTTTCAACAACTTCTGTTACAATCTCTGAAGCTTCTTGTACTAAATCTTCACTAGTCTTCATATAGACAAAACCACGTGACATAATTTGTGGTCCTGATAAAATCTTGCCTAAACGACGAGAAATTGTGACAACTGCTACAAAAATTCCGTCTTCTGATAAGATTTTACGATCCTTCAAGACAATATTTCCAATATCACCAACACCAATTCCATCAACTAGGACATTGCTAGCTGGAACTTGTTCGGTAACTGACATGCGACCATTTTTAATCTCAACAACATCACCTTTACCCGGTATGAAAATATTTTTATGCGGAATACCTAATTCATGCGCAATCTCAGCATGAGCTAATTGGCTACGATATTCTCCTTGAATTGGAATAAAGAATGATGGTTGTAATAAATTAATCATTAAACGTAATTCATTCGGTGTTGCATGACCTGAAGCACGTTGTAATGATGAAATTTCGAATACTTCTGCTTCCGCACGATAGATCATATCCTTCGTACGAGCAATCGCTGTTTCCATTGAAGTTGATGGCGTTGTAGCGATAAATACTAAATCACCTTCATGTAACTTCACTAATTTATGACGTCCTTGTGCCATTTTTTGTAATGAAGCAATTGGCTCACCTTTTGCACCTGTCTCTAAAATAACGACTTCTTCATCTGGTAATTGCTTCACTTCTTTTGCAGTAACAATTAAATCATCCGCTGGTAAAGTTAATTTATCTAAGCGCATCGCAATCTTAACCACATCTTCAATCGCCGCTCCAGTTAAATGGATTTTACGACCTGCTTCATATGCCGCATCAAATATTTGTTGAATACGTAAAATATTACTTGCCACACAAGCAACAATAATACGACCTTGTGCATTTTCGAATGTTTCTAAGATACTTTCCGCAATTTTACGGTCGCTAATATTTTCAACATGACTTTCTGCATCCGTTGAATCACTTAATAATGCTAATACATAATCTTCACCGATATCAGCTAATTTACCAAAGTTTGTTTGATATTCGATACTTGCTGATTGGTCAAACTTAAAGTCCCCAGTATACACAATATTTCCATCTTCTGTCTTAATAATAATTGCTACTGAACCTGGAATGGTATGTGTTGTTTTAGCAAAACGAATAGTCGCTGTACCGAAGTCAATCTCAGTATTCGGGCTAATCACATGAAAATCATCGAAATCTGTCCCAGTATTCGCATTCTTAATATATAATTTTGCTAATTCAATCGTTAATTCCGTACCAAAGACAGGTGCATCAATATGCTCTAAAAAGTATGGTAATGCTCCTACTGCATCAGCATGCCCATGTGATAAAAATACCCCTGCAATGCGATTTTTATTTTCTTCTAAATAAGTAAAATCTGGAATAACTACATCAATCCCTAATAATGCTTCTTCTGGATATACTAATCCGCAGTCTAAGACATAGATATCTTCATCTACTTCAACTGCATACAAACTCTTGCCATTTTCTCTTACCCCACCTAGGGCAATAATCTTAATTGAACTCATAAGTCCTCCTCTAATTTTTATTGTATCTATTATTTATTTTAAAACTGTCACTTTTTATATCTCTTATAAGGATACCATATATTCAAAAAAATTGCAGAAAAAATGAATTTTTTATTTTGTTATTTATGAAAAAATCCCTTAACATCGAAAAAGAAAAGCCTTTCATAAACGAATAAACTATTGTATAATAAAGATAGAAAGATGAAAGGAGTGTTATTATGTTTCACGAATATACACGCATTCTTGTTCCAGTTGATGGTTCACAAGAAGCTAAATTAGCCTATGATAAAGCTATTGAGGTAGCAAAAAGAAATAATGCAACACTTGTATTAGCGCATGTTATTGATACTCGCTCATTACAGACACCTGCAGGATTCGAAGGGAACTTCACTGAAGAGATTCGTTCTCAAGCAGAAAATTTATTCGGTGAATATATTGAGCAAGCTAAAGAATCAGATTTCGAAGCTATTGAAACTGTTATTGAATATGGCTCTCCAAAACACATTATCTCAAAAAATCTTCCAGTCGATCACAATATCGATTTAATTATGATCGGTGCCACTGGTCTAAACGCTGTTGAACGTCTATTCATTGGCTCAGTATCAGAATTCGTTATCCGTAATGCTCGTTGCGATGTTATGGTTATTAGAACTGACTTAGAAAATGAATTACCACAATAATCTAACTCATTTACAAGCTGTGGCTATTGCTGCAGCTTTTTTGTGTTTATTCCCCCATTTTGAATACTGCTTATTAAGAAAATTCCACAAAAAAACTCATCCCAGAATCGCTCCCAAAATGAGTTTACTATTATTATTTAATATCTGTTTTTTTGACTTTACCATTCCAATTAGCATAACCGCCTTTTAAAATGTAAATATCTTTATAACCAGCTTTTTTCAAAATACGTGCGCTACGTCCGCTCACTAGAACGCCTGCATCGTATAAATATACAGGAGTGTCTTTGCGTAATTCTTTATAGCGAATTTTGAATTGTGAATAAGGAATATTTCTAGCACCTAAGATATGCGCATGCTTAAATTCATCTTTTTCACGAACATCAACTAATTGTACACGACGTAAATCCTTTCCGAATTCTTCTGAATCAACCACTTTTGCGGATGCTCTTGTAATAAGGTAGGCTACTAATTCATATAACGCATAAGCTAGAATTAACCCTACAATAATATATAAAATTACCATTTTTTTCTCCATTCTACATGTCTATTGTTCTTTATTTTGTAACTAATGAAGCTGCGCCGATTACACCAGCATCATTGCTTAATTTTGCTAAATCTAATTTTGTTGTTTCTCTTACTTGTGGGAATGTATGTTGATTGAAATATTTTTGTACACCTGTTAATAAGAATTCCCCGGCTGCTGATACGCCTCCTCCAATAACGATTGTTGCTGGATTTAATAAAGCTGCAATATCTGCACAGGCCATTCCTAAATATTCGGCAAAGTGTTCATAGACAATAACTGCTAAGTGATCGCCTTCTTTTGCTAAGTCCATCACCATCTTAGCAGAAACATCCTCTGCATTATCAATACGTTCTTTTAACTGTGATTCTCCTGCAAAACGTTCTGAATAACGTCTAGCTAAATTCACAATTCCTGTCGCACTGGCAACTGTTTCAAGACAACCTTTCTTACCACATGTACATGCAAAAGGTTCATCAAAATCAACCGTCATATGGCCAATCTCGCCACCTGCTCCTGCAACTCCATGAATTAGATTCCCATCGGCAATAATTCCGCCACCAACACCTGTTCCTAAGGTAATAAAGACGACATCTGGATTATTACTACCAGCTCCAACCCATTGTTCTCCAAGCGCTGCAACATTCGCATCATTATCAATAAAGAAAGGTAATCCTAATTCTTTTTCAATTGGTTCTTTAATTTTTTGGGTTTCTTTCCAGCCTAAATTATAAGCCCCAGTCACTGTACCATTTTCACGATTAACCACACCTGGCGAACCCATCCCAATTCCTAAAAAGTCTTCAGTAGTTAGGTTTAATAAAGCTATTTTGTGTTTAATTGATGCAATCATATCTGGAACAATATGTGCTCCCCCATCTAAAATATTTGTTGGAATCGACCATTTTTGTTGAATGTCACCTTGTTGAGTGACAATTGCTAACTTAATAGATGTTCCGCCTAAATCTATACCAATAATTTTCTTTGCCATATCACATACACCCCAATCTTATAATTACAAGACTAGTATAACACTTTCGACATTCCTAGTCTAAACAATAATAAAAAGACAATCACATAAGTAATCACCGCTAATATACGTTCTACGAGTTTTGTATTTTGGTCGCCATGAAATGATACAATAGCCGTCACCAAAAAGCCCCCCAGCAAACCACCTATATGACCAAAATTATCAACACCACTATTTAAAAATCCAAATATAACATTCAAAATAATTAATGGTCCATATGTTTTACCTAAGTAATTAAACGAACGTACATAGCTATGTTTATACGCTAAATATAAAATCACGCCAAATAAACCAAATAACGAGGTACTTGCCCCTGCTGATAAAGCATTACTAAATGCAAAACTGCAAACATTCCCCATAATGCCACTTAATAAGTAAACAACGAAAAAACGTCCGCTACCAAGAATTCGTTCCATTTCATTACCTAAATAATATAAAAATAAACTATTCATCACAAGATGAGCAATACCAATATGAATAAATATCGGTGTCACTAAACGCCAATATTGCCCCAGTGCGACTAAACCATTGACTTTTGCACCAAAAGCCATCAACACATATGGATTTTCTGAACCGCCCATCAAGGTCATCAATAAATAGACAATAATTTGAATCACTAAAAATAAATTCGTCACCGACCAATTATCTCTAATCATTCCTACATATCTTTGTTTTTTATAATAATTCACGACACATCAACCCCTTTCCGAGTTATAATCATATCAAGAGTAATATCCGTTTTTTCTCTTGGCCATATTGTTTCTTCATACAGTTGAAAGTCATAGGCTAATGAGAGCTTAGTCTGGGTAAAATCTGCTAAAAAGCGATCATAATACCCTCCACCAAAACCAACACGCTCACCACTTCTGCTATATGATACGCCAGGAACCACTACTAAATCAATTTGCGTTTTCGGGCAGACTTGACTTCCTTCAAAGACTGGTTCTCTCACCCCAAAATCTGTCATTTCAAACGGACCTTCTGCATCATAATAAACGAATACCATCTTGTGATTCGGTCTAGTAATTGGGACAACTACACATTTACCAGCCATTTGTGCCGCTTCAAATACTTCATCCAAAGACAGTTCATGTGCCATGGGTAAGGTTAAAGCAATTGTTTTTGCTTCTTTCCAAACTTGTAGCTGACACAACTGTTGACAAATTTCTTTTTCTTGTTGGCGTCGTTCTTGTTGGGAAGTTTGCTTTACTTTTTCTAAATAACTTTTGCGAATGTCTTGTTTCGTTACCATCATCATAACCTCCACTATTCACTCTTCTTCATCTACAAAAATAACGTCAATTCCTAAATCTTTTAAATACTCTACCGTAGCTCGATTCGCCATCGTATCAGTAATTACATGCGTAATCATTGAACAATCAGCCGTAAAAAAATTAGATTTTCTGCCGATTTTTTCACCTTCACAAACAACAATTCTAGGCCCTTCTGTACGTTCTAGAATCATTTTATTCACAGCTGTTTCCGGTAAAGCATAAGTCGTAATGCCTTCCTTAGATAGACCACCTACCCCTAAAAAGCAAATATTAGCAGTTACTCTAGAAAACGAATTAATGGCAAAATCTCCTACTAAAGATTTTTTTCTTTCATAAATTTCACCACCACTAACAATAATAACAGCTTCTGTATTATTTCGCTTGAAAATTGCTCGGCCATTATTCGTTAAAATCGTCACTTTTTTATGGGCTAAATATTTTAATAAACTGAATGCCGTTGAACCTGAATTGATAAAGACCATATCATAATCATTTACTAATTCTGCTGCTTTTTTAGCGATAATTTGCTTATTAGTCGTTTGAATTTTATCTTTTACTTTTTCAGTTTGAATAGTGCCTTTAATATAACGTGCACCACCATAAAATCGTTCAATTAAATGACGATCATCAAACAATTGCAAATCACGACGAATAGTAATTTCTGATACACCCAATTCTTTGGCTACATCTTCTACAAAAATTTCTCCTTCATCTTGCAATTTTTTTATTAATTTTTGTTGTCTTCTGAAAACCGTTCCTCTACTTTGCTTCATTTCTAATTCACCTTTCTCCCCTAATGAATTAAAATAAGGCAAAAGAGCCACAAGGACCCACCTTATCGACTCTTTCTTCCTACTAAAATTATCTTAATTTAAGTGATAATTCTTCTAATTGTGCTTCTGAAACTTGACCAGGAGCTTGAGTCAATGGATCCATTGCTGAACCGTTTTTAGGGAATGCAATCACTTCACGAATATTATCTTCACCAGCCAATAACATTACTAAACGATCTAATCCTAAAGCAATACCGCCATGTGGAGGGAAACCATAATCTAAAGCATCTAATAAGAAGCCAAATTGTGATTCTGCAGACTCTTTAGTGAATCCTAATACTTTAAACATTGCTTCTTGCATATCACGACGATAAATACGTAATGATCCACCACCAATTTCATAACCGTTTAAAACAATATCATAAGCTTGCGCACGAGCTTTTTCAGGATGATTAATTAATTCTTCTAAATCTTCATTAACTGGACGAGTGAATGGGTGGTGCATTGCTACAAAACGTCCTGCTTCTTCATCTTCTTCTAATAATGGCCAGTCAATCACCCATAAGAAATTAAACTTAGACTCATCGATTAATTCATGTTTTTTACCTAAGAATAAACGTAATTCAGATAATGATTGAGCAACTACACTTGGAGAATCTGCTACAAAGAACATAATATCACCAACTTCAGCATTTAAACGTTCTTGTAAGTCTTCAGTTTGGTTAGTCATAAACTTAGCGATAGGTCCTTTGAATCCTTCTTCTTCAAATTTCATCCATGCTAAACCTTTAGCACCATATTTTTTCACGAAATCAGCTAATTTGTCAGCTTCTTTACGAGAGTATTCACTAGCTAATCCTTTTAAGTTTAAAGCTTTCACTTGGCCGCCATTTTCAACTACTGAACTAAATACTTTTAAGTCACAGTTCTTCACAATATCACATACATCAATTAATTCTAAATCAAAACGAGTATCTGGTTTATCATTACCAAAACGAGTCATCGCTTCATCAAATGTCATACGTGGGAATGGTGTTGGAATATCAATTCCTTTTGTATCAAGCACGACTTTATGTAACAAACCTTCCATCATTGTTTGAATATCTTCAGCTGATAAGAAGCTTGTTTCGATATCAACTTGAGTAAATTCAGGCTGACGGTCACCACGTAAATCTTCATCACGGAAACAACGAACGATTTGATAATAACGATCAATCCCACCACCCATTAATAATTGTTTAAATAATTGAGGTGATTGTGGTAAAGCATAAAATCCACCTTCATGAACACGTGAAGGTACTAAATAGTCACGAGCTCCTTCTGGTGTTGATTTTGTTAAATATGGAGTTTCCACATCCATATAGCCATTTGCATCTAAGTAGTTACGAATAGCGTGAGTCGTTTGGTGACGTAAGCGTAAGTTTTCTAACATTGGTTTACGACGAATATCTAAATAACGATATTTCATACGTAATTCATCCGCTACATTTAAATCATCTTCAATATAGATTGGTGGAGTTTTAGCTGTTGAATAAACCACTAATTCATGGGCTTCAATTTCTAACATACCAGTTTTTAAGTTAGGGTTAACATCACTACGTTCAACCACTGTACCCGTTACTTCCACTACGAATTCTGGACGAATAGATTCTGCTAATTTAAAGCATTCTTCGTTATAATCAGGGTTAAATACTACTTGTACTAAGCCTTCACGGTCACGGATATCCGCAAAGATAACGCCACCTAAGTCACGATGTTTTTGTACCCAACCTTGAACAACGATTTCTTGTCCAAGCATATCTGGTGTTACTTGTCCACAATATACTGTTCTCTTTTTCATACTATACTTCCTCCCTATTTTGCGTTAAAGTACTCATCAATTGCTGTTGTATCCATTGTTGCTTGACGATATACAACATCGAAATTAGTTGCTAATTCACTAAATGGTACTTTAATTTCTTTACGTTTTGCCATGATTTTAACTGATGCTTCTTGGTTTTCAACTTCTTCATCTCCAATTGTGATAACCATTGTCGCATTTTGTTTTTGTGCTTGTTTGAATTGGGCTTTTGGTTTACGGTTAAAGAAGTCACGATCCACTGAATAGCCTTGTTGACGTAATTTATACGTTAATGTTAGGACTTCTGTTTGCACATCTTCACCAATTCCCATCATATATACATCTAAGTCATAAACATTTGGAATTTCTACTTCTTCATCTTTCATTAATAAGACTAAACGTTCAATCCCCATACCAAAACCAAAGCCAGGTGTTTCAGGACCATCTAAGTCTTCTACTAATCCATCATAACGTCCACCACCACAAATAGTCGTTTTAGCACCGAATGATTTAGAATCCGTCATAATTTCAAAAATTGTATCTTGGTAGTAATCTAAACCACGCACCATGTTTGTATCAATTTCAAATGGAATGTCTAAAGCAGTTAAATAAGCTTGCACCATTTCAAAATGTTTTTGTGATTCTTCCGATAAGAAATCTAAAATGCTTGGCGCATCTTTCACTAATTCAATATCTTTTTTATCTTTACTATCTAAGACACGTAAAGGATTTTTATGTAAGCGAGTTTGTGAATCAGCACTTAATTCATCAAAATGAGGTTCTAAATAGTCAATTAGTGCTTGACGATATTTAATACGGTCTTCATTTTTACCTAATGAATTAATCACTAATTTAATATTTGATAAACCTAATTCTTTTAATAAATCCCATGCTAAAGCAATGGTTTCCACATCAACAGCTGGATTAGTTGAACCGAATACTTCTACTCCAATTTGGTGGAATTGACGCATACGACCTGATTGTGGACGTTCATAACGGAACATTGGCGCCATATAATACGTTTTATATGGTTTCTTATGTTCTGGTCCAAATAATTTATTTTCCACATATGAGCGAACAATCGCAGCTGTTCCTTCAGGGCGAAGTGTCATATGACGTTCTCCTTTATCATAGAAGTCATACATTTCCTTCGACACGATATCAGAAGTATCACCTACTCCACGTGAAAATAACTCATAGCTTTCAAATAATGGTGTACGCATTTCTTCAAAACGATAATCATTAAAAATAATGCGAGCAGTTTCTTCAACATATTGCCAAATACGAGCCTCATCGCCAAATAAATCGGCAGTTCCTTTTGGTTTTTGAATCATTATATATACCTTACCTTTCCTTGTTTATAAAATAAAAAAATCCCGACTTCACACAGAAGTCAGGACGAATATACTTATACGTGGTGCCACCTAATTTTAGAAAGATCAACTCTTTCCCTTTATCACTAACGGTGTGTGGCCGGAATACTATTACATATTCTCCTCAAGATTGTCATTCACCTTACTAGTCTTATGAAAAGCTTTCAGCCAAGTCTTCTCTCTCTTTATGCTAGTATTGTTACTATGTGTCTGTCATCGGATTTCTTTATTTACATTACTATAATAGTACTAGTTACAGCCTATAAAGTCAAGAATTACTAGTGACAAAGCTTGCTTTTTTTAGTCTTTGGGAAAGCCTTATTTTTATAGAACTAAATGAATATAGCAGTAGATCCCTTCCAGTAGAAATAAGGTTTATAAAGGCTATCACCAAAAATTAATAAACTTATATTCCCTATCTAGTTTCCTGTTTTAGTATAGCAGTATCCATGCAGTTTGATAGGCTTTTCCTATACAGTCATTATGTGCCTACACAACTTCACCAGTCCACTCAAGCATACCACCTAGAACATTTATCCCATGATACCCTTGCAGATTCAAAAATTCACAAATCATACCCGAACGATTTCCCGAGCGACAAATAAAATAATACACTTCATCTTTTGTTAATTCTTGATACTTAGCGCCAAATTCACTCATTGGAAAATTTACAGCCCCTTTCACATGCCCGGCTTTGAATTCATGCACTTCACGCACATCAATTAGATTAATTTCTTTTATTTTTATTAATTCTTCAAAATCTTTCATTGAAATCTCTTCTTGCACTACCATTCCTGCTTTCTTATTTAGTTTTTCTGTTTGTTACTATTTAACTTTATTCTAACCATTCCGGATTAGAAAGCAATGATAATGACTTTTTTTGCAAAAAAAATAAAGCCTACGATAGGTAGACTTTATTTTTATAAGTAACTAAAATTAAGCTTTAGTTGATACAACTTCTTTTCCATCGTAGTTTCCACATTCTGGACAAACGTGATGGCTTTTTCTTAATGAACCACAGCTTGGGCAAGCGCTCAAACCAGGTACTTCTAATTTGAAGTGAGTACGACGTTTTGCTTTTCTAGCTTTTGATGTTTTACGTTTTGGTACTGCCATGTTCTACACCTCCTATTTTTTAAACTGCTTTTTGTGAATTACTCTTCAGTCTCGTCTTTTTCAAAAAAAGACTTTAGTCCTGCTAGACGCGGGTCAACTGATTGTTCTTTATGACGTTGCTTTTGCGAACGATACTGTTCTTCAGAAACAACTTCCCAGTCTTTACCACTCGGCATTTGATTATTTTCTAATTCTTCCGGTGATAACACCTGTAAAGGAAGATTTAATAAAATATGATCTTCAACTGCCGGCTGCAGGTCTATCCAATCGTCTTTCAGCGGGATAATAATCTCTGAAAAATCATCATCATTAAATGAAGAAGATGTTTCAGGAACATATCTCTCAACTATTGGTATTTCTAACGAAATCACAACAGGTTCCAACGATCGAGATGAAGGAAGTGTGATGTCTAACGTGCATGTAAACTGAGCAATAACTGAATGTCCTTCGTATAAGAAAAATCCTTTCAGACTCGCAGGAGAAGCTGAGATAATCTCAGGGTCTCTAAGTTTTAGTGAATCTTCTACACAAAGTTTCTCGTCAAAATAACGAGGCTCTCCTTGATAAGCTTCAAGCTGTTTCAATGAAATTTTCACATTTTTCACCCCTAAGCAACAAATTGAATTATACTATTAAGCATTCTCTTTGTCAATGTTTTATACTTTACAATCTATATTTTTTTTAAAATTTGTAGATTTTACTACAAAAATTAAGAACGATACACAAACATTGCGTCTCCAAAGCTAAAGAATCGATATTTTTCATCAATTGCATGTTGATAGCAAGCCAATGTATTTTCTCTACCTAAGTATGCACTAACTAACATAACTAAAGTAGATTTTGGTAAATGGAAATTCGTAACAAATGCATCTACAAGGGCAAATTCGTATCCTGGTGAGATAAAAATATCTGTCCAACCACTTGTTGCCACTAAGCGACCATTATTTGCTTTAGCAACCGTTTCAAGCGTTCTAATTGATGTTGTTCCTACTGCAATCACTCGTCCACCAGCTTCTTTTGTTTTATTAACAATCTCTGCTGTTTCTGGTGAAATTTGATAATATTCAGAATGCATCTTATGATCTTCTAAATTATCAACGGATACAGGTCTAAATGTTCCTAAGCCGACATGCAAGGTAACAGGCACGACATTAACACCTTTTGCTTTTAGCTCATCCAATACTTCATTCGTAAAGTGTAAGCCGGCAGTTGGCGCTGCTGCTGAACCATTTTCTTTAGCATAGACTGTTTGGTAGCGGTCTTGATCTTCCAGCTTTTCTTTAATATATGGAGGTAGTGGCATTTCACCAAGACTTTCTATAATCTCTAGAAAGACACCATCATATGAAAATTCAATCATACGTCCACCTTGTTCCAATGTTTCAAGAACAGTTGCTGTTAATCTTCCGTCTCCAAAAGTAATTTTTGTGCCAACCTTAAAACGTTTAGCGGGCTTAACTAATGTTTCCCAAGTGTCACCTTCCGTATTTGTTAGTAATAATACTTCACAGTGTGCCCCTGTTTCTTCTTTGACTCCGTGTAAACGAGCTGGTAATACGCGTGTGTTATTAATTACCAATGTATCGCCAGCATTTAATTCACCAATAATCTCTGAAAAATGCTTGTCTTCCATTTTATTAGTTATTGCATCAACTGTCAATAGTTTTGATGATGCACGATTTTTTAATGGTGTTTGAGCAATTAATTCTTCTGGTAAATTAAAGTCAAAATCATTTGTTGTAAATCCCATGTATTATATATCCCCTTTGTACAAATTTTCTTTTTTAAGATGTTGATAACCTAAGTCTGAAACCATTCTACCACGTGCAGTCCGTTTTAAAAAGCCTATTTGAAGTAAATACGGTTCATACATATCTTCTATTGTCTCACGGTCTTCTGATATATTGGCCGCTATGGCTGCTAATCCGACTGGTCCACCATCATATAATTCAATCATTGTGCCTAATAATTTGCGGTCAACTGCATCCAAACCTTTATCATCAACTTGTAAGGCATCCAAAGCAACTTTAGCAATTGCTGCAGTTATCACTCCTTCTGAATAAACTTCTGAATAATCTCTTACACGCTTTAATAAACGATTAGCAATACGTGGAGTTCCCCTAGAACGTAAAGCTACTTCTCTGGCCGCTTGCGGTTCAATATCCGCTTGAAAGACACTAGCTGTACGTGTCACAATTTCTTTTAAGGCACTTTCATCATAATACTCCATATGAGCCATAATACCAAATCGGTCACGCATTGGCGCTGATAATACACCTGCTCTTGTCGTAGCACCAATTAAAGTAAATGGTGGTAATGGAAAATGAACCGGATGAGCAGTTGGTCCTTGTCCGACAATAATATCTACATAAAAATCTTCCATCGCTGAATAAAGCATTTCTTCAACAACACGCGGTAAACGATGAATCTCATCAATAAACAAAACATCTCCAGCTTTTAAATCATTTAACAAAGCAATCAAATCCCCTTGACGCTCAATTGCTGGTCCACTAGTTGTTTTGATACCAACTTCTAATTCATTAGCAATAACCATCGCTAAAGTTGTCTTCCCTAATCCAGGAGGCCCATATAATAATACATGGTCCATAGCTTCAGATCTCGCTCTTGCCGCTTGAATATAGATAGCTAATTGTTCCTTAATCTTATCTTGCCCAATATATTGCTGTAAATACTTTGGTCGTAAGGATAATTCGTTTAACTCTTCAGTCGTATCAAAATTCTCGGCATCTACTACTCTTTCGTGCTCCACTATTTAACCCCCTTGATTTATTTCATTAATAATGTAAAAGCCTTACTTAAAGCCGCTTGAGTTGAGTCAAATGATTCTTTTTCCATTTGCTTCCAAATACGAGTAACTTCACGACTAGAATACCCAAGCCCCAATAAAGCTTCCCTTGCATCCGCTAAAATCGTACTTTCTTTCGCTCCTGGTGTTACCGGTTCTTCTTGGAATAGGTTCGTTTGAGTAACTGAACCCAGACTACCTTTCAAATCTAAAATAATTTGTTGGGCAGTCTTCTTACCAACACCAGGGAATTTAGTTAAATAACGAATATCTTCTGAATCTACCGCTTGAATAAAACCTGTCAAATCATCATTAGCCAAAATCGAAATCGCACTCTTAGGGCCAATCCCTGATACACTAATTAACTTATTGAATAAATTTTTCTCTTCTTCTGATAAGAAACCATATAATGTTATCGAATCTTCTCGAACAATTTGCTCTAAGAGAATAGTAGCTTCTTTTTTCATATTATCTTGCAAACGAAAAGGATTCGCTAACATAATCTTATACCCAACTCCTTGTACCTCAACGACAATATAAGTTGGATAAATCTTTTGAATCACACCTGTTATATAATCATACATTTTTTAACCTCCGTCTTACTTACTTATCTATGTTATCATGATTTTAGCCAAATTAATATCTCAACAAAAAGAATTACTAACTTTTAACAAGGAAAGCTTAATCAAATAATGACAATTGCTTAAAAGCTTGCTCTTTAGGTAATAGATTAGATACCGATAAACCAACCAAACGAATGGGCTCTTCATCATAAGCCTCATAAAATAAATAATCCATCGTCCTTACTAAAGTATCATAATCTTTAGTATAATTTACCAAACTCTTACTTTTAGTCGTTGTTTGAAACTTGTGATTACGTAATTTTAATGTTACCGTCTTACAAACCATACCTTCTTTTTCTAACTTATCCACAATCCATTTCACATATTTTTCCAAGGTGACCACTAATTCTCGCTCCGAAAAGCAATCCTCGATAAAAGTCGTCTCTTTCCCTAATGATTTCCGCTGACGATCGATCGTTAATTCATCACTTGATAACCCACGAACTTGTTGGTACAGCCTTTCCCCTTGCTTACCAAAACTTTGCACTAATTCTTGCTTAGACACTGCTAATAAATCTGCTCCCGTAAAAATCTCTTTTTTGCGCATCTTTTCAGCCGTCACCTTACCAACACCATAAAAGTCTTCAATTTTTAAATGATTAATAAATCCTTGAAAGTCTTTATCATCAACTACCGTAATCCCACTTGGTTTTTGATATCCTGAGGCGATTTTAGCTAAAAATTTATTAAATGACACGCCAACCGAACAAGTCAATCCTAATTGTTGATAAATATCATATTGAATTTTTTGGGCACATAAAGTTGCTGACTTAATACCTAATTTATTCTCCGTCACATCCAAATAAGCCTCATCAATGGATAAAGGCTCTACCAAATCTGTATACCGATGAAAAATCGCTCGTACTTCTTGACTAACTTGACGATATAAGTCAATATTTGGTTTAATAACCACTGCTTTTGGACATAATTTTAATGCTTCCTTCGTTGACATAGCAGAATGCACGCCAAAACTTCGAGCTTCATAAGAACAAGTCGATACAACACCACGATTTCTAGCCTTACCACCAACAATGACTGGCTTACCAATTAATTCTGGATGATCTCTTTGTTCTACTGAGGCAAAAAAAGCATCCATATCAACATGTAAGATTTTCCTCATTTGTTCACCACCTCATAGAACGTACGTTCCTATTATACAACAATGTTTCTATTTCTGCCATATTATCGCACTATGAAGCCCTTTTTTATAAACAAATGCATAAAAATAAGACTAGCACATAAAAGTGTTAGTCTAGTCTTATCTTGCTATTTTTTTGTTGCTTCAACTGTTCCCTCTTTAGTTGGCTTAATAAAAAATGCTTCGAGAATATATACTAAAATCGAAATTCCAATACCTAGAGCAACTGCGCTTTGAAAATTATATTCCATACCACCTAAAGCTGTTCCAAGATAAAAAGTAACTTGACCTAAGATAAGTCCCCAAAATAATGTTACTATATATTTCACTAGTTACACCTTCTTTCAACTGTTAATTATAAAACACGTGAAACAAATAAACAATAAAAAGCTTCCTTTTTTTCGGAAGCTTTTTTATTCAATTATTTATTGTTTATGTCCAATTGTATTAGCAATTTGTTCATAAGTCATACCTTGTCTTAATTCGTATGTTCCTACCCAAATGGTTTGTGCATACCCTTCTTCTTCTAAGTATTCGGCAAATTTTTGTGAATCATCAATTAAGCCTTTTTCTTTTAGCATGTTGGCAATTTGAATTGAAATCATACCATTTTCAATGGTTACTGAAACTGGTTTACCATCAGCAATTGGTTTAGAAGATTCGTTTTCAGTTGTGCTAGTTTGCTCTGCTGATAAACTACTTTCTAAAGAAGCTGCTTCTTGTTTTAATGAACTTTCTAAGGCAATAGATTCTTCTGTAGAAATTTCACTTGATTCAGATGGCTTAACTTCAGGATTATCGTATGTTTCACCAATTTTTGGTAAATTCCATTCATTTAGCTGCTCTTTATATTGGTCTGGTACAAGTGGCCATGCAAAACTAACAGCTGCTAAAATTAACGCTGAGAACAAGAATCCAATACCAAGAGAACGAAATTTTGTTTTACTCATGGTTCTTCCTCCTTACTCTGGGTCTACTTCAAAATAGTTTTCAATTACTGATTGTACAGTCGACATTGGAACAGATAATTGTTCACTAATTTCGTCCATTTCACAACCTTGGCTGTACAATGTAATGATGTGTTGTTTTGTGATGTTGTGAAGTTTTTTAGAATCTACGACTGGTTCTACTTCTTGGAATGTTTCAGTTACTTCTAATGCTTCAACAACTGGTTCCACATCTTCTACTTCTGGTACAGCTACTTCTACTGAGTCTTGAGCTGTATACTCAGTTGCTTGATATTGTGGAGCGTGCATTACTCGTGGAGTTCCTTCCATTTCTTGGAATTTTTTCTTTAAGTAATAAAGTTCACGGTTTAGCTCTAAAAGACTTTCACTCATTTCATCTAATTCTTCTTCGTAATTATTATCTTTTAAGAACAACGAAATGAATAAAAAGATAATTGCTAATGCTAATAGTCCGATGATGACTACCCATGTGTCCATATTCTCACCTCATTATATTTTATATACCCCTATTGTATAATAAAAGGTAGTTATAACGCAACAGCTATGAAACATTATTCTTAGCCAAAGCGAATTATTTAATTGCCAAAATAAGCTTTATATACTTCTTCTGCAATTTTTGCACCATAATCAAAGGCTGGAGCTTTAACGAAATATGGTGATACGACTGTTACTACAATTTCCGGATTGTCTGCTGGTGCATAAGAAGCAAAGGTAATATTCGTTACTGGTTCTCCTTGTAGCGATTTTACACCACCTGCATAGAAAGCTTCGGTTGTCCCTGTTTTACCGGATACAACTGGTGAATAGGTCTGAAAGACGGTTCTAGCTGTTCCATAATTACCATGAGTTACTTCATATAATCCTTTTTGCACACGTTCCATAATTGGTTCTGAAACAGGGATTGAATTCATAATTTTAGGATTAACAACTGTCTCTAACTTACCAATTGTGCCATCTTCACCAAATGAATGGATTTCTTTTACTAAATGAGGCGCTACTCGCACACCATTATTAGCTACTGTTGCCATATATTGGGTTAATTGTAATGGTGTATATAAATCAAACTGACCAAAAGAAAAGTCAAGTGCTGAATAAGCTGCGGCTGTTCCACCATTAAACCCAACACTTTCATTTGGCAAATCGATTCCTGTTCTTACACCTAAACCAAATTCAGCATAATAGCGTCGTAATTTATCAAAGACATCCAAGTTTAGATTTAATTTCCCACCTGGAACATAATCATATTGGCCACCCATACGCATGGCTAATTTAATCATATAAACGTTTGAGGAACGTTCTAAGGCTGTTATGTCATTGATTTTAATGCGACCATCACGGTTAAATACAGATGTTTTCGGTTTGGATGCTTCAAAGACAATTGGTTCATCAACAATTTCGTTATCAGATAAAGAAATTACTCCATCCATATAACCTGCTAATACGGTAGCTGCTTTAATGGAAGATCCCATCCCATAAGAACTATTAATCGCACCAAGGGCATCATCTTTAATGCCGGTCATTTTTTCATTATCATCATACACACGTTTTTTACCTGCAATACCAATAATATCGCCTGATTGTGGATTCATCGCTACAATATATAAACGATCCATCCCTTTATCAGTTTGTTTTTCTAATTCATTCTTAGCAATATCTTCAATTTTTTGTTGGAAATCCGTATCAATTGTTAAAATCAAATCAGACCCCGGCTTACCTGGATAGACTTCTGTTGATTTTACAATTTCACGCGAACTGTTGGTTGTATTTTCAATTAATGTCTTAGTTCCAGTTAGTACTTCATCGTATTCTTCTTCTAAATAACTCACCCCAACGCGATCATTTAGCGAACGTCCTTTAGCTAATAAAGCATTTACTTTATTAGATGGTAGACCTGATTTTTCAGTTGATACGGTTCCTAAGATTGAACGCAACATATCATTCATCGGATAAGTTCTATCCCAGTCAGACGATACATCAATTCCCGGTAAATCATTCAAATGTTCACTAACTTGAGCAATCTCTGTCTCGGTCACATCTTGATTTTTGATGGTAACAGTCGCTAGTGAATAAGCACTATTCATCTTCGTATAGACAGCTATTACTTGACGTTCTTCTTCAGAATAATTGATATCTTCTGCGGTAATATGTTCCAGACGCATACTATATACTTCACCTGGAGTTAATGATTCCTCTGTTGCTTTTTGCTTTTCTTCGGGTGTTAATAAGCTATCAACTTTATCTGGATTGTTAATATACCAATAATCCTTTAAGTCACGCTCTTTTAAGTCCTTTGTATCAATCCAAACATATTTGGTTAATTCTTTGGCAACTTCCATCATTTGTTTACTTTTCACATTATATTCTCTTGTATAAGTGATGGCTAATTTTGCTTCATTGCCTACTAATAAACGTCCTTCACTATCATAAATTTTCCCTCTTGGTACTGTTTTTTTAGTAGTGATAGTTTCTGTCCTTCTAACTAAAGCAGCAAAATCATCCCCCTTTGTTAATTGGATATATCCCAATCGCACAATTAAAGCGATAAAAGAGAAAAAGACAATCAATAATAACAAATTCAATCGAAATGGAATATGCGATTTCTTCTTCTTTTTCATTTTGGCTGCTCTTTTTTTCATTCTTTTATTCAAAGTTTTCACATCCATTATTCTATTCTATAACTACATTAGTATAGCACAAATCTCTTGTAAACATTGTTAAAAAAGTATTATTTTTATTTGAATTTTTCTACCTAAGCTATTTTTAAAGCTATTTTGTCAATTTTATGTAAATTACCTCTAACTTAATGAAACCTTTCATTTTTCGTGATATGCTTATATTGTTTTAGATTTTCCTTTGGAGGTTATAAGATGAAAACTTTTTTCAAAGTAACGAATAAAACGTTGCTGCTAGCCTCTTTTCTAATTCCATGTTTCATCCTAGTAACAATTTATGCTTTACTAGGGACCTATCCTTTTGGAACGGGATCTTTATTAACGATTGACTTAGGACAGCAATATGTTGATTTTTTCAGCTATTACCGTCATACCATTTTAGAAGATCCACAAGCTTTATTTTATAGTTTTTCCAAATCGATTGGTGGAGATATGTTAGGTTTATGGGCTTATTATTTAACGAGTCCTTTTAATTTGATCTTTTTATTTGTAAATAAATATCAATTAGCAACTGCTGTAACGATTCAAATCTTAGTAAAGCTATCTTTTTGTAGTATGAGTATGTGTTATTTACTACAAAAACTAAAACCTCATGCCCCAGTAGCGAATTTAGTTTTTGCCTTATCGTATGGTTTAATGAGCTATTTAACGGTGAATCAGTTTAATGTGATGTGGTTGGATGGTATGATTTGGCTTCCAATAGTTATTTATGGTTTGGATTGCCTTATCAAGGATAAAAATCCACTCTATTACATTATCCCTTTGTCAATTACTGTCTTTAGTAATTACTATATCGGCTATATGATTTGCATTTTCTTAGTCTTTTTCTTCTTTTATCTATTACTTAGTCAAGAAAATGCGCTACCTCCTCGTCAAGCATTATGGGCATTTATCCGTTTTGCTGGCTATTCATTATTAAGTATGGGCTTAATTAGCTTTTTATTAGTTCCAACTTTTTATAGTCTAATCGGTGGGAAAGCCTCTTATTCAAAATGGCAATGGGTCTGGACACTAGACTACAATCCGCTTGAATTATTATCGAAAATCTATTTTGGTTGTTTTGATTTTGATCAAATGCCTGATGGTCTACCAAATATTTTTGTTGGTTCAATTGCTAGTTTATCTTTTATAGCTTATTTTTTTAGTTCTAAATTTAAATGGAAAGAAAAAATTTATGCGCTATTACTAACGATCTTTTTATTAGTTAGTATGAATGTTGAATGGTTGAACAAATTATGGCATGCTGGCCAATTTCCAATTTGGTATCCATATCGCTTTTCTTTTGTCTTTTGTTTTATGGTGGTCTATATTGCTCATCGTTGGTATACGTCAAACGATTACTTTAAACAGTGGTTAATTATTCCGATTTTGGTTATTTTGGTAGGTAATACTTATTATTATATTAGCCATCCTGTTAGCTATTTAGAGCCATGGCAATTATGTATTGGTTTAAGCTTTACTGGATTAGCTCTATTATTAATCCTCTGCAAAAATAGTCCATTAAAGCACATTAGATACTGCTTATTGGTCTTTGTCATTTTTGAAATGGGCTTAAATTCTTATGTGAATCTCACTCGTTTAAGCTATGTCAGTCAGACAAGTTTTGTCACCTATCAACAAATGCTCGATAGTTGGGCTAAAGTCGTAAGACCAAAAGAAGGGCAATTTTATCGTGTGGAAAAAACATTCCAACGCTCTAAAGGAGATGCTATGCAATCACCTATTTATGGCTTAAATCATTTTGCTTCTACTTTAGAAAAAGAGTTACCTACTTTATTTGGTTCACTAGGAATTTCAGAAAGTAATGGCTTTATTTCTTATAGTAATGGCACTATGTTTACGGATAGTTTCTTTGATATTTTATATATGATAGAAGATAACCAGACCATTGCCAATCCTTATACAAAAGATCAAAAACCTTTCCCAATCCATGAATATTGGACTAGAAAAGATTTAAATTATTATCAAAAAATCACCCATCAAACCCAAGCAACGATTTATAAAAATCCTTTTGCTTGGTCACTAGCTTTCCCAATCGATAGCAGTGTTAAAGAACAGCATTTTGAAGTTAATAAACCAATCAAAAACCAAGAACTATTAGCAACATTATTAGGAAATGGTAAAACACCACTATTTTCTTTTGAAGGCTACCGCATCTCTTATGAAAATGTATCGGTATCCACTATCGAAAATAGTCATCGCTTATTATACAAAAAAATTGATCCTGATAAAGAAGCGAAAATAATCATTGAATTTACACCGATTAGTACAGACCCTTATTACATTGTCTTGGATGGGCAGTTAAGAAAAGATGATTTCTCTTTAAAACTTAATGATGAAAAATACTACTATTATAATTCATTCCGACATAATGCGGTAATGAATCTAACTAGTCAAACGCTTGATTTACAAAAATTTGAAATCACTTTGGAAAAGGCATCATTCACTATGGATAAACCTGAACTATATCGCTTTAATGTTGAAGAATTCAAAAAATTACATCACACTATCCAACCACAATTAATGCAAATGGATAACTTTACAGAAACTGCATTCACAGGACATGCAACGATTACAAAAGACAGCTCCATGCTAACAACCATTCCTTATTCAAAAGGGTGGCAAGTATTAGTTGATGGCAAAAAAGTTGATACCTATCCCGTGCTAGATTCATTACTAGCTTTCGATATTTCAGCTGGAAGCCATTCCTTTAGTTATCACTATCATACGCCTTATTTATGGCAAGGTGTGATGATATCCATTAGTTCTATTGGGATATTATTGATTTGTTTGACTCATTATAAAAAAAGAAACTCTTAGGCTTATGCACACAATGCACGAGCTTAAGAGTTTTTGTTGTTTATTTCTAAATATTGCATTAGCTAATGGGATATTAGTTTCACCATCTTTTTTGATAATTTTGATTCCGCCTTTAATTTGATTGACGAATTCTAGTTCATTGATTTTTTTAGCTTGTAGTGTTACTTTCTTGACTTCGTTTGATTTTTGTAGGTGGTCTGGTACGTCAATTTCTCGTACGTATACGGTTTTTCTTAATAAATTAGAAACGTCTACTGTACCATCTTCACCAGTTGTGTATCTCCATTTATCGCTCTTGAAATCTTTATTGTATGATACTTCAAAGGTTACGTTAGGAACGTAATTGCCTTCTGTATCTTTTTTAGTTAGTTTCAATTTGTATTGGATTTGGTTGATGAATACTACTTCATTGACTTTATCTGGTCTTAATTCAATACTTTTTACTTCGTTTGATTTTACTAGATAGTCTGGTACTTTAATCTCACGAACATAGACTTTTTTACCCGCCCAATTAGGGAT
>NZ_FOGF01000017.1 GCF_900111135.1 Granulicatella balaenopterae | reverse complement strand
CATTTATCTACTTTTACTAAGTATTTACCTCTATCCAATAATTTATACTCAAGCATCGTTTGGAATAGTCCGTATCCATTGTCTAATGTTGCTTTCCCATTACCGAACCCTTTATTTGACATAGCTTTCATATTCAGTGATTCTATACATACGACTTCATACAAGTTGGCTATCCTTGTTGATTCTTTATGTAAGAAATCTAGTCTTTGGTTCGATATATGTCTATGTAATTTCGCTACTTTTTTCTTGCTTTTTCTCTATTATTTGACACTTTCTTCTTTTCCAAACTCCATTCTCTCTATTTTTGCAATATGCCAAAAAAAGCCACTCAAATGAGTGGCTCCCGAAAAAAATTTTCTATTGAGTAGATCTCCGGTGGTGCCGTTTATTGTATTCGACAGTTTTGAACCCGCAATCTTAAGCAGGTGGGCTCCTAACATAGCAAGTACTAACTTCCAAGTGAAAAGGCATGTTATCGATGCTTTGCTCCGGATCCCTTATCTAAATTATTTGTTCGGTCAACACATAATGAATACCGCGCACACCTCAGATTTCTACAAGCCAATGATAGCATACAATTTTATTTTTTTCAACTGACTAAAAACTAATTTTATAGGCTTTTAACATGTGAAAAATCGATTTATTTTATCTATGACGATATTTTTCGTATTGTTTCGCTAAAGCTTCTTCATATTTTCGTGTTTTATCTGGATGAAAATAATGTGCATGTTTTAACATATCTGGCAAATACTGTTGACTAACCCAATGATCGGGATAATCATGTGGGAAGCGATAACCAACACCTCGATTTAATTTTTCAGCACCTTTATAATGAGCATCTTTAATTGGATCTGGAATTTTCCCACCACGTCCCATACGAACATCACTCCAAGCAACATCAATAGCGGTCATAGCAGTATTTGATTTTGGTGATAAGGCTAGTTCGATAACGGCATTAGCTAGTGGAATTCTTGCTTCGGGGAGCCCTAATTTTTCGGCTGCTTGTACGGCTGCCACGGTTCTTTGTGCGGCTGCTGGATTCCCTAAGCCAATATCTTCATAGGCAATGACTAATAACCGACGCATCAAAATAGTTAATTCGCCAGCTTCAATTAAGCGTGCCATATAATGTAAGGCTGCATCAACATCGCTACCACGAATTGACTTTTGAAATGCTGAAATGACGTCATAATGTTGATCGCCATCTTTATCATGACTAAAGGCTTTTTTTTGCACACATTGTTCAGCAGCTTCAAGTGTAATCTGTATCACACCAGTCTCTGGATTGGGCTTAGTAGATAAAACTGCTAATTCTAAAGCATTCATAGCGCTACGCAAATCACCATTTGTTGTTCTAGTAAAGTGATCCAATGCTTCTGGTAGAACTTCTACATGGTGTTGTTGCATAATTTTATCTTCTTTTAAAGCACGCATCAAACTAGCTTTTATCTCATCTTGCGTTAATGAATGTAACTCAAAAATCTGACAACGACTACGAATCGCTGGATTAATATTAATATAAGGATTCTCAGTAGTTGCCCCAATTAATACAATTCTTCCCTGCTCTAAATGTGGTAATAAAAAATCTTGCTTTGTCTTATCTAAACGATGGATTTCATCTAATAATAGAATTACAGAACCACTCATTTTTGCTTCTTCTGCCACAATTTGTAAATCTTTTTTTGTATCAGTGGCAGCATTTAATGTTCTGAATGCATAGGAAGTTGAACCAGCAATCGCACTAGCAATACTAGTTTTCCCGATTCCAGGTGGTCCATACAAAATCATTGATGTTAACCGTTTGGCATCGACCATTCGCTTAATAATTTGATTAGGTCCTACTAAATGTTGCTGTCCAACAATTTGATCTAAATGAGTTGGTCGCATTCGATAGGCTAATGGCTGATTCATTTTCTTCCCTCACTTTCTCGTTATACGATTTATTCTTCTGTTTCTTCTACTTCATTAGCTTCTTCTTTATCCATATATTCTGAATGAATTTGGTCTAATAAGCTATCAATACGTAAACCGTAATCCACTGATTCATCACGTTCAAAATGCACTTCAGGTACTTTAAATAATGATAAACGTTTACCTAATTCACGACGAATTAATCCTTTAGCTTTTTCTAAACCTTTTACTGTTGCTTGACGTTCACTTGCTAATTTGTCTAATGTTGTATAGTAGATAGTCGCATGTTGTAAGTCTCTTGTTACTTCGATATCTGTTAGAGTAACACCTTCAACACGTGGGTCTCTTACTTTTTTCATTAAAATATCATTTACTTCACGCATAATTTCTTGTTTCACGCGTCCAATTCTAAATTTCGCCATTATTTTATCTCCTCATCTTGCTTTTCTCTTATAAAATACAAACGCTCCTAGAATATCCTAGAAGCGCTTGAGATGATGTTATTTAGGTTTTACTTCAACCATTTCGAATGCTTCTACCACATCGTCAATATGAATATCGTTGTAATCTTTAATCATTAAACCACATTCAAACCCTTTTTTCACTTCTTTTGCATCATCTTTGAATCGTTTTAAGCTAGCTAATTCGCCTTCGTAAATAACAATATTATCACGAATTAAACGAACTTGACTTGTACGACGGATTACTCCATCAGTAATGTATGCTCCAGCGATTGTTCCTAATTTAGAAACATTATACGTCTCACGAATCATTGCTTGACCTGTAATAACTTCTTTATACTCTGGGTCTAACATACCTTTCATTGCTGTTTCAATTTCATCAATTACATTATAAATAATACGGTGTAAACGGATATCTACTTGTTCTTGTTCTGCTTGAATTTTCGCTTGAGGTGTAGGACGTACGTTAAATCCGATAATGATTGCATTACTTGCTGCTGCTAATGTGATATCACTTTCGTTAATCGCACCAACTGCAGTATGGATAATTTTAACGCGAACGCCTTCTACTTCAATTTTTTGTAAGCTTGATGATAATGCTTCGGCTGAACCTTGCACATCGGCTTTAATAATAACATTAACTTCTTTCATTTCGCCTTCTTTAAGACTTGAAAATAAGTTATCTAATGTAATATGGTTTGTAGCATTACGTTGTTCTGCTTGAGCACGTTTTGCACGTTCTTCACCGGCTGCACGAGCTGTTTTTTCATCTTCAAATACTACAAAACGGTCACCTGCTTGTGGTGATGTATTTAGACCTGTAATCTCAACTGGTTGAGCTGGTCCAGCAGTTTTCACTCGACGTCCTTGATCATTAACCATCACACGTACACGTCCAAAGCTATTACCGACTACGATTGGGTCTCCAACATGTAATGTACCTTGTTGTACTAATAATGTTGCAATAGCTCCTTTAGCTTTATCTAAACGTGCTTCAATAACTGAACCTAATGCTAAACGATCTGAGTTAGCTTTTAATTCTTGCATTTCAGCTACTAATAAAATCATTTCTAATAATTCTTCAATATTTTGATTGTGTAAAGCTGAAATTTCAACAAAGATTGTATCTCCACCCCAAGCTTCTGCTACTACACCTAATTCAGATAATTCTTGCATGACACGTGAAGGATTAGCTGCTGGTTTATCAATTTTGTTAACAGCTACGATCATTGGTACACCTGCTGCTTTTGCATGGTTAATCGCTTCAACGGTTTGTGGCATTACGCCATCATCAGCTGCTACTACAACGATTGTAATATCAGTAATATCCGCACCACGAGCACGCATAGTTGTGAAGGCCGCATGTCCAGGAGTATCCAAGAAAGTAATTGGTTTACCATCGATTTCTACTTGATAAGCACCAATATGTTGCGTGATACCACCTGCTTCAGAAGCTGTAACACTTGTATTACGTAATTGATCAAGTAAAGTTGTTTTACCATGGTCAACGTGTCCCATAATTGTTACTACTGGTGGGCGTGATGTTAAGTTTTCTTCTGTTAATGTTTCTTCTGCTTCTTCAAAATAAGTATCCAAATCAGAAATATCTTTTTGAATTTTTTCTTCTGCTTCAATACCGTAATCTGCAGCTAATAATTCAATCGCTTCTTTTGATAAGCTTTGATTTAATGTTGCTACGACACCTAATAAGAATAATTTTTTAATGATTTCTGCTGGTTCACGTTTAATTTTTTTAGCAATATCAGCTACTGTCATACCTTCTGTATATACTAAAACTTCTGGTAATTCATGGAATTTACGTGCTGGTACTGCTGGTTTTTGTGTTCCTTTTTTATTAAAACGTTTTTTGTTATTTTTTCTGTTACGGTTACCCGCAAAACGTCCATTATCTTGACGTGGATCACGTTTTTTGAATCCACCTTTATTATTACTATTATTTGAGTTTGTTTTATTATTATTTTGCTGCATATTTACCTCTATCTTTTGGGCCTTTTCTTGATGCCCATGATTTTGTTTTTGTTGTTTATTATCTTTATTTGCCTTCTTTGAATCTTTGGATGTCACTTGTTTATCTTTCTTGTTTGGAGAATGCGATAATGCTTTACTAAGTTTTTCGATATCAGATTCTTCCATAGTAGCCATATGACTATTATAGTTGATTCCTAACGACGCTGCTTTTTCAATCAGCTTTTTACTAGACATGTTTTTACTTTTTGCAAATTCATATACTCGTTTTTTTGACATAGTATCACCTTCCTATTCTTCCGTTTGTTTAATCCCTTCCATTTTCAGCAAACTTTTGGCGAAACCTTTATCGGCTACTCCTACAATACTACGATGTTTGCCGATTGCATTTGATATTTGAAATGTATCAAATACTTGTGCAAAGGGAACATGATAGTGTTCACATTTATTTTTTAATTTCTTGCTAGTATTTTCACTACACTCTGTTGAGCAGATAACTAAATGAATCTTATGGTTTTGAATAGCTGTAATAACTTGTTCTTCACCAGTTACTAGCTTTCTTGCTCGGGTAGCCATTCCTAGTAAATTTAGTGCTTTTTGTTCCATCATATTGTTCATATTATAAAATCTCTTTCCGAGCCTTTTGATGCTCCACATATGCTAATAATTCTTCGTAGAAAGAGTCTGGTATTTCAATTCCTAATTGTTTTTCAAAGATATGGTTATGCCAAGCTTTGTTTACTAATTTAGGTTCTAGTGTAATATATGCTCCACGACCGTTTACACGCCCTGTTGGATCTAGTTGTGCGATTCCTTCCTTAGTACGGACGATTCGAACTAGTTCTTTTTTCGGCATCATTTCACCAGATACAATACATCTTCTCATAGGGACTTTATTCTTTTTCATCTTGATCCCTCCAATTATTATTCGCTAATTGTTTCAGTTTCAACTTGTTCTGCTGCTACTTCTGCTACTACTTCTGTGATTGCTTCTTCAACAACTTCTTCGGCTACTGGTAATTCAGTTTCAACGACTGCTTCCACCACTACTTCTTCAGTTGGTGTTTCTGCTTCTTCAGTTGCTTCTTTTTTATTAGCTAAACCATCTAAATATTCTTGGTAAGCTGTTTCTGATTTAATGTCAATTCTATAACCAGTTAATTTTGCTGCTAAACGAGCATTTTGTCCACGTTTACCAATTGCTAATGATAATTGATAATCAGGAACTACGACGATACAGCTATTACTATTTGGTGTTGGATCGAATTCCACTTTGACTACTTGCGCTGGATTTAATGCATTTGCAATATATTCAGCTGGATCTTCACGCCATTCAACGATATCCATATTTTCACCATTTAATTCATTGACGATATTTTGAACACGTAAACCTTTTTGACCAACACATGTACCTACTGGATCTAAGTTTTCATCTCTTGTACGAACAGCTACTTTTGCGCGGTCGCCTGCTTCACGAGCAATTGATACGATTTCTACGATACCATCATAAATTTCAGGGATTTCTTGTTCAAATAAACGTTTTAATAAGTCTGGATGAGTTCTACTTACGAATACTTGTGGTCCTTTTGTTGTATTATCAACTTTAGAGACTAATACTTTAATACGTTCGCCATCTGCATATGTTTCAGTTGGAATTTGTTCTGATTTAGATAAACCAGCAACGATTTTCCCTAAGTTAACATAGACAAAACGTGAATCTGTACGGTCAACTACCCCTGTTAATAATTCATTTTCATAAGCGATATACTCATTGTAGATATTTAAGCGTTCTGCATCACGTAAACGTTGCATTACTACTTGTTTAGCAGTTTGAGCTGCAATACGTCCGAAATCTTTTGGTGTAACTTCATAACGAATTTTGTCACCAATTTCGTAAGCTTTGTGAACTTTTAATGCTTCTTCTAGTGTTACTTCTAATGTTGAATCGAACACAAATTCTACAACTTCTTTAACAGCGTAGACATGCATTTTACCTTTTTTTGCATCAAATTCTACTTCAACGTTTTGTGATTGACCATAATTTTTTTTGTATGCTGACACTAATGCAGCTTCTAATGCAGTAATTACTACATCTTTAGAAATACCTTTTTCTTCTTCTAGGATATCTAATGCTTTGATTAGATCTTTACTCATGATTTTCTCTCCTTAATCTTTTCCATTAAAATTCGATTGCTAGACGTGCTTTCGCTACATCTTTACGGTTAATAGTAACCATTTTTCTTCTTGTTTTTATTTTAACTTCTAATGTAATATTTTCTTCATCTAATTCTTTTAATGTGCCTTCAATAAATTTTTCACCATCAATTGCTTTATAAAATGACAAATGAATGTATTTACCGATTGCAGCAACTAAATCTTCTTCAGTCTTCAATGCGCGTTCTGCGCCCGGTGAAGATACTTCTAAAAAGTAAGCTTGTGGAATTGGATCGGGTTCTTGCGCATCCATAATCGCACTAATCTTTTCACTCATGTATGCACAATCTTCTAAATCAATCCCACCTGGCTTGTCTAATGCAAAACGTAGAAACCAATTTTTTCCTTCTTTAACAAATTCTAAATCGAATAATTCAAACCCTTCTGACTGAATCATGTCTTGTGTTAGATCTGTTACAATATCAACAATTTTACTCATAATTCCCCTCCTTTTTCACACAACCTTATTTAACTGCGTAAAAAGAGTGAGCGTTTTACCGCTCACTCTCCTCTCTACATCTAAATTAGTAATTTCATTATAACATGCTTTTTATCGCTTATCAATCAATGTGAGCCTAAAAATCAAATAAAGATAATTGATTTTCATCAGGTAAGCCATCTAAGACTTTATTTTCTGTTAAATAATCAATTAAAGTCTTAGAAACTTTCCCTCTTGTAGCTAAATCTTTCTTAGATAAGAAAGGTTTTTCTTCACGAGCTTCGATAATTTTTGTAGCAACGTTCATCCCTAAACCAGGTACTGCTCTAAAAGGTGCAATTAATGAATCACCATCAATCACAAAATTAGTTGCATCTGATTTTTCTAAATCAACCATTTTAAAGGTGAAGCCCCGTTCGCACATTTCATTGGCTAATTCTAAAACTGTTAACACATTATTTTCCTTAGTTGAAGCATCCATTCCTTTATCACGAATTTCTTTCATACGAGCTTTAATCATTTCTTTCCCTTGCGACATCGCTACAATGTCAAAGTCTTGAGCACGTACTGAGAAATAAGCACAATAATACAATAATGGTTTATGAACTTTAAAGTATGCTACACGTAAGGCCATTAAGACATAAGCTGCAGCATGGGCTTTCGGGAACATGTACTTAATTTTTAGACATGATTCGATATACCATTCCGGCACATTGGCTGCACGCATATCAGCTTGTAATTCATCTGGGATTCCTTTACCTTTACGGACGCCTTCCATAATTTTGAAGGCTTTACCATTTTCTACACCTTTATGAATTAAGTAAACCATAATATCATCACGACATCCGATTACTTCTGCTAGCGGAATACCATTTAAACGAATTAATTCTTCAGCATTCCCTAAGTAAACATCTGTACCATGTGATAATCCTGAAATTTGTAATAATTCCGCAAAGGTTGTTGGTTTTGTCTGTTCAAGCATCCCTCGTACGAATCGTGTTCCAAATTCTGGGATTCCTAGGGTTCCTGTTTTTGAATCGATTTGTTCTGGGGTTACCCCTAGGACTTCTGTACCACCAAAGATTTTCATGACTTCTGGATCATCTGGTGGAATATCGGCTGGTTCTAATCCGGATAAATCTTGTAACATACGAATAACAGTTGGATCATCATGTCCTAAGATATCTAGTTTTAAGACATTATCATGGATTGAATGGAAGTCAAAGTGAGTGGTGCGCCAGTCTGAATTTTGGTCATCAGCTGGGTATTGAATTGGTGTAAAGTCATAGACATCCATATAGTCTGGAATAACGATAATCCCACCCGGGTGTTGTCCGGTACTACGTTTAACGCCGGTACATCCTTGAGCTAAGCGGTCAATTTCTGCTTGACGCATTTCAAATCCGTGGTCACGCTCATATCCTTTCACATAGCCAAATGCTGTCTTATCAGCTACCGTACTAATTGTCCCTGCACGGAATACATAATCTTCCCCGAATAGGACTTTTGTATAGTTATGGGCTTGTGGTTGATATTCCCCTGAGAAGTTCAAATCAATATCGGGTACTTTATCGCCGTAGAATCCTAAGAAGGTCTCGAACGGAATATCGTGGCCATCTTTTTTCATTCTTGTGTGACAATGCGGACAATCTTTTTCAGGTAAATCAAATCCCGAACCAATTGAACCATCATCAAAAAATTCTGAATGACAACAATTTGGACAACGGTAATGTGGCGCTAGTGGGTTAACCTCGGTGATTCCGGTTAAGGTTGCTACTAATGATGAACCTACCGAACCACGCGAACCTACTAAATAACCATCTTGATTACTTTTCAGTACTAATTTTTGTGAGATTAGATAAATAACTGAGAACCCATTCCCGATAATACTATCTAATTCTTTTTTAATACGAGCTTCCACAATTTCTGGTAAATCCTGACCATACCATTCACGTGCTTTATCATAACTTAATTTAGTGATTTCATCTTCAGCACCATCAATTTTTGGGGTATATAATTCATCTTTAATAGGTATAATTTCTTCTAGCCAACTACTAACTAATTGTGAGTTGGTAATAACGATTTCTCGTGCGATATCTTCTCCTAAAAAGGCAAATTCTTCTAACATTTCATTTGTGGTTCTAAAGTGGACTTCTGGAAATTCTTTTGGTGTTTGCATATTTTTTAATGATGAGACCAAAATTTCACGATAAATACTATCACGAGGGTCAAGATAGTGTACATTCCCGGTTGCTACGACAGGTTTATTTAGTTCTTTCCCTAGTTTGACTAAGTTTTTAATGATTTCTTCTAAGTGTTTTTCGTTACGAATTAATTCACGACCAATTAATGGACGATAAACTGCTTTAGGCATTACTTCAATATAGTCATAAAATTTAGCTTTTTCTTTTGCTTCTTCATAACCTTTTTGCATCATAGCTGTAAATACTTCCCCATCAGCACATCCTGAACCAATAATAAAATCATCACGGTTTTCGACTAATAAGCTACGTAATATTCTTGGAACTCGATAAAAATGATGAACATTAGAATCTGATACCACCTTAAATAATGTTTTTAAACCTTTTTGATGTTTGGCAAAAATAGTTGCATGAAATGGTCTGGCATTCTTATAGGATTCACCTTCATTTAAATCTTTATTTAATTGATAATGCGAAGTTAAATGATGTTCATTTGCGGCTTCTTTTAAGAATAAATGACATAATACACCAGTAGCTTCTGAGTCATAAATCGCACGGTGATGTTGTTCTAAGACAACACCATATTTTTTCGATAAAGTATTTAATCGGTGAGATTTTAAATGGGGGTGTAGTTTTCTTGATAATTCTAATGTATCAATTACTGGATTATCTGAGTCGCCCATTTGATAGCGGTTATAGCCTTTATTCAAGAATCCCATATCAAAGCTAGCATTATGCGCTACTAAGATAGTTCCTTCTGCAAATTTTTGAAATTCACGTAAGACTTGTTCTTCTGATTTTGAGCCACGGACCATATCATCCGTAATACCAGTTAATTGAATGGTCGTTGCAGATAAAGGATGCCCTGGATCAATAAACTCTTCAAACTTCTCAACAACATTCCCTTTATACATTTTAACAGCTGCTAATTCAATAATTTTATCATACACTGCAGAAAGTCCTGTCGTTTCAACGTCGAATACCACATAAGTAGCTTCATCTAAATCAATATCTCTAGGATTATAAGCAACTTTTGAATCAGTATCCACTACATAACCTTCTACACCATAATGGATTTTTATACCATGTTTTTGTCCGGCACCATGAGCTTCTGGATAGGCTTGCAAGTTTGCATGGTCAGTAATAGCTACCGCTTTATGTCCCCATTTAGCAGCACGGGCTACTAAGTCACTGGCTGAATTGGTCGCATCCATCACTGACATATTGGTATGTAAATGAAGTTCCACACGCTTTTCTTCTTCAGCTACCGTATCTTCGCGAACATGTTCTTCTGCGACATTAATATCACGAATCACCATGGTTAATTCTTGCGTATAACGGTTTACTTCAATATTCCCAAAGCATTTCACATAAGTATTCTTTTTTAAAGCTAATAATTGGGCTTCATCATCCGCTGTTGTTGCAAAAATCGTTGCTCCAATAGATGAAGAATAATCAGTAATTTTTAGTAATCCATAAGGTTTGCCGTTATTACGACGTGTTTTGATTTCAATATCAAAAATCTTACCTTCTATCGTAACGTTGCGCTCTTCTTCAAAAATTTCGTCCATTGGCAATACTTGGTTTTGTGGACGAATTAATTTCCCATATAAAATATTTGGATTACTATTAGTTGTCCCTCCCGCACCTGGCGTTTTTTGTTTTGGCGCAGTTTTTGCAATTTCTTTTTGAACTTGCGCTTGCTGAATCCATTGATTTTCTAGTTCATTTTGCTTTTGTTTATGCGCTTGTTCTTTTTCCGCAACAAAAGCTTCGTCAACGACTAATTCCATTTTAACGGGTGAAATGCCAACCTCTTGATAGATTGTTTTAATCTTTTCGATATACTTTTCTTTAATATGTTCCTTAGTAATATCATTTTGGCAATGTAATACTAAATGACCTTCTGATACTGAAATTGTTTGTTTGGCTAATAATTGTAAAAACATTGGTGAGTCTTTAGCTATCAAATCACAAATAATTGGCCAATATGTTGTTAGCATTTCTGGTGAAACAACCTCTTTTTGACGAGGGATAATCACCATTTTAACTTCTGCTACTGTTTGATACACATCCATTAAACGCTGATACATTATGCGGAATTTATCAGCGTTAATGACTGTTTCTGTTTCAATATAAAATTCCCATCTTGGAATCAGCTTATGGACATCAATTTTTAGTAATTTTGCTTTTTCTAAATCCGGTGTTAAAAATTCATTATCTGCTAAGTGGAGTTGATCCATTAATCTTAATAATAAAGCTTCTTGTGAATTCATGACTTTCCCTCTCTTTCTTTATCATGAAAAGAAGACAAAAGCTGTTTGACGCTATCAATAGGCTTTCATAAAAGCTTATTTACAGCTAACCTCTTTCCTAAGATAAAAGGCTCCCCATCCATACTTTTGTCTTTTTATCTAAAATAATCTTGAAATATCATTCCAGGTTACGACAATCATTAGTAATAATAAAAATACTGCACCTACTAATGTTACATACCCTTCTTTTTCTGGGTCAATTTTTTTCCCTCGAATTAACTCAATAAAGTTTAATAATAATTTACCACCATCCAAAGCTGGAATTGGTAATAAATTCATCACTCCTAAGTTCACACTTAAAATCCCAATAAAGTTAATCACTGAAATAAGACCCGTTTGCACAACTTGCGAAGTGATTGAATACATTGCAACTGGTCCACCTAATTCATTCACAGAAAATCCTTTAGTAAAGAATGTTCCAATAAATGAAATAAAGGTCACTAATAATAAATAAGTTTGACTAAAGCCATATTTAATTTTAGCCAAAAATGATTGATCCATATGAATACCAATCCCAATACGACCATATTCTTTACCATCTACTTCAGTGGATTGTGGCGTAACTTTAATCTCTTGATTATTACCATTACGCTCAAGTTCTAACTCTATTGCTTCATTAGGATGTTTGCTAATTTCTGTAGCTAATTCCATCCATGTATTAACAGGTGTATCTGCCACTTTTGTAATATAATCTCCCACTTCAATACCGGCGATTTGCGCTGGTGAATCAGGCATTACTGAACCAATCTCGGGTGTATTCATTTCCACACCACCACGTAAAAAGGCAACAATCGTAAAGGTCAAAATCGCTAATAAAAAGTTATTTAACGGTCCACCAAAATTGGTTAAGATACGATTTTTTAATGAAGCAGACTGGAATTGTCGCTCAATTGGGGCTACTACCGTTTCCGTCCCATTTGGCTCAATAATAGTCGCTGTTTTTGAGACGCTCCAAGTAGTTTGTTCTTCAGAATTAATGCAGTAACCGGTAACTTGCATCTTATCTTGCAAATCTGCTGACTTAATCTGTATTGGCACGCCATTTTCCAGTAGATGATCTTTTTTAAAACATAAGCGCGTAATAATCTCCTCTTGATCAAATTCAACTACTACTGTCATCCCTGGTTTAATCTCTAATTCTTCTTCCCCCAAGCCAGCCATACGAACATATCCCCCCAATGGTAACATGCGTAATGTATAAACGGTTTCCCCTTTTCTAACTTGGAATAGTTTAGGTCCCATACCAATTGCGAATTCTCGAACTAATATGCCCGAACGTTTTGCAAAATAATAATGACCAAATTCGTGAACGATAACAATAACCGAAAACACGATAATAAAAGCTATGATTGATTGTAACATATTTTATTTCCTTTCGAATTATTATTGTAAAATGGTTAAAATAATCTGAAACATAAACATCGCAAAAAATGTTGAATCAAATCGATCTAAAATACCACCATGCCCTGGCAATAACTTCCCTGAATCTTTAATATTAAAATGACGCTTATAGGCTGATTCCACTAAATCCCCCATTTGACCAAAAACAGAAATACAAATCACCATAATAATAATCTCAATCCAACTAAATGCTAATAAATTATAAAAATGTGTATAAACTAAAGCAATTACTGCTGCACATAATGTCCCACCTATAGAACCCTCAATCGTTTTATTAGGACTAATTTTAGGAGCTAATTTATGTTGACCAAATTTGCGACCAGTAAAGTAAGCAAAGGTATCTGTTGACCAAATAATAATAAAAATAAATAGCACCATACTAATACCAATATTTCTTACTAATAAGACACCGCCAAATCCACCACCAACATATAAACTACCTAAGGAACAATATGCCGCTTCATCAATTGAAAAATGATTCTCACGATAAACGGTTAAAATCATTAATAATAAAATACATAAGAAAAACACATGTAAATTATCAATCGGCTTAATATTAAATAATGGGCCTTGCGTTAAAATCGGTGACTGCGATACTGTTAATGAAATCGTCGCAATCAAGGTAATCATTCCTTCAATTGAAAAAATATGAATCTCCTTCATCCGTAAAAATTCAAAAATTCCAATTGCAGCTAATAAAGTAATTAACAATTGAAATGGTACACCACCAATTATCAATAATGGTACAAATACTAATAAAGCTACAATGGCTGTAATAATTCTCGTCTTCATATACTCCTACAAACCTCCGAACCGTCTATGTCTTTTTTGGTATCCAGCTACGGCTTTTTGTAATTCTTCTGCTGAAAAATCTGGCCAATAAATATCCGTAAAGTAAAATTCACTATAGGCTAATTGCCAACATAAGAAATTACTTAAACGAACCTCACCACTTGTACGAATTAATAAATCAGGATCACTCATCTCACCTAAAAAACCAGTTTGTAACGATTGATTCATCACTGTTTCATTAATATCATCAATTTCCAACTCACCATCAGCAACTTGTTGGGCAATTTTTTTAGTTGCTGCTAAAATCTCAGCACGAGAGCCATAATTCAATGCAAATGTTAATACCATTCCAGTATGATCTTTTGTATCTTCTACTGCTTTTAAGACAACGCGCTTAGTAGATTCTGGCAATTCATCAATAAATCCAATTAACTCAATTTTCATATTACGCTCATGAATTTCTGGCATAAAGACATTAAAGAAATCAGCTGGCAACTTCATTAAGAAATTAACTTCTTCAGTTGGTCGTTTCCAATTCTCAGTACTAAATGCATACATGGTTACAGCTTTTACACCCATTTCATCCGCAGCAATCGCTATCTTTTTAACAGTATTCATACCTTCTTTATGACCGGCAATTCTTGGCATTAGTCGTTTTTTTGCCCAACGACCATTTCCATCCATTATTATTGCAATGTGATTAGGAATAGCACCATTCTTATCAAATATTGATATCTGATTTGTTTCTTTTTGTTTAAATAAATTCATCTTCGTTCCACCTTTATAAAAAATACATATTTTCCCAAACTAATCATTATAATATGTCTAGTCTATTGTACAATACCCAATCAAAATACTCAATGACAAGCTAATTATCACTATATTAGAAATTATTTTTATAGTAAACTAACTTTTTGTGAATTTTTTACCAAACTTTAACTATTCTTACCGATTATTAATGGTATTAAAGCGCTTTCTTTGGTATCATATATACAATAATTATTATTTTTTGGAGGTTTTGTGAATGGATAGCATGTTATCTATCTTGATTGATTTTGACATGTGCTTAAAATCATTATCAGAAATAGAATCATCAAACACTGTACTTATTGATTACGTTGACAAAGATTTAGGTTTTACACCTAGTAATTTAGGGACATTATCAGCATCCCAAATTATCGACAAACTCTTATCACTCCCGGGGTATATTTCACCTTATTTTTATTTAATGGAGCAATCGAATGAGCTATCGGAAGATGTACGCAAATGTCTTAATCATACTCGTTTATTAATACTCAAAAATCAATATGCCAAAAGACACTTTAATACATCATACTATACGCACTATAAACTGTTAGATAATGAATGGCAAAAAGCCTTACACTCTAGATTATCGCCTACTTTCTACAAAAATCTAGATCAACAGCGTGAATTCTTATATGATGTATACGGCTCATACTTTGCAAGCCACAGCCTTAATCATTTTCATATTCTATCACATTTATATGGACAAGAATTCGTTGAGTATCATACTTATTGCTTGAATCGCTTTAAAGCTAACTATTCATCATTTATGAAGCGAACCCAATTAGAAAAGGACTTAAAATTCAAGAGTCATCTATTCGTTGGAATGAATCAAGAAAAGCGTAAAATATTATACCAAACCTTAATTAACAATGTTTTTAATAAGCATTTTGACTGTCAAGTAACGGTTCATTTCCATAAACATTCGCATATTATTACCAAGCATCATGAAAATACTTATGTCATTTCACTTGCAAATTACTTAACCTTTGCGGAAGAACTAGACCAATTATTAACTTATCTTGGTGAAATTTTTTATAAATTAAGTCTTAAACGAACAGAAGAATCGATAGACGCTTGTTGTACTAATAATTATGCTAAAGAGCAAATGATTGCATTTTTCCAATTTCTCCCTTTAGCTTGTCCTAGTGTAGCAACCTTTATTACTAAAACAGCTTTAGAACTTGAGCAGATACCACTAAGCAAAAAGAAAATGAGCTTTTATCAAGAAGAATTATTAATGTATTATATAAGCTTCCATAGTAATCCTTTGCGTAGACAACTCGTAAATCCTTTACAGCGCATCAATCTTTTATATTGTGAAGCAAACATCGAAAAATTATGGTTCAACAAAGCTATCAGTAGCGCAGAATTACCAGATTATTGGGAAGAAATTACCTTAAAAACTTTTAAAAAGGCTCCTAGTCATCCAATTGAAGGCACTTTAAGAATGGTTGAGTGGAAAGACATCAATCAAGGTCATGCCTTTATTAAGCTAGTCGCAATCTGTAATCTATTTCATGATGAATTAACCCCTGATGGTGAAGTGCCTATCTTTAAGGAATTTAGTAAATACTTTGATAATAATTCTCTCCATCTTTGGAATAGCCAACAGATTATAAATAAAGATATCTCTGATCAAGTCAATCCTGCCCAAAATGCTTTAAATTTTATTGGTCAATTTTATAATAATTATATTTATCGCCGACCATTACTAGTTGACAAATACTAATAAAATAAGCGCTAGCCCTTTTATAGGTGCTAGCGCTTATTTTACATTATTTTTTAAAAGCGTCTTTTACTTTTTCAAAGAATGATTCTTCTCCTACTTCAGTTCCTGCTTCTTCAGCAAAGACCTTTAATGCTTCACGTTGCTTATCTGTTAAGTGTTTTGGTGTAACCACTTGTACTTCTACATGTTGGTCTCCCTGACCAGTGCCATGTAATTTTGGTGCACCTTTGCCACGTAAACGGAATACCGTACCGCTTTGTGTTCCAGCTGGTACTTTTAATTTAACTTTACCATGAACAGTTGGGACATCAATTTCATCACCTAGAGCTGCTTGAGCAAAGTTAACTGGTAATTTATAGAAAATATCTGCACCGCTACGTTCAAAGATATCACTTGGCTCTACACGGAAGACAACATATAAATCGCCATTAGGTCCACCATTAACCCCAGCTTCACCTTGACCACGTAATGGCATTTGGTTACCATCTTCAACTCCACCCGGAACATTTACTGTAACTGAGTGTTTTTCATCGGCAAATCCTGAACCATGACATGTTGTACATTTTTCTTTAATTTCTTTACCTGTACCTTGACAAACATCACATGTCGCTTGAGTCATTACTCGACCAAATGGTGTTTGGCGCTCAACATTGATAATCCCCTTACCATGACATTTAGAACATGTTTCTGGGCTTGTACCTGCTTTTGCACCAGTTCCGTGACATGTTTTACATTCTGCTTGGCGATGATAATGAATAGTTTCTTTTTTACCAAAGATTGCTTCTTCAAATGTTAAGTTCATTACATATTGTAAATCAGCTCCTTGACGTGGTGCGTTTGGACGTTGGCTACGACCACCGCCGAATCCACCACCAAAGAATGATTCAAAAATATCTTCAAATCCACCAGTAAATCCTGCTCCACCACCACCGAATCCGCCACCGAATCCGCCGTTAAAGTTAGGATCTGTTGCAGCATGACCATATTGATCATAAGCAGCACGTTTTTGTGCGTCACTTAATACTTCATAAGCTTCTGCTACTTCCTTAAACTTTTCTTCAGCTCCAGCTTCCTTATTGATATCTGGATGATATTTTTTTGATAATTTACGATACGCTTTCTTAATCTCTGCATCTGATGCATCTTTGGAGACGCCAAGAACTTCATATAGATCTCTTTTTGACAATCTGTCTCCCCCGTTCTAATTTTAAATATGCAGCCAAAACACTCACAACTAAACGCATGAGTGTTCAGGTGCATTTCATAAAACCAAAGCAAGTGAATCCCTCCCCTCGCTTTGGCTTTATTCGTTAGTTATTTTAACTTATTTGGTCAGTTTAGTCGAATTATTCGTCTACTTCTTCAAAGTCTGCATCCACTACACCATCTTGTGCTGGTTCTTCAGATGCGCCTTGAGCTGCTTGTTGTGCTGCTGCAGCTTGTTCGTATAATTTAACTGATAAGTTTTGAACGATTTCATTTAATGCATCGCGTTTTACTTTCATTTGTTCTAAGTCATTAGCTTCTTGAGCTGCTTTTAATTCGTCACGAGCATCTTCAGCTTTTTTAACTTCATCTGCATCAACTTTACCATCTAATTCTTTTAATGTTTTATCAACAGTGAAGATTAATTGGTCAACTTCATTACGTAAGTCAACTTCTTCTTTACGTTGTTTGTCGGCTTCTGCATTAGCTTCAGCGTCTTTCACCATACGTTCGATTTCTTCATCTGATAAACCTGAAGAAGATTTAATTGTGATTGTTTGTTCTTTTTGTGTTCCTAAATCTTTAGCACGAACATTTACGATACCGTTTTTATCAATATCAAATGTTACTTCGATTTGAGGAACTCCACGAGGTGCTGGTGGAATATCAGTTAATTGGAATCTGCCTAATGTTTTATTATCTTGAGCCATTGGACGTTCACCTTGTAAAACATGTACATCTACTGCTGGTTGGTTATCAGCTGCTGTAGAGAATACTTGTGATTTACTTGTTGGGATTGTAGTATTACGATCGATTAATTTAGTGAATACACCACCCATAGTTTCGATACCTAATGATAATGGAGTTACGTCTAATAATACGATATCTTTCACATCACCAGAAATTACTCCACCTTGGATTGCAGCACCCATAGCTACTACTTCATCAGGGTTAACTGATTTATTTGGTTCTTTACCAGTTTCTTTACGTACAGCTTCTACAACTGCAGGAATACGAGTTGATCCACCTACTAAGATTACTTGGTCGATTTCTGATTGGCTTAAACCAGCGTCTTTTAATGCTTGACGTACTGGAGTTTTAGTGCGTTCTACTAAATCTTCTGTTAATTGGTCAAATTTAGCACGAGTTAATGAAACTTCTAAGTGTAATGGTCCTGCTTCACCAGCTGTAATGAATGGTAAGCTGATTTGTGTTGAAGATACGCCTGATAAGTCTTTTTTAGCTTTTTCAGCTGCATCTTTCAAACGTTGCATAGCCATTTTATCTTGTGATAAGTCAATACCGTTTTCTGATTTGAATTCAGCTACTAAATAGTCGATGATTTTGTTATCAAAGTCATCCCCACCTAAATGGTTGTCCCCAGCAGTTGATAATACGTCGAATACGCCATCACCTAATTCAAGGATAGATACGTCAAATGTACCACCACCTAAGTCAAATACTAAGATTTTTTCTTCGTGATCAACTTTATCTAAACCATATGCTAATGCTGCTGCGGTTGGTTCGTTAACGATACGTTCTACTTCTAAACCAGCGATTTTACCAGCGTCTTTAGTTGCTTGACGTTGAGCATCATTGAAGTAAGCTGGAACTGTAATAACTGCTTTAGTTACAGGTTCGCCTAAATATTCTTCAGCATAGCCTTTTAAGTATTGTAATGTCATTGCTGAGATTTCTTGAGGTGTATATGACTTACCTTCGATATCGATTTTGTGTGATGAATCCCCCATGTAACGTTTAACTGATGCTACTGTATTTAAGTTAGTAACTGCTTGACGTTTAGCAACTTCACCTACTTGGATTTCACCATTTTTGAATGCTACGACTGATGGTGTTGTACGGTTTCCTTCTGGGTTTGGGATAATTTTTGCTTCTCCACCTTCTAATACTGCTACAGCAGAGTTTGTTGTACCTAAGTCAATACCAATAATTTTACTCATATTTATTCACTCCTATTTTTATCTATTTTATTATTGAGAAACGATTACCATTGCTGGTCTTAATACACGGTCTTTCAAGATATAACCTTTTTGGAATTCTTGTACAACCATATCAGCTTCTTGTCCTTCTTCAGCCGGTATAGCTTGAACAGCGTGATGTTTTGTTGGGTCAAATGGCTGATTTAATGCGTCGATAACTTCAATGCCTTCTTCATTTAAAGCATGTTGGAAACCTTCATATACCATTTCGATTCCTTTTTTCAATCCTTCAGCTTGTTCGCCTTCAACTTCAATCTGTAAAGCACGTTCGATATTATCTAATACTGATAATAAATTTTGTGCTAATGATTGAGAGCGATATTTCGCTGCATCTTGGCGTTCTTTGGCGTTTCTTTTTTGAATGTTTGAAATTTCTGCAGATAAACGGTAAACTTTATCGTTCAATTCTGCAACTTGTTGTTCTAATTCTTGTTCTTTTGTTAAAACAGTTTCTTCTGTTACGACTTCTTCTGTTTCAACAGCTTCTGATTCTGTAGATTCATTTGTTAAATCTTCCACTTTTTCTTCGTGGTTTTCCAAAACCTCATCTCCTTTATTATCTTTGTCGCTCATAATATTGATTCATACTAAGAGATAACTCTTGTCGTAAGCTATCTACTATTGAGATAACTTTTTGATATGGCATATTAACTGGTCCAAGCAATGCTATCACGCCTTTATCATTGGTTGGCGTATCATAGCAGGCAGTGATTAAGCTGAATTCTTCCAATAATGGATTATTCATCTCAGAACCAAGGCGAATCTGTATACCATTAGTATTGGTTGTTACTAATTGATGAAGGATATCGCTATCTTCCATTAATCGGTAAACATCTTTTAATTGCTCAACGTCTGAATGACTATCAATATAATTCAAAAGATGTCTTTTACCAGCTACATGTAACCGATCCTTTTCAAAATGATTCACCATTTCATTAATAGCATTAACAATCAAAATTTGTGATTCGATATATTTTTTCATTAATAATGGAATATCTTTTTTTAAGCGGTCAATTACTTTGGATAATGGTAAGCCCACTAATTCTTCATTCATTATTTTGACGATGCGTTCTAAATCATCTTCCGATACTTGAGATGGAATACTAAAGACTTTATTCTCAACATATTCCTTATCAGTCACTAAGATTGCCATTACTTGCGTTGAACTTAAGCGCACCAATCTAAAACCTACTAACCGACTAGAACTTAATTCAGGTCCCACTGAAATACAAGTATAATTCGTTAATGTCGCTAAAATATCAGCTGACATATGAAATAATTCTTGCATCTCAAACATCGGATTTTGTAATTTAGATCGAATGCTTTCTTTTGTTTGCGGTAATATTTCGGCTGGTTCTTGTGGAAGAATATAGTCTAAAAAGAATCGATATCCTTTATTAGATGGAACACGTCCAGAAGAAGTGTGATACTTTTCTAAATACCCTAATTCTTCAAGCTTCATCATCTCATTACGAATGGTTGCCGAACTATATGGTAAATCTGCAGCCTTCATCAATTTTTTTGAACCAACTGGCTCCAAAGTTTCAGTATATAACTGAATAATTAAACGTAGGATTAGCAATTGTCTGTCGGTTAACACCTAAAATCACCTCTCTTTAGCACTTGACTAATATGAGTGCTAATCACATTAATAATGTACCATGATGGTCAAAGTATGTCAATAATAAAACACTAAGACTTTTGACTGATTTTCACTAGTTCATAAGTCTTTAAAAAAAAAGCCTAAAAAATTACTCTTAACGAATTATTTAGACTTATTCTGGAATTTGTTTTGTTTTTTATATTATTTTATCAAATAAGACATTTATTGGTGAAACCATGTATTGCTAGATCATAAGAGATTTCTTGCCAATACCTCTTCAAAAGAAAAAGCTCTCAAATACTCACGAATCCTTAACGTAAGTGTTTGAGTGCTTTTCACAAACTTTGTACCACTACGATACATCATTTTTATACTTTTATGTTTTTATTTTGTTTCTTCGTCATTTAAGTTCAATACAGACATAAAGGCTTCTTGTGGTACTTCTACTGAACCAACTTGTTTCATACGTTTTTTACCTTCTTTTTGTTTTTCTAATAATTTACGTTTACGAGAAACATCCCCACCATAGCATTTAGCCAATACATTTTTACGTAGGGCTTTAATATTTGTACGAGCGATAATTTTATTACCAATTGCTGCTTGAATTGGCACTTCGAATTGTTGTCGTGGAATTAATTTACGTAATTTTTCGGTAATAGCTTTACCACGACCATATGCGAAGTCTTTGTGAACGATAATACTTAGCGCATCGACTACTTCAGCATTTAACATAATATCCATCTTCACTAATTTACTTGGACGGTAACCAATCAAGTCATAATCTAATGACGCATATCCTTTTGTGCTTGATTTCAATGTATCAAAGAAGTCAAAGATAATTTCTGATAGTGGCATTTCATAAATGACATTGACACGATATTCATCTAAATAATCCATTGTAATAAAGTTACCACGTTTTCTTTGACAAATTTCCATTACAGCACCAACATATTCATTTGGAACCATAATAGATGCTTTAACATACGGTTCTTCAATTGATTCAACTGTTGATTGGTCAGGCATTTCTGCTGGATTAGAGACAACAACTTCTGATCCATCTGTTTTTTGCACATGATAAATTACAGATGGAGCTGTTGTGATTAAATCTAAATCGAATTCACGTTCTAAACGTTCTTGAATAACATCCATATGTAATAATCCTAAAAATCCACAACGGAAACCAAATCCTAATGCTTGTGATGTTTCAGCTTCAAATTGTAAAGCTGCATCATTTAATTGTAATTTTTCTAAAGCTTCACGTAATTCTACATATTTTGATGAATCAATTGGGTATAAACCACAATAGACCATTGGATTCATTTTGCGGTAGCCATCAAGTGGTGCTGTAGCTGGATTATTTGCTAAAGTTACTGTATCACCAACTTGTGTGTCTTGAATTGTTTTAATTGAAGCAGTAATATAACCTACATCACCAACCATTAAGTAATCACGTGAAATTGGTTTTGGTGAAAAGATTCCCACATCAACAACATCAAATTGTTTACCATTGCTCATTAATTGAATGGTATCACCCGGTTTTACAACCCCATTTTCGATACGTACATTTAAAACAACTCCACGATATGCATCATAAACTGAGTCAAAAATTAATGCTTGTAATGGTGCTTCTAAATCGCCTTTTGGTTCTGGTACTTCGGTGACGATTTGTTCTAAAATCTCTGGAATACCAATCCCTACTTTAGCACTAGCTAAGACAGCTTCTGAAGCATCAATCCCAATTACATCTTCAATCTCTTGACGGACACGTTCTGGGTCAGCAGCTGGTAAATCAATTTTATTAATAACTGGAATAATCTCTAAGTCATTATCTAAAGCTAAATAAACATTCGCTAAAGTTTGCGCTTCAATCCCTTGAGCTGCATCGACAACTAAGATAGCTCCTTCGCAGGCTGCTAAACTACGAGATACTTCATAAGTAAAATCGACATGTCCTGGCGTGTCGATAAGATGGAAAATATATTCAACCCCATCATTTGCTTCATAGGTTAATTCAACCGCATTTAACTTGATTGTGATCCCACGTTCACGTTCTAAATCCATTGAATCTAGTAATTGAGCCTGCATTTCACGGTCAGCTACTGTATCAGTTGCTTGCAAAATACGGTCAGCTAATGTTGATTTACCGTGATCAATATGAGCGATAATCGAAAAGTTTCTAATACGTTTTTGTCTTTCTTTCATTTGTTCAATATTCATGTGTTACTCCTTATTCTTGTTTGGTTTCCAATTTTATAAAAATGGTAAAAATAATCTTGCTAAGCTTAAAAAGACGACAATTCCCACTATATCTGTAATTGTTTTAACAAACATGGTTGAGGAAATTGCTGGATCTAATTTTAACAGGCGCAATAGTAAAGGAATCACAAAACCTAAAACTGCACCAAATAATAAACTAATCATTAAAGCTAACAACATAATCACTGATAAATAGAAATTACGACTAAATAAAAAGATAATACCAGCTGATAATAGTCCAGTAATGACACCATTTATTAAAGCTACACCAATTTCTGAAAAAATATATTTCTTATCTTCTTTAAATGTTAACTGTCCTGAAGTCATTTCTTGGGTAACTAATGCTAAAGTTTGTGAAGCGGAATTCTCACCCAAACCAGTAATGATTGGTAATAGCACCGCAAAAATAACCATTTGCGAAATCACATCTTGATAGAACGCCACAAAACCAACCGCAATAAATGCCGTAAATAAATTAATTAATAAAGAAGGCGTACGTTTTTTTATAGACTCCAAAATCGGACTATCCAAACTAGCCCCCTCTTGAATCCCACTCATCAATAATAAATCTTCATCATATTCATCTTGCATAACATGTAAAATATCGTCACTTGTAATAATCCCAATTAACACTTTTTTAGCATTCACCACCGGTACAACCGATAAATCATACTTGGCAGATACTTTTGCAACCTCTTCTTGGTCGACGGTTGGATCGACAGTAATTAAATTCGTCTGCATAATATCATGCAAACTAGTATCTAATGGATGAGTAAATAAACAACGAATATCTATCCAGCCAATCAAACAATTTTTGAGTGATGTGACAAAGATTGTATTAATTACTTCCGTATTTGGTGAAATCTCATGTAATTGTGTTAAAGCTTCCTCAACCGTTAAATGTTCTTTCATCGTAATAAATTCGGTCGTCATAATTCCCCCTGCTGATTCTGGATCATAATTCAACATTTTTCTTAATGCATCCTGCGAGGAACTCTTCATCATATTTAAATATTTTTTTCGAATGCCCACTGGTAAATTACCTAAAATATCAACAATATCATCATTTGACATATGATTAAATAATAATATCACCCGTCTAAATGGTAACTTCTCTAACATTCGTAATTGTGACTCTGGCTCAGATACTTCAATAATTGAAGCTAGCCTTTTATTTGAAATAGTTGACATAAAATTCTTCAATGTTACCTCATCAACTTCTTCTAACCCTAATGCGATATCAATGGGGTAGTTTTGATTTAATAACTCTCTTATCTTTTTAACATCATTATCGGCAACTATTTGTTGGATTAATTCTTTCACTATCCCCACTCCTTTACCAATATTTCTAATAAGTGTTTCTTATATAGTATAGCATAAACACCGATGTATAAAAAACTTTATTTCATTCTTGGTTGAATTTTATCGAGAGTGAACTTTATTTACGACAAATTCAATAAGAAGGGATCTCTACTAGACTACATAAAACTACTCACTTGCCTTCCTGCTGATAAATAAAAAGTGATTGAGTAACCACTCTTTTGAAAGAAGTTATCACAATCACTTTATTTTTTATTTTGTCGTTCCACGTACAACCATTTTAGCTTCATGCATCATTTCTTTTTGGGTTAACTCTTCACCTTCAATTAAAGCCATCAATTGCGCAACGCATATTTTTCCCATTTCCACTACATCTTGCTTCATTGTAGTTAATTTTGGGGCAGCTATTTGATCAAGAAATACGCCATCAAATCCAATAATACCATAATCATCAGGAATTTTTTTGCCTTCTAATAATAATTGTCTTTCTATCCCAATTGCAATTCGATCAGATGCACAGATGAAACAAGTATTTTCTTGCCACTTATCAAAATTTTCTATTAATTTTGCAGCAGATGAAGAATGATTATCAATACGAGTAATATTAGCTTCTAATTGCATTAATTCCATTGCTTCTAAATAGCCTTTTTCACGTGAGGCTTCAAACTTTTCTGGTACATCAATACCGATAAATTGAATCTTCTCATAGCCACAACTTTTAGCATATTTTGTTGCAAAACGTGTCGCTGCTTGATTATTAGAATCAACATAAGGGATATGATAATCATTTTCCCCAAATAACACAACGGGCTTTTTAATTTTTTGAATCCACTCAAAATCATGTTCTTTCATTCCCGTTATAATATAGCCATCACAATCACCTAAATTAAGTGAGTTCTCAGTAACTAATTGTAGTGCATATTGATAGCGATCTAATTCTTTGGCTATGCCCATTACTAAATTCATAAAATAAGGCTCAGTTGTATCCATTTCTTCAAGAATCAAAACTTTTACAACTAATGTCCGGTTTTTGGCTAGTGCTTTTGCTACAGTATTGGGGCGATAATCTAATTCCTTCATTGCTTGATAGACTAAATCTTTTAATTCCTGTGTTACTAATTCTGGATGATTAATCACCCTAGATACTGTCATTTTGGATACATTAGCTTTTTTCGCTACATCTTTCAAAGTAGTGATAAGACACTCCTCCTTTACTACTCACCTTCATAAGAAATACTATCTTTTTGATCAAAATATAATGTCATTGGATTTAGTGGTTGATGATTCATTAATTCATCAACTGTTACTAATTCATAACCTTCAGAAGTTAAATAAGTTAACATTTCCGGTAGAGCATCGACCGTTGTTTGATGAATATCATGCATTAAAATAATCGCACCACTATACGCAAATTCCTTAACAATTGCGTTGATTTTTGCTGGATCATGACTTTGCCAATCTAATGTATCAATTGACCAATTAATCGCTGGTAACTGTGCAGCAAGAGCAACTTTATGATTATATGCTCCATATGGTGGTCGTAAGGCATTAGAAGCTACTCCACCACTCGCTTTTAAAATAGCTGCTTGTGTATCATTGATTTGTTGCGCAATTTCTTCAGGTGTTAATTTTGTTAATTGTGGATGATTGTATGAGTGGTTTGCTAATTGATGTCCTTCAGCCACCATCCGTTGCACCAAATCTTCATTACCAGGTACATTTTTACCTAACATAAAGAATGTCGCTTTAGCATGATATTCGTTTAATAAATCTAATACTTGGCCAGTTGTTGTGCTTTTTGGACCATCATCAAATGTTAATGCAATCATTTTGCGGCCTTCGTTAGCTTTTAACTGTTCTTGGTAAGAATTATAAGCAGCTGATAATAGACCCGATGTGAACTTTTCATTAACAATAGGCATTAAGTACATCCACTCAATCGTTTCATCTGTTAAAGAGGCATCTACTTGGCTTAATTGTAAGCCTAAGTAGTCATCAGTTAAAGTAAAAGGAATCGTTTGCCAAGTATCTTCAGTGAATACTTTAGACAAACTTGCTTGCTTTTCTTCTTGATTCTCCTCGGCTAATGTCTTTTTAATTAATAATTCAAAAATAGCTTGTTTAGCTGCTAATTGATCCATAAACACGTTCGGCAACGTCACCAATTCATTTGTTTCCTTATCTAGATACATTGTTGCGATGATTTGAGGGTCATTTTTATGATAATGGTGATTGACTAGGTTATAACTTGTCTCTTCTATCATAATAGTACTAATAGCAGCATCAGCATCTTGTTTTGTTGCATTAATGAATACTAAATTCGTAGCTGTTTCTACTGTACCATTAGCTACTTTTTCTGAATAAGCTGTCATTTTATCAGCAAGCGCTTGAATCGGTGCACCATCCTCATCTAGTGGAATAAATGTTGTAATAACTGTATTATTTATTTCTTTCTTATCTTGAGTAACTGAAAATGAACTTTCTGCTGAACTTTTTTCCGTCTGCATAATTGTTTCATATTCTTGATTCTGTTGATGTTCCTCGATAAATCGTTTACCAAAAAAAACAGCAACTCCTAGTAAAATAAGTCCAATAATAATATATACTGATTTTTTTGACGATCTTCTTTGTTCCATATACATAAAATTTAAACCCTTCCTCTACTATTCATTTTTTCTGTAGCACATCTTGGACAGATACCATAAACCTCCATACGATGATGCGTCACCTTAAATCCAGTTAACTCTTCAGCAATTTCTTCTACATCAGAAAGAATCGGATAAAATAAATCTTCTATACAACCACATTTTTCACAAATCACATGATAATGTTCTGTTGAAGAAAAATCAAATCTACTCGCATTATCTCCATAAGTCATTTCCTTAACAAATCCATAAGATGTAAATAAACGCAAATTATTATAGACTGTTGCTACGCTCATTTGCTTATACTCTTCAGATAACGCTTGATAAATATCATCTGCAGTAGGATGTTTATCAGATTCAGCCAAAAAATTCAAAATAGCTTCACGTTGCGGCGTAATACGTACGCCATCCTGCCTTAACTGAATAATAATGTTTTCTACCATTATATTTCTCATTTCCACCATCCCTTATCTTTATTAATTTACAATTGAACTTTCCTAGATTGTGAACAATCCACACAGCTAAAGTTTTGGATATTGATTGGTGATATAAGAACTGTCTACTGATCTACCAAAGCTATTTCTAATGTCAATTATATTTTTTATATTTCAAGTATATTACAGCTTAAACTATTTGTAAAATATATTTATATCTTCTGATACTCCAATGACTAAAGCTTTTTGGGTTCTTATATACACAGACTTGCAAACATACTCGAAAGCTTATCTCATAAATAAAAAAAGGTCTTGCCTTTACTGGGGGTAACCAATAAATAAGCAAGACGCTTAAATAATTATTATACTTTTGTAATCCAACCGGTTGGGGCTTCTACATCGCCATACTGAATACCTACTAATTCATCATATAATTTTCTAGTTAATGGTCCCACTTCTGTTTCTGAATAAAAAACATGGAAATCATCCCCATACTGAATACCGGCAATGGGTGAAATAACAGCAGCCGTACCACATGCACCCGCTTCAGCAAATTGGTCTAATTGATCAATATAGACATCGCCTTCACGAACTTGCAAGCCTAAACGATTCTCTGCTAACCATAATAATGAATATTTTGTAATACTTGGTAAAATTGACGGTGATAAAGGTGTAATAAACCAACCATCTTTTGTAATACCAAAGAAGTTTGCTGCACCAACTTCTTCAATTTTAGTATGTGTTGCTGGATCTAAATAGATAGCATCACTAAATGAACGTTCTTTTGCTTTTTTACCAGCTAAAAGACTCGCAGCATAATTCCCGCCAACTTTAGCAGCTCCAGTCCCTACTGGTGCAGCACGGTCATAATCAGATACCACAAAATTAGTTGGGGTTAAGCCACCTTTAAAGTAAGCTCCCACCGGTGTGACAAAAATAGAAAAAATATATTCATCAGCGGGTTTCACACCAACATTATCTCCCACACCAATCATAAATGGGCGAATATATAAACTTCCACCTGTTCCATATGGAGGAATCCAGTGTTCATTAGCTTTTACAACTTTTTTAACAGCTTCAATAAATTTATCTTCTGGGTATTCTGCCATTAATAAACGACGACAAGAACGCATCATACGACGAGCATTTTCTTCTGGACGGAATAAATTAATACTACCATCTTTACAACGATAAGCTTTTAATCCTTCAAAACATTGTTGGCCATAATGAAGTGCTGTTGAGCCTTCACTAATATGTAACATATTATCTTCTGTTAATTGTCCTTCATCCCATTTTCCATCTTTATAATGTGAAATAAAACGTAAATCTGTCTTAATATAATCAAATCCTAATGTTTTCCAATCGATATCTACTTTTTTATCCATTTCTGCATCCCCTTTTATTGATCACTATGAAATAACTTGGTATTCTCCTGTTATCTCATCCATTTCTTCTAATGTATCTGTTGATTTTGTATATTTAAAATAGCCATAATTAACCACTTTATCTTCTTGATTTTCACGAATATTAATCGTTACCGTATCTGCTGTCTTTTCAACAATCATCATTACAAATTGATCCGTTAATAAAATATTTTTCGTTTGTTCGATTTTTGCAATGGCTTGTTTTGCGATAGGATCAACTTCAACCGCTGTTCTTGATTCACTACTTTCTTGATTGTTTATTGCTGATTCCTCACTTGGTTTAGTTGATTCAACGACTGTATCATCACTTGATTCTACTGGTACTTCTTTTTCACTTACTTGATTACTTGGATTACTTGCTACCGATACTGTATCACTAGAATTTAATGTTTCAGGTGTGATTTGCCCACAACCTGTTAACATTACACTAAATACTGTTAGTAAACAAATTTGAGTTTTTTTCATACAGCGCTATCTCCTTTCGATGTTCTTATCCATTTTACCATTTTTTTAAATATTTGGTGAATGATTTTCTAAAATTAATAAAAATTTATATCCTCGACTAATTTTTGAAACATTATCGAATTTTAATATGCTTCCATTTACCCGTTTTAAAGCGTCCAAAGATAATTGCCCATCGAATTAATTGATCAATCAAAACAGCATACCAAGCTCCTGCTAAACCTAGTGCTAATACCTCAACAAAAAGATACCCTAAGCTAACACGAACAACTAAAATTCCTAAAAATGTTGAAATTAACGTCCAAACCGTATCCCCTGCACCACGCAAGACACCTGTTAAAATCAATTGATGCGCCTGAAATGGTTGAATTAACGCCACAATTGATAGCGCTATAACCGTATTTTGAATAATAATAGGACTACCCGTATATAACGACGCAATGTCTCGACCAAATACAAAGAATACCACTCCCATAACACAAGAAAAAATAATTCCTAAGCGACTAATGGTTCTTGCATAGCGAACAGCTTTATTGGAAGATTTTTCTCCTAATGATTTACCAACCAATGAAGAAGCTGTAATCGCAAAGGCTTGCCCAGGAGAAAATGATAATGATAATACACTTAAGGCAATCTGATGGGCCGCATAGACATCCGTTCCTAAACCTGAAACAATTCTTAAAAAAGTCATGACACCTAAACGAAGTACTAACTGCTCACCAGCAGAAGGCAAACCAATTGACACAAAATTCAACATAATATTCTTCTTAAAAACAAACTTTTTCTTTAAGTCAAATGGAATAACTGATTTACCTGATAATAAATAGCTAAACGTTAATATTAGTGCTAATAAATTGGCACAAGCTGTTGAAATTCCTGCCCCTACAACTCCTAATGCCGGGAACCCAAAAGCTCCATAGATCAAGACATAATTTCCAATAACATTAAAAAAGTTCGCAATTACATTATTTTTCATTGGTATTTTTGTTTGACCGATTCCTCGTAAAGCAGCAGTTATCGTAAAATTCCACGCTTGAAAAACAAACCCTACCATAATAATACGAAAATAATTTAATCCCGTTTGTAAGGCAATTGGCTCTGCTCCCATTAAACTTAAGATTGGTTTTGCAAAAATAAAACCTAAAATAGCTAATGGAATAGCAAAAAATACCATAGCAATAATCATCACGTGCTTTAAGACTGATTCCATTCGATGATATTTTTTAGCTCCATAATATCTAGCAATCATCGCCGTTCCACCAATATTCAAGGCTTGAATTAAACTCAACCCTAAATATAACGGTTGATTCGTCATTCCAACCGCCGCAACCGAAGCAGAAGCAATCTCTTGATTAGGCATTTTACCAAGCATCATCATATCAATCATACCAAATAAAGAGCCTAACAATACTTCTATTAATACAGGCCATGCAATTGTCATAATATCTTTTCGTATTTGTTTTTGATTAATCGCCAAATGATTAACCGAATCACCATCACTGGTCATGATACATCTACTCCATTCTAATAATGAATTTATTTATTATAGTTCTATCCATTATAATAGCAAAAAGAAGCATCTACAAGTTTTAGACACTCCTTTTATATACAATCTATTCAATTCTATTAATTTGGTACTTTTTTAATCATTAATCTTCACCAATAATTCTAACTTCTGTTTCTAAGGCGACTTGATTAATATCCCAAATTTGTTCTTGGACATAATGAATTAATGCTAAATAATCACTCGCTGTAGCATGATCAACATTCACAATAAATCCAGCATGCTTAGTTGATACTTGTGCACCACCAATTTGTTTGCCTTGTAAGCCAGCATCTTGAATTAATTTACCTGTATAATAGCCTTCTGGACGCTTAAAGACACTACCACATGATGGATATTCTAGCGGTTGTTTACTCTCACGCATCTCTGTTAATTCATCCATACGAGCACTAATCTCTTTTTTATCACCTCTTGTTAAATTAAAACAGGCTGCTAATACAATATCATTTGTCTCTTGAATCAGACTATGACGATAACTAAATGCTAATTCATCATGATAATAACGCTTAAATTCACCTTCGCAAGTCAACACATCCACATACTCAATCACATGGTCCACTTCTCCACCATAGGCACCCGCATTCATAAATACTGCGCCACCGATACTCCCCGGAATGCCACAAGCAAATTCCAAACCAGTCAATTGAGCATCACGTGCAGTTGCGCTAGTATCGACTAATAATGCGCCTGCTTGTGCAATAATGCGATTCTCTTTCACGATAATATCATTCATCTCAGATAATAAAATAACCGCTCCCTGTATGCCACCGTCACGGACAATCACATTACTAGCATTACCTAGAATTGTCATTGGTACTTTTTCTTCCTTTAACCAATTCACTATTTCTTTAGCTTCTTCATTGGACTTTGGAAAAACTAACCACTCTGCTTTTCCACCTGTTTTAGTATATGTATACTTACTTAGTGGTTCTTCAAATAAAATTTTTACTTCAGGAAACTTTGCTAATAGCAAATCTTTTTTCATAATTAAACCCATCCTTATTTTCTAAATGCTTTTGGTAATGTAAAATTAATAAATCCTTCTGGTGCTTTTGCTGTACTAATGCGATCACAAATTAAATGTGTTAATAAACTCGAACTAGCAGACACTGGATTTTCTTTCGTTTCAATGGCTGTTACGAATTCTTTAACAATCGTTTCAAATCCACGTTTATATAGAGGAGTTGCCCATTCATCAAAACCTTCTTTAATAATATCATCCCCTTGATAAATGGTTAAATCAGTTAAATTTTCCAAATGATACGTACCGCCTGTCGATTGAACTTCAATAATTTCGCGATTAGCTCCTGATGCTAAATTAATTCCCACTACTGCAGTTTGATGCTTTGTTTCGATATAAACTTCACACTGCTCAATTTTTTTACCACGTTTTTTATAATAGAAAGAGCCCTTTTGCGGCTTACCATCTAATAGGTATAAAGCTGTATCAATTGGGTGAATAAATGTATCAAAAATAACATCACGTAACTGTCCGCCTTGATCAATATAATTTTTTTCTACAACAATTTTATTTTTTTGCGGCACTTGCTTTAACTCTTGTACTTTTGGGGTAAAACGACGATTAAATCCCGCCATTAAAACTGTTTCTTTTTCATTTGCTAATGTGTATAATTCCAAAGTATCTTCAAAGTTATCAACAACTGGTTTATCCACATATACCGGGATACCTTTATTTAAAAATGCTGATACTAAAGTATAATGTGCTGGAGTTGCAACATGAATAAATACTCCATCTAATGGTAATTGCAACATCTCTTCTAATGAATTACAAGGAGTTGCGCTCCCAAATAAACTTGTTTCTTCTTTTAATATTTCTTTATTACGTGAATAAGCATACCATTTCACATTTTTAATTGTTCTCATAATTGGTAAATATGCTTTACGGGCAATATTACCAAGTCCTATTACTCCAATATTTAACATCATTATGATTACCTCCATATTGTGCATAACTTACTCTTTATTTTACCATAATTTCGATTAAATAATTAGAAAAAGCCAGAATTATTTTTATCTTTATTAATTTCTACTATAAAGTAACGCTCTCATAATATCATATTCGCTGAAATTAATAAAATTAACCGTCATTTTCTTGCAAATCCCCCCATTATCAGTTATAATATTATGCATACGATAAATCTATCTCCATAAGGGAGTAACTAGCAGTAATACTGTGATAATCCCCAACAACGACAAGTGATTTTTCACTGGGGTTATCTTAAATAGTGAGACTTATGCAGAAATGTTCTTTAACATGCTGCATAGGGCTCTTTTTTTATGGAATAGCGCTTATCAATTTATATTAAAGGAGTGTTAATCGTTGGAAAACAAAACAAATCAAGTCTTCTATACAATGACGGAAGACGAAGCTTTACAAGCAGTACATTCTTCTAAAGAAGGTTTAACATCAGAAGAAGCCAAAAAGCGTTTAGCTGAAAATGGTGCAAATGAATTAGAGGAAGGAAAACAACGCTCTCTATTCGAAAAATTCATGGACCAATTTAAAGATTTCATGATTATCGTATTACTAGTAGCTGCAGTCGTTTCATTATTCGTTAATGAATCTGGAACACCAGACCCTTCAGATGCTATTATCATTTTAGCGGTTGTTATTTTGAATGCTATTCTTGGTGTCTTCCAAGAATCAAAAGCTGAAGAAGCAATCAATGCTTTGAAAAAAATGGCCTCACCTGTTGCTAAAGTATTACGTGACGGACATATCGTTCATATTAATAGTGAAAACCTAGTCGTTGGGGATATCATTGTCTTAGAAGCTGGAGATGTTGTACCGGCTGATATGCGTTTAATTGATGTCAATACCTTAAAAGTTGAAGAAGCAGCTTTAACTGGTGAATCAGTTCCTGTTGAAAAACATATTGGTAAAAAAGATACAGTCGATATTACAATTGGAGATCGTAACAATATGGTCTTCTCAAGCACAAATGTCACTTATGGTCGTGCTACTGGTGTGGTTGTTAATACTGGTATGAATACAGAAGTTGGTAAGATTGCTCATATGTTAGTCAATACAAAAGAAAGCAAAACGCCACTTCAAGAAAACCAAGACTCATTAGGTAAAACATTAACAATAATGATTTTAGTTATTGCAGTATTAATCTTTGTTGTTGGTATGTTAAAAGGTAATGAATGGACTCATATGTTATTAACAGCAATTGCGATTGCAGTTGCAGCGATTCCAGAAGGTTTACCTGCGATTACAACAATCATCCTAGCATTAGGAACACAAAAAATGGCTAAACGTCATGCGATTGTTCGCAAATTACCTGCCGTTGAAACATTAGGTGGTGTCGAAATTATCTGTTCCGACAAAACAGGTACCCTAACACTTAACCAAATGACTGTTGAAAAAATGGTTTATAATAATCAAATTCATGAAGCAAGTGAAGAAATTATGCTTTCAAATAGTGCATTACGTGTTATGAACTTAGCAAATGATACAAAAATTGCTCCAGACAATAGCTTAATTGGTGACCCAACTGAAACAGCAATGATTCAATTTGGTTTAGACAAAAACTATGATGTTCGTCAAGAATTAGAAAACATGCCTCGTATTGGCGAAGTACCTTTCGATTCTGCTCGTAAATCAATGTCTACTGTTCACAAATTAGAAGATGGCCGTTTCTTTGTTGCTACAAAAGGCGCACCAGATATGTTATTAGATTTAGTCACTAAAATCGAATTAAATGGTGAAGTAATTGATATTACTGACACTCATAAAGAAGAAATTTTAGCCTTAAATAAAGAAATGGCGACACATGCTTTACGTGTCTTAGCTATGGCTTATAAAACAATTGATGAAGAACCTGCCAATATGGATGCTGATACAGTTGAAAATAATCTAGTTTTTGCTGGTTTAGTAGGTATGATTGACCCTGAACGTCAAGAAGCACGAGACGCCATTAAAGTAGCTCACGAAGCTGGTATCCGTACAATCATGATTACTGGTGACCACAAAGATACAGCACAAGCAATCGCTAAACGTTTAGGTATCTTAGAAAAAGATCAAGTTGGTGGTGTCTTAACTGGTGCCCAATTAAATGAATTATCTGATGAAGAATTAGCAAATTCAATTGAAGAATATTCAGTCTACGCACGTGTATCTCCACAACATAAAGTTCGTATCGTAAAAGCATGGCAAGCAGATAATAAAGTTGTTTCAATGACTGGTGATGGCGTTAACGATGCACCTTCACTAAAACAAGCTGACATTGGTGTTGGTATGGGGATCACTGGTACTGAAGTATCTAAAGGTGCTTCTGATATGGTCCTTTCTGATGATAACTTCCAAACAATTGTTGTCGCAGTTGAAGAAGGACGTAAAGTATTCTCTAATATCCAAAAAGCTGTTCAATATTTATTATCTGCTAACTTTGGTGAAGTAATGACTCTATTCATCGCAACAATGGCTGGTTGGTCAATTCTTGAACCAGTTCATATCTTATGGATTAACTTAGTAACAGACGTATTCCCTGCTATCGCTTTAGGTTTAGAAGAATCTGAAAGTGATATTATGAAGCATAGCCCTCGTGGTAAAGACTCTAACTTCTTATCAAATGGTGTCTTACCAAGTATTTACTATCAAGGTATTTTAGAAGGTGGTATTACTTTATTCGTTTACTGGTATGCATCTCACCAAGCTGGTTGGGAAAATGCTGTAGCTGAAACAATGGCATTTGCGACTTTAGGATTAATTCAATTATTCCACGCATTTAACGTTAAATCAGTCTACAAATCATTATTCACAGTTCACGCATTTAAAAATAAAATGTTTAACTATGCTATTTTAGTATCAGCAGCTATGTTATTAGTTGTTTTATTAATTCCAGGCTTAACAACATTCTTTGACTCTGTTTCTTTATCTGGAACACAATGGGCAATTGTTTTAGCTTCATCATTCGCAATTATTCCAATTGTTGAATTAGCTAAAGCCTTTATGCGCGCAATTGGTATGGATAAAAAATAATTTTATTATTAATTAAATTAACAACAAAAGACTTGAATCACAATTTTAAACTTGTGGCTCAAGTCTTTTTCTTATTCTACTATCTGATATTCGTATTCCACTTTTTCACTTGGTACTAATTCAATATCATAGATTGTTTGTTTAGTGCGGCCATTCGCTAATTGCGCTACTAATAAACACTCCCGATAAAAATGGCGTTCCGTTTTCTGATTCTTAATATTATGAATATCTTTTACTTTTGTCTTTTCTTCACAAGTAATCAACACCTCCCCTTGTGGAAAAACAAGTTGCGTAGGTATTTGATACATTACTTCCTCGCCACTTTGCTCCTTAGACAAAGCATTATGCAATTCTAAACAACTAATTTCTAACATAATATCCATGCGATAAGTATCCTCTAAAATGTGATATTGTAATAAATTAGACTTTCGAATTGACATCACCATCGTTAAAGCCGTAGTAATAAACACTAAGATAATCATAATTGGCACCATTAATGAGCCTCTTTTTTTAGTCTTCATCCTCACTCACCTCATTACTATCTACTGGTGGTTTTATTTTATATACTTTCTTTTTTAAAATTATTTGCTCCAATTGAATCGCATGAGTTGCCGGAGTAAAAGAAGCTTCAAATGTATGTTTCCATGGCATTTCACAAGTTAAATCGATACAATCTGATTGTTTTTTTAAAGAAAATGTACGATACTGATTCACTAGTGCTATATACCCATCGTTTTTTCTAAAATAAAATGATTGATTGCCACTAATTTTTAATGAACCACTCACGAAATTCTCTTCACTTTTAGAATGATAGAGCATCCTAGGATTGTGACTATAAAGCTTCATTGAATCGTCTTCAAAATGCATTCCCATTGTTATATCATGCAACTGCACCATCGCTAAATGCCATTCCAAGCCATCTGGCACACGCAAATATTGGTCTGTCTTTTTAATTAATTGCATACAAGTCATTAATAAGACTAAACACAGCATAAAGACACCCAATGCAATAATTTGTTCAATCAATGTAAAGCCTGATTGTTTCTTGACTGGTAATTTCATAGTTAAACTCTTCCTTCAAAAATTCACTTTCTATTTTTAGATTAGGAATCCTAACACTTGGACTTTTCTTAGTAGTCGTGGTGATTGTTTCTGTAACGTCTAGTATGTCATAATCTTGATATTTCTCTTCTGGCAATATTTTATCACTTACACTATTTTTATCCTGCTCGATTGCAACAGGAATACCTGACCAAACTTCTATCCGTTTAATATCTGATAAATATAAATTAAAAGTATTTAATCTCTCTGTTTTTTCTTCTTCAAAGCTAGTAATTTGCAAAAAAGCTATCGAGACTAACATTAAGACGACTACCGTAATACTCAAACAACAAAACGCTTCAAATAAAACAAATCCACGCTCTTTCCACTGAACTTTAAAAAACAACTCCTCACCTCTTTTTCCTCATAACAATATTCCCACTCACTTTATACACCCACTAATAAGGTAAGGGAGTTCGCTCAACACTATACCTTCCGCTTGCTGGTTGAATTTTATAAACAATCTTTTCTTTTTTATTCCGAAAAGCTATTCTACCAGCCTTGGATGGTGTACCAGTGTGCTTTTTAAATACTAAATCATAATTCGTTACTAATTCAAGACTGGGTGGTAATGTGATTATTCTTGTTAAGTCGTCTTGGCCTGCTACCTTAAATTCAATTCGATTGATAGGTGGTTTAATAAAATGAATAAAGCTATTCTGATCTGTTGCTAAAGCATTTGTTTGATGAACCTTTAAAAAATTCTCAAAATCACTAAAAAATAATTCTTCTTGATAATGCTCAAATTGACTTTTTTGAACAGTTGGAACTAAAAGAATCATCACACATAAAATACTTAATACAACTAATAACTCAATTAATGTATAGCCTGGTTTTTTCATTGTGTTCTAAACCTACTCGCCATCATTTTTTGCTCTATCAATAGCCTCGGTATAAGCCTTACTTTGGTCTGTTGTAATATAGTCTTTACTTTCCATATCTCCTAGCACTTCTGATACATTCCCTGAATCAGTACCTCCTTCATTCAATAGATATAATTGGTATTGATCTTCCACAACCCTAATAATTGCAGAATCTGTTTTTTCAATGGCTTTTTCCCTTTGACTAGATAGATTAGGAATCAATAATAAGGTTAGCAAACCAATAACAAATAACACCACTAACATCTCAACTAAAGTAAAACCTCTTTTTTTCATTAAAATTCTCCTCCTTCTAAAATCGTCAATGTTGGTAATAATAAAACAATATAAATTGATACAATCATTAAACCGACAAAAATAAATAAAATTGGCTGAATCCAAGTAATTTTCTTCTCAATATCTTTAACAAAATCATTTAATAACTTCTTAGAATACTGTACCAACTTAATCTCTAATTGACTCGTTAAACTCGCTTGCATCACTAACCAAACTAACTCTTCTTTAAAAAAAGTAATCTTCTCTAAAGCTTGTGCCATATCTTCTCCACGCCTAAATTCAGCCTGTAAATGAGCTGCAATTTCTTTTGTTAATGCACTTGTTCCAGGAGTTTGCATTGTCTCAACCATTTGTAGTAAGGATTGACCATTTGCCAAAAAATAAGAAAATTCTCGTGCATATAAAAATGTATAATATTGTAAGATAAAGGATTTAACAACTGGAAACTTCATTAAAAAATTCAAACCCTGCATTTTATTACAGTGATGCAAATGATAACGAATAAGACTTAAGACACATAAAAAGGTGACTAATAACACCAATAATATTTGTGGTAAATACTCTAAGAAAAAGATCGTTGTACTCGCTAATTTATTTTGGTGAAGCGCTTCTTGATTAACCATCCTCATTAATTGTGGTAATAAAATCTGTCGAATAGCTATTAATAAAGTCATAATAAATAGTAATAAAATAATTGGATAGGCAATGGCCTGTAATAACTTACGGCGTTGCTTACGCTTTTCTAATAATAATTCTCCCAAAGTAATTAATGATCTTGCAAAATCCCCATGTTGACTAGCTAAATAAATTTGCGAACATATCGTATCATTATACCCACAATCAACTAAACTTTCATCTAAACGATACCCTTGTGCTAACTTTTCTTGAATGCCATCAATTATCACTGATTGCTTTTTAAAAAGAATTTTTGAAAAAGTTACAGCCTCATAAATAGAAAAGCCTTTTTCCATTAACTCTCCCAATTGAATTAAAAAGATAGCTTTCAAATCGCCTTTAAATCTATTGCTAGAATACATAATATCTTTGGTAGGTCTCTTCTGAAATATATCCCAATGCATAAGCCTTCCTCAACTTATCATTTAAAGTCGTAAAGTGTAGTTGTTGTGTTTGTTCTTTGTTAACACGTAATAGTTCTTTTAATTCCTTAGTGGTTAAAATTTCAAAGATGGTTCCCTTTTTTTCAGCTAGTGGAATATGATTACAATAGATAGAGCATTCTTTTTGGCAAAGTGGGCAACGCCTTTGTAGTAGTCGTTGTGAACATACAGCTAATAATGTTTGTTCTAATAAATTTTTTGAAATGCCTAATTCAATTAAACGACTCAATACACCAATTGTATCCTTAGCGTGAACCGTCGCAATTAATAAATGACCTGTTAAAGCACCCCTAATAGCCATTTTCGCAGTCTCCTCATCACGGATTTCGCCAATCATTAAAACATCTGGGTGATGCCGTAATGCACTCTTAATTAAGACATCATAGCTAACACCCGCTAATTCATTTACTTGGGTTTGTAAAAAGATTGGTTCCGGTATTTCAACAGGATCCTCCATTGTTATCACTTGCAAATTCCTTTTTAATGCTAAAGAGCGTAATAATTGATAAATCGTTGTTGTCTTTCCCGAACTAACTGGCCCTGAAAATAATATCAAACCACTCATCGACTGGGTTAATTGACTCAAACGCTTCAAATCTTCTGGAAAAAACGTATATCCTACTTGTTGATTCATTCCTTTTTGATGAACTTGATGTAAGACACGAATAACTAATGACTCTTGTAATAAATAATTCGCAATCACAGAGATGCGAAGTTCAAGCTCTTTATTATCCGCCATCTTAATCGATAAAGCTCCAGTTTGAGGTCTCCTTTTTTCACCAATATCCAAGTTAGCTTGATATTTCATAAAAGAAATAAAACGACTTGCCTGCTCAATAGAAATTTTTTTAATGGGTTGTAAACCGTTTGTTAACCGTACCAAAAATTGGTAATCATTATCTTTTGGCATTAAATGAATATCATCTACCCGATACTTAATCGCCTCCCTTAATATTTCTTGAACTAGATTTTCCATATGATTCCCCCCTTTATTCACCTAGTCATTTAAATATACGTAAAAAAAAGCAGAAAAGTTTTTTTCTTTTCTGCTTTTTTAATGGCTCTTTGTCAAATAGGGTTGATGGAGTGGAAATAGAGATCATACAGTATTATCTGTATGATTTCTTTTTTTACTTTTTTATTGTATATATCCATCATTAAAAAAATTTAGTGCTCAAGTGAGTACAGTTCCTATAATTATCAGCTGAGTGTAGTAATGCATGTTTTTTGTTGTTTTAATTGCATAAATAGTTATTATGTTACGATAT
>NZ_FOGF01000069.1 GCF_900111135.1 Granulicatella balaenopterae | reverse complement strand
TTTATTATGGCTTCCACTTTTCCAACAATTCATTTTATATCCCTCAATAATGATTGTATCAAAAATATCTTGATACAACAATTCATCCCACGAAGGTAAAGCTTAGGAGATTTCTTGGTAATTTTGTTAAATTTGTCAAAAAGCTAACTAAAAATGTTAAAAAAGCTAATTGAGTAATCGGTTACTTTTAATTATAATGACAGTGTGAAAATTAGTAAAGAAGGGAGGGAAAAATTTATGCCACATATTTTATTAACAAGAATTGATAATCGTTTAATTCATGGTCAAGTCGCAACTCAATGGACAAGTTATCTGGGAGCTAACTTAATTTTAGTTGCTAATGATAAAGTTTCTAAAGATAAAATGCGTCAAGGCTTAATGGATATGGCAGCCCCATCTGGAGCACAAACAAGATATTTTTCAATTGAAAAGACTATCAATGTGATTCACAAAGCAGCTGATCGTCAAAAAATCTTTATTGTCTGTGAAAATCCACAAGATGTATTGCGTTTAGTGGAAGGCGGGGTACCAATTAAGAAAGTCAATATCGGTAATATGCATATGGCGGAAGGAAAACGCCAAGTAGTTGGGGTAGTAGCTGTTGATGATGATGATGTAGCTGCATTCAAAAAACTACAAGAAGCTGGTGTAGAACTAGAAATTCAAAAAGTTCCAACAGAAGGCAAGGAAGATGTTTCGAAATTATTTGAATAGTTGACATACTTTAAAAAGGGGGAAACGAATATGGAGGCAAGTTGGTTTCAGGTATTATTAATATTCTTAGTGACCTTCGTTGCAGCGATTGACCAGTTTAACTTTTTAGAATCGCTATATCAACCAATCGTAATGGGACCAGTTATTGGTGCTATTTTGGGGGATGTAACAACAGGTTTAGTAGTGGGGGCTACTTTCCAATTAATGACAATTGGTAATATGCCAGTTGGTGGAGCACAACCACCTAATGCTGTTATCGGTGGTATTATGGCGACTGTATTTGCGATTAGTGTTGGTTTAGAACCTACCGCCGCAGTAGCAGCCGCATATCCATTTGCTGTATTAGGACAATATGGTGTTACTTTAATCTTTACAATGATGGCACCAGTAATGTCTGTTGCAGATAAATATGCTGAAGAAGCAAATCCAAAAGGTATCGCTAAATTAAATTACCTAGCAATGGCTGCTTTGGGAACTATCTTTGGTTTAGTAGTAGTTATGTTCTTCTTAGGAGGACAAGCTTTTGGTAAAGAATTAGTAGATCAAATTCCTGAATGGTTCATGGGTGGATTATCAGCAGCTGGTGGAATGATGCGTTATGTAGGGTTCGCAATCTTATTGAAAGTTATGGGTTCTAAAGAATTATGGGGCTTCTACTTTGCAGGTTTCGCCTTAGCAAATATTGTATCAGCTAACGAAACTCTAGGTGGCTCTGCATTACTATTAATCGCTGTAATTGGTTTTGCAATTGCATTCTGGGATTATCAAATCCACATTAAAATGAAAACTGCTGCTCCTATGATGGACGATGGAGGTGAAGAAGATGGCATATAATATTCCGGAACAATATAAAAATTTAACGCCAGCTCCAAATTTAGATAAAGCAACTTTAAATAAAATGGCATGGCGTTCAGTATTCTTACAAGGTTCATTCAACTTTGAACGTATGCAAGCGGCTGGTTGGTTATATAGTATCTTACCAGGTTTGGAAAAAATTCATACAGATAAAGATGACTTAGCAGCATCAATGTCTCACAACTTGGAATTCTTTAACACTCACCCATTCTTAGTAACCTTTGTAATGGGGATTGTCTTATCACTAGAACAAGGTAAAGCAGATATTCAAACAATTCGTGCCGTTCGTGTTGCTGCAATGGGACCATTAGGTGGTATCGGGGATGCTTTATTCTGGTTCACATTAGTTCCAATTACAGCTGGTTTGAGTGCTAATTTAGCTTTAGATGGTAATATTATTGCACCATTCTTATTCTTAGCCATCTTTAACGGGGCGCAATTTGCTCTTCGTTTCTGGTTAATGCATTGGTCATATCGTGTTGGGACAGATGCGATTGGTCTTTTAACGGCAAATGCTAAAGAGTTTACACGTTCAGCTTCATTATTAGGGGTATTTGTTGTTGGGGCATTAACTTGTCTATATGGTGGTACTTCATTAGGTATTGAAATTGCTAATGGGGACTCACCAATTAATATTCAACATATTTTAGATGGAATCTTACCAAAATTAATTCCATTATCAATCACTATGCTTTTATATTGGTTATTAGCTAAGAAAAAATGGACTCCAATTCAATGTATTGGCTTATTATTAGCAATCGGTATCATTTGTGCGGGTGTCGGTCATTACTTCGGAGTTACATTCTGGGCTTAATAACAAAAACTACAAAAGATGATGCGGCAGTAGTTCTTAAGCGGCTATTGTCGTATTTCTTTACTAAATTAAAAAAGAATTCACCTATCTAAAAAACGGTGAATAAAGGAAGGAAGGAGTCTTATGTTCGAATTATCAACAACAGAACTAACTGCATTAACAGCAGAAATTACTACTCGAGAAATTCGACAACAACCAGAATTATGGCAAGAAGCCCTTACATACTACAAAGATAATGTAGAGCGTATCAATGACTTTTTCTCATCAATTCCACAAGAAAAAATTAGAGTAATCTTTACTGGTGCAGGAACCTCACAATACGTCGGAGATACCATATTACCATTTGTGAAGCATTTTGGCGATGAAAGTCGTTTTGATTTCCAATCAGTGGGGACAACAAATATTGTCTCTAATCCAACTGATTATTTCAAAAAAGATATGCCAACTATTTTAGTTAGTTTTGCACGTAGCGGAAATTCACCAGAAAGTCTAGCTAGTGTACAATTAGGCCAACAAATTATCGATGATTTCTATCAAATTACGATTACTTGTGCGCCGGAAGGTAAGTTAGCCATTGCTGCAAAAGGAGATCCTAAAAACTTATTATTAATGATGCCAGAACGTTCAAATGACCAAGGTTTTGCGATGACTGGTAGCTTTACATGTATGACATTAACAGCCATGTTATTATTTGATCAAACAACTATTGATACAAAAGAAGAATATGTTGCAAGTATCATTAAAATGGGTGAAGCCGTAATCGCAAAAGAATCAGTGATTAAATCTTACCTTGAATCTGACTTTGAACGTGTTATTTATTTAGGTTCTGGAGCATTAGCCGGTTTAGCTCGTGAAGTTCAATTAAAAATTTTAGAATTAACAGCTGGAGAAATTGCTACCGCATTCGATTCATCAATGGGTTTTCGTCATGGGCCAAAATCTTTCGTTAATGATAAATCATTAGTCTTTGTCTTTGTTTCAAATAATACTTATACAAGACAATATGACTTAGATATCTTAAATGAATTAAAAGCTGATCAAATTGCGGAATTAGTTTGTGGGATTGGTGTGGATGTTCAAAACAACTTTGAAGGCACATCATTCTCATTTGATGGGGACTTAGAATATACAAGTATTCCAGATGGTTATTTAGCATTACCTTATGCATTAGTGGGACAAACAATTTCACTATTAACATCTATTAAAGTCGGTAATAAACCAGACACACCATCACCAAGCGGAACTGTTAACCGTGTAGTAAAAGGGGTAACCATTCACCCTTTATCTATCTAAATAATATACTAATAATCTAATTTGGCGTTTAATGGGAGAGACGTCCACACATTTAGTAACTGAAAATGATATAAAAATTAAAAATAAAAAGGAGATTTGGTTATGTCAAAATTACAGTTATCACAAGGAAAGTTCGAACACTTAAAACGTTTATCTAATGAAGAAAATGTTATTGG
>NZ_FOGF01000028.1 GCF_900111135.1 Granulicatella balaenopterae | reverse complement strand
TTTTGGTCGATTTTATTATAGGGCATCAGATGCTTTTTGTGTATAAAAAAATAAATGATGCCATTGAAGAATTTCTTCAACAACATCATTTATTGCATTGACCATATGATATATGTTATACTAGTAAAAATTTGTGCGTAAAACAGGAGGATTTTGATGAATAACAAACGATTAGCATTACTAACTTTAGCAACGGGATTAACAACTACATTAGTGGCTTGTGGATCAGAAACAGAGACTAAGACAACAGAAAAAGATGCTGTAAGTGCAGTACTTGTTACAGATGTTGCCGGAGTAGATGATAAGTCATTTAACCAAGGTTCATGGGAAGCATTAGAAGCATGGGGACAATCACATGGTTTACAAAAGGGTTCTAACGGTTATAACTATTTAGAATCAAATTCTGATTCAGATTATGTTACAAATCTAAGTGCAGCAGTACATGCTGAATATGATATGATTTTTGCCGGTGGTTATAAATTGGAAGCAGCCTTAAAAGAAGTTGCTCCATCTTATCCAGAATCACATTTTGCAATTATTGACCGAGTGGTTGAACTCCCAAATGTGGCATCAATTACCTTTAAAGATCATCAATCATCCTTTTTAGCAGGTGTTGCAGCTGGTGAAACGTCAAAAACAAATAAAGTGGGATTCATTGGTGGTATGCATGGTGAAGTAATTGATCGTTTTGAAGCTGGTTTTATTGCTGGAGTAAAAGCGGTGAATCCTGATGCGGTAGTTGAAGTACAATATGCAGACTCATTCGTTGATGCAGGTAAAGGTAAAACAATGGCACATGCAATGTATAGTAATGGTATTGATGTTATCTATCATGCGTCAGCTGGTGTTGGTAATGGTATTTTCTCTGAAGCAAAAGAAATCGTTCAAGCAGATCCAAGTCGTGAAGTATGGGTAATTGGTGTTGACCAAGACCAATCAGCTGAAGGATATATTGATGAAAATCGTAATGTAACGTTAACGTCATCTTTAAAAGGTGTTGGAACAGCTATTACAACTTTATGTAATGATGCAATTGATGGGGTTTATCATGATGGAGAAGTGTTAGTCTTTGGATTAGAGGATGAAGGTGTTGCAATTACTGATGGTGAAATGACTGATGAAGTAAAAGCAAAAGTTGAAGAATATAAAGCAAAAATCATTTCAGGTGAACAAGTGGTACCAGAAAAAGTAGAAAATTCAGAAAATAACTAAAAGCGTTCTAATAATGAGTAGGACTATTAAAAAAGACTATCAATAAAAGAGGAGGTACTAATGGATAAAAAAATTATAAAAACTGGTATACTAGTAATAGGTTTATTGAGTTTGAGTGCTTGTCATGATAAAAAAATTATGACAGTTGAACCTCGGGTAACAGCAGCAATTGTAACTGATGTAGCAGGGATTGATGATAAATCATTTAATCAAGGTGCATGGGAAGGTTTAACTGAATGGGGAAAGCAAAATGGCTTAAAACAAGGAGCTCATGGTTATAATTATTTTGAATCAGATTCAGAATCAGATTATGTGAGAAACTTTAATATGGCTGTTCAAACAGAATATGATTTGATTTTTGGGATTGGTTACAAATTAGAAAAATCTATTAAAGAAGTAGCAGAACTGAATCCGGTTCATCACTTTGTTGCGATTGATTCGGTTATTGATTTACCCAATGTGACTTCGGTAACTTTTAGAGATAATGAGGCGGCTTTTCTAGCAGGTGTTGCGGCAGCAGAAACAACCAAAACTAATCAAGTAGGGTTTATTGGCGGGATTAGAGGTGTGATTGTTGATCATTTTGAAGCAGGTTTTCTAGCAGGTGTTAAAGCCGTTAATCCTGAAATTGTAGTAGATATAAAATATATTGATTCATTTACAGATTTCGCTAAAGGAAAAGCAATTGCTAGTGTGATGTACGAAAGTGGTGTTGATGTGATTTTCCAAGTTGCTGGAGCAGGAGCAGGAATTTTTGCAGAAGCTAAAGAGATTGTAGAAGCTGATCCAAGTCGTGAGGTATGGGTAATTGGAGTTGATCAAGACCAGTCACCAGAAGGCTATATTAGTGAAGAACGCAATATTACATTAACATCTACGATAAAAGGTGTTGGAACAGCAGTAAAAGATTTAGCTAGTCAAGCAATGAATGGCCAATATCATGATGGTGAACACTTAATTATGGGATTGCAAGAACAAGGTGTTGGCTTAACAAAAGGTGAATTAAGTGAATCAGCCCAAAATTCTGTAGAAAAATATAAAAATTTAATTATTTCAGGTGAGCAGTATGTTCCCTTGACAACTTCCGATAACTAAGGCGTGTTAAGCGCTTTAGTTTTTTTGTGTGTAAATATTTTGGCATGAGATTTGCTAGAGAATAAAATAATCTTCTTTTATTTCCAAATAAACTATGATAGAATACTTCTTGCCCTCAAAAATGGGCTAAAAAAATTTGGAGGTTTTATTGTGAAATTACAAAAGAACTTAGCATTATTAGCATTATCATTAGGAGCGACTGCAACTTTAACAGCATGTGGATCTGATGATAATCAAACACAAACAAACGATAATGACAACTTAACAGCCGTAATCGTTACTTTAGTTGGAGGGGTAGACGATAAATCATTTACTCAATCAGCTTGGGAAGGATTAACTGAATGGGGAAATGAACATGGATTAGAAAAAGGAAGAAATGGATATGATTATATTCAATCTAATTCAGAGTCTGATTATGTAAATAACTTCAACCTAGCTATCAATTCAGGTTATGATTTGATTTTTGGTACAGGTTTTAAATTCGATAAATCAATGACAGAAGTAGCAAGTGTAAATCCGGAAAGTCAATTTGTATTAGTGGATTCAGTAGTAGATTTACCAAACGTGGCTTCAGTAACTTTTAAAGACAATGAAGCAGCATTCTTAGCAGGTGTTGCAGCAGCAGAAACAACTAAAACTAATAAAGTTGGATTCATCGGTGGTATGCCAGGGCCAGTTTTAGATCGTTTCCAAGCTGGATATACAGCAGGTGTTCATGCGGTTAACCCTGACATTGATGTAGAAGTACAATATGCTGATACTTTTGTTGATGCAAGTAAAGGTAAAGCCCTAGCAAATGCAATGTATGCTAATGATGTGGATGTGATTTTCCATTGTGCTGGTGGTGCTGGTAATGGCGTGTTTACTGAAGCAAAAGAAATTGTTTCAACTGATCCAAGTCGTGAAGTTTGGGTAATTGGTGTCGACCAAGACCAAGCTGCAGAAGGCGCAATTGATGATAATCGTAATATTACTTTAACATCAACATTAAAAGGTGTGGGTCAAGCAGTTCAAAAAATGTGTGATGATGCAAGTAATGGTATTTATCATGGTGGTACACATATTGAATTAGGTTTAGCTGATAATGGTGTTGGTTTAACAGAAGGTCAATTATCAGAAGAAGCAAAAGCTAAGATTGAAGAGTACAAAGTAAAAATTATTGACGGTTCACAAGTTGTTCCACAAAAACCAGAAAAAGATAATGAATAATTTATAAATTTTAAGACTAAACAAGACTAGGTGATGATATAAAATCTTGTTTAGTCTTTCTTTTTTGCTATAAATACTAGTTTTATATCCGTATGTTTTGGCATTAGTGAAAAATGTGATAAAATGAAATTGTCTATGGTGAAAAAAGAATTTATTTAGAATTCTTGCAAAATATAGATTTTCAAGTATTATGGAATAGATACTAGAATTAGATGTTTAAGGAGTGAAAGAATGCCTACAGAAATGAATCAATATAATGATGATGCTATCCAAATTTTAGAAGGGTTGGAAGCTGTTAGAAAAAGACCAGGTATGTATATCGGATCGACCGATTATCGTGGTTTACATCATTTAGCATATGAAATTGTTGATAATGCAGTCGATGAAGTGTTAGCTGGTGAAGCAGATGAAATTGACGTTATTATCCATAAAGATCTATCTTTAACTGTTCGTGATAATGGTCGTGGGATGCCGATTGGAAAGCACAAATCAGGCAAGCCAACCATTGAAATTATTTTTACTGTCTTACATGCCGGTGGTAAATTTGGTCAAGGTGGTTATAAAACATCAGGCGGCTTACATGGTGTGGGTGCCAGTGTTGTAAATGCTTTGTCTGATTGGCTTGATGTTTCTGTATTAAGAGATGGTCAAGTCTATGAATATCACTTTGAAAAAGGAATTGTTGTAGGTGATTTAAAAACCCATAAAACAAAAAGAAAAGGTTCTGGAACTTCAGTAACCTTTATGCCAAGTAGTTCAATCTTTTCAACAAATAATTGGTCCTATGAAACTTTATCAGAACGGTTGCGTGAATCAGCGTTCCTATTAAAAGGTTTAACAATTACATTAACTGATGAAAGAACTGATGAGACAGATACTTTTTGTTATGAAGAAGGATTAAAAAACTTTATTGAATATTTAAATGAAGAAAAAGATACATTATCACCAATTGTAGCATTCGATAATATATTAGATGACGTTGAGACTGAATTCGCATTTCAATATAATGATGGCTATTCAGAGACAATTTTATCCTTTGTTAATAATGTTCGTACAAAAGGTGGCGGTACGCATGAAGTCGGTATGAAAACGGCGATGACCAAAGCTTTTAATGAGTATGCTCGTAAAGTTGGATTATTAAAAGATAAAGATAAAAATCTAGAAGGTAGCGATGTTCGTGAAGGCTTAACGGCTATTATTTCGTTAAAAGTTCCCGAAGCCATCCTGCAATTTGAAGGTCAAACCAAAGATAAATTAGGAACCCCAAGTGCACGTGGTATTGTTGAAAATATTGTAACGGAACAATTAGGCTATTTCTTAGTGGAAAATGGTGAAGTTGCGCAAGATTTATTACGTAAAGCTATTAAAGCTCGTGAAGTTCGTGAAGCTAGTCGTAAAGCTCGTGAAGATGCTCGTACTGGCAAAAAGAATAAGAAAAAAGATACGCTCTTATCAGGTAAATTAACCCCTGCTCAAGGACGAAACCCTAAGAAGAATGAATTATATCTAGTCGAAGGGGATTCAGCTGGAGGTTCCGCAAAACAAGGACGTGATCGTAAGTTCCAAGCAATCCTACCATTAAGAGGGAAAGTTATTAATACGGAAAAAGCTTCAATGACAGATATCTTAAAAAATGAAGAAATTAATACAATTATCCATACAATCGGTGCGGGTGTCGGACCTGATTTTGATATTAAAGATTGTAATTATGATAAGATTATTATTATGACCGATGCGGATACTGATGGTGCTCATATTCAAGTGCTGTTATTAACATTTTTCTATCGTTATATGAAGCCATTAGTAGAAGCTGGTAAAATCTATTTAGCTCTACCACCATTATTTAAAATTTCTAAAGGTCGTGGCAAAAAACAAGTTGTTGAATATGCCTGGACTGAAAAAGAATTAGATGCAAAAATCGCCAAAGTAGGTCGTGGATACCTATTACAACGCTACAAAGGTTTGGGTGAGATGAATGCTGACCAATTATGGGAAACAACGATGGATCCAACCTCAAGAACATTAATTCGTGTGGTGATTGATGATGCTGCTCAAGCCGAACGTCGTGTAAGTACCTTAATGGGTAATAAAGTAGAACCTCGGCGTAAATGGATTGAAAAACATGTTGAATTCCGTTTAGGAGATGAAAAGAGTATTTTAGACACAACTGAAACTGGTATGGATTCGACAAGTGTGTTAGTGCAACAAAAAGAAGCAGAAGAATTAGAACAATTATCTTTATTGGAGGATGAATAGAATGGCAGAAGAATTTGATATTCAAGAACTAAATTTAGAAGATGTCATGGGTGACAGATTTGGTCGTTATTCTAAATATATCATCCAAGATCGTGCCTTACCGGATATTCGTGATGGTTTAAAGCCAGTACAAAGACGTATTTTATATGCAATGTACGCAGAAGGTAATACAAGTGATAAACAATTTAGAAAATGTGCCAAAACAGTTGGTAACGTAATTGGTAACTATCACCCACATGGGGATTCATCCGTATATGAAGCAATGGTTCGTTTGAGTCAAGACTGGAAATTACGTGATGTATTAGTTGAAATGCATGGGAATAATGGTAGTATGGATGGGGATCCAGCTGCTGCAATGCGTTATACTGAGGCACGGCTTTCAAAGATTTCTGAAGAATTATTACGTGATATTGATAAAGAGACAGTTGAATTTGTGTGGAATTTTGATGACACTGATCAAGAGCCAGTTGTGTTACCAGCGCGTTTTCCGAACCTTTTAGTGAATGGTTCAACAGGGATTTCTGCCGGATATGCAACAGAAATTCCGCCGCATAATTTAGGTGAAGTAATTGATGCAACAATTTATACAATTGATCATCCAGAAGCTAGTGTAAAAGATTTAATGCAATTTGTAAAAGGACCTGATTTCCCGACTGGTGCGATTATTCAAGGGGTTAAAGAACTAGAAAAAGCATACAAAACTGGTAAAGGAAAAGTAGTTGTGCGTTCCAAAACCAAGATTGAACCAATTAAAGGGAATAAAGAAAAAATTGTTATTTCAGAAATTCCATATGAAGTGAATAAAGCGTCACTTGTTAAGAAAATGGATGAAATTCGTGTCAATAAAAAAATTGATGGGATTGCAGAAGTTCGTGATGAATCAGACCGAACTGGCTTGCAAATTGTTGTGGAATTAAAAAAAGAAGCTAATGCAGAAGGGATTTTAAATTATTTATTAAAAAATACCGATCTACAAATCAATTATAACTTTAATATGGTGGCTATTGATGATCGTCGTCCCGTTCAAGTTGGTTTGAAAACAATTATAGCTTCATATATTAGCTATCAAAAAGAAGTGATTACAAAGCGTACGCAATATAATTTAAATAAAGCACAAGCTCGTATTCATATTGTTGATGGATTAATGAAAGCTTTATCAATTTTAGATGAAGTAATTGCTTTAATCCGTAATAGTAATGATAAAAAAGATGCCCGCAAACGTTTATGTGAGGAATTTGACTTTAGTGAGATTCAAGCAGAAGCTATCGTGACATTACAATTGTATCGTTTAACGAATACCGATATTACAACCTTGCAAAATGAGCATTTAGAGTTGAATGAACAAGTAGCACGTTACCAAAGTATTTTAAATTCTGAAAAAGTCTTAAAAAATGTTATGAAAACAGAATTACGTGAAGTTAAGAAGAAATTTATGACTCCACGTTTAACAATGATTCAAGATCAAATTGAAGAAATCAAAATTGAAACAGCCGTCTTAGTTGCTGAAGAAGATGTGATGGTATCTGTAACTAAACAAGGCTATTATAAACGAACAAGCTTACGTTCATATGCTGCAAGTACAACAGACGAATTAGCAATGCGTGAAGGGGATGATATAGTCTTAGTTACGAAAGCGTCAACTTTATCATCATTAGTCTTATTTACATCAAAAGGGAATTATTTACACTTCCCGGTTCATGAGTTACCAGACATTAAATGGAAAGAGATTGGCCAACATTTAAGTCAAACTATTTCTCTTCAACAGCAAGAAGTTATTATTGCTGCTTATATTGTTGAAAAAGATGATCAATCACTTGAACATGAACGCATGGTATTTATTACTAAAGAAGGGATGATTAAACAGACTGAACGTACGGCATTTGGAACATATCGTGGCTACAAAACACGTACAAGTCGTGCAATTAAGCTAAAAACAGATACCGATGAAGTGTTGTCTGTTTATGTTGCTGGTAAAGAACAATATGAAGTCTTATTAATCAGTCATTGTGGCTTTAGCTTGCGTTATCGCTTAGATGAAGTGCCAATTGTCGGCACGGCAGCTAGCGGTGTTAAAGCGATGAACTTGCGTAAGGATGATTATCTTGTGATGGGTGCAATTTTTGCTGAGGAAGAAAAAGAACCACAATTATTAATTGTAACGCAACGTGGTAATGTGAAACGTTTCTCTGTTAAAGAATTATCTACATTAAGTCGTGCTAAACGCGGATTAATGGTATTGCGTGAATTAAAAGCCAAACCACATCGTATTGTTTATGCAGATTTAATTCAATCTTTAAACGACCGATATCATTTAATGACTGAAAAAAGTGAAGAAGTAACGATTATTGCTAAAGAAATAACCTTAGCAGATCGTACTTCAAATGGTTCTGCAATTGTTTCAGAAGAGCAAGGTGAGGTAGTTGATATTGTGAAAAATCAATTAATTAATTTAAATTAAAGGAATAAAAATAAAGTGTATTAGTACAGTTGCTGTGTATATTATAACACAGCAACTGTATTTTTTTTATTTCTATTTAGCTAAAAAACATAATGATTACTTTAAAAAAACGATTATATAGCGTTTTTTTTAAGGTTTCCTTAATGTGGCAATAAAAAATATAAAAAAATGAGATAATCTGTTGCACTTTTAAAAAGAAGTGTTATAATGAACTTGTAAACAACTGTTACAGTGTTCACAATGATGTGAATTGATTTAAGGAGGAACTATATATGGAACAATGGAATGGCTTTAAAGGTAAAGTATGGAAAGATGAAATTGATGTACGTGATTTTATTCAACAAAACTATGAATTATACGAAGGAGACGACAGCTTCTTAGAAGGCCCAACTGAAGCAACAACAGCTTTATGGGATCAAGTAATGGACTTAAATAACAAAGAACGTGAAGCAGGTGGCGTTTTAGATATGGATACTAAAATTGTATCTACAATCACTTCACACGGCCCTGGTTATTTAAACCAAGAATTAGAAACAGTTGTTGGTTTCCAAACTGATAAACCTTTCAAACGTAGCTTACAACCATTTGGCGGAATTCGTATGAGCGAAAAATCTGCTGAAGCATATGGTTACGAAATCGATGAAGAAGTATCACATATCTTCACTGATTACCGTAAAACACATAATCAAGGTGTATTCGATGTATACACACCAGAAATTCGTGCAGCACGTAGAAGTGGTGTTATTACTGGTTTACCAGATGCTTATGGACGTGGACGTATCATCGGTGACTACCGTCGTGTAGCTTTATATGGTGTTGACCGCTTAATGGAAGAAAAAGTTAAAGATTTTAACAATATCGGTGACGGAAGAATGTCAGATGACGTTATTCGCTTACGTGAAGAAGTTTCTGAACAATACCGTGCATTAAAAGAATTAAAAGAATTAGGTAACATTTATGGTTTTGATATTTCTAAACCAGCTACAAATGCAAAAGAAGCATTCCAATGGTTATACTTAGGTTACTTAGCAGCAATTAAAGAACAAAATGGTGCAGCTATGTCTCTAGGACGTACTTCAACATTCTTAGATATCTATGTAGAACGCGACTTAAAAAATGGCGTAATCACTGAAAAAGAAGCTCAAGAAATCGTTGACCACTTTGTAATGAAATTACGTTTAGTTAAATTTGCTCGTACACCTGAATACAATGCATTATTCTCAGGAGACCCAACTTGGGTAACAGAATCAATCGCTGGTATCGGTGAAGATGGACGTCCATTAGTAACTAAGAATAGTTTCCGTTTCTTACATACATTAAATAACTTAGGACCAGCTCCAGAACCAAACTTAACTGTTTTATGGTCACCAAAATTACCATTAGCATTCAAACGTTTCTGTGCGAAAACTTCAATCGAAACTTCAGCTATTCAATATGAAAACGATGAAATTATGCGTCCAGAATGGGGCGACGACTATGGAATCGCATGTTGTGTATCTGCAATGCGTATTGGTAAACAAATGCAATTCTTCGGAGCTCGTGCTAACTTAGCTAAAACATTATTATATGCTATCAATGGTGGGGTAGATGAAAAATCTAAAGCACAAGTTGGACCTAAATATACTCCAATTACTTCTGAATACTTAGATTACGATGAAGTTATGGAAAAATATGATGACATGATGGAATGGGTATGTGATATGTACTTAAATACATTAAACATCATCCACTATATGCACGATAAATATAGCTATGAACGTGTACAAATGGCATTACAAGATACTGATATGTTCCGTACAATGGCAACAGGTATTGCTGGATTCTCAGTAGCAGTTGACTCAATTTCAGCTATTAAATATGCTAAAGTTAAAACTATCCGTGATGAAGATGGCTTAGTTGTTGATTATGAAATCGAAGGCGACTTCCCTAAATATGGTAATAACGATGACCGCGCTGATGATATCGCAGTTTGGTTATTAAAAGAATTTATGACTAAAGTTAAAAAACATAAAACTTACCGTGGAGCTAAACATACAACTTCAATTCTTACAATTACTTCAAACGTTGTATATGGTAAGAAAACTGGTAACACTCCTGATGGACGTCGCGCTGGTGCACCATTTGCTCCAGGAGCAAACCCAATGCACGGACGTGATACTCACGGAGCATTAGCATCATTATCTTCAGTTGCTAAAGTACCTTATAAATATGCATTAGATGGTATCTCAAATACATTCTCAATCGTTCCTAAAGCTTTAGGTCGTGAAGAATTAGTTCAACAAGATAACTTAGTAAGCATGTTAGATGGATACTCAATTAAAGGTGGACATCATTTAAATATTAACGTATTTAACCGTGAAACATTAGAAGATGCTATGGATCACCCAGAGAAATATCCACAATTAACAATTCGTGTATCTGGTTACGCTGTTAACTTCATTAAATTAACTCGTGAACAACAATTAGATGTAATCAACCGTACAATGCACGAAAATATGTAATAACCTTAACAGTAATTTGTTATAAAGTATAAAAGCAGGTGGGCATTTCGTTCATCTGCTTTTTCTATCAAAAAGAAAATGTAAATTAGTTATTGGAGGAATAGACATGTCTGAACCTGTTACAGGATATATTCATTCAACAGAAAGTTTTGGCTCAGTTGATGGACCAGGAATTCGTTTTATTACTTTTATGCAAGGTTGCCGCATGAGATGCGAATTTTGTCATAATCCGGATACATGGAAAATTGGTCAAAAAAACGCCATTACATCAGAAGAATTATTAAAGCAAGCACTACAATATCGTCCGTTTTGGGGAGCAAAAGGAGGAGTTACCGTTAGTGGTGGAGAGCCATTATTACAAGTAGACTTCTTAATTGATTTTTTTAAACGTTGTAAAGCTGAAGGAGTACATACAACTTTAGATAGTTGTGGTATGCCATTTACTTATGAAGAACCATTTTTTAGTAAGTTTGAAGAATTATTAAAATATACAGATTTAATTTTATTAGATATTAAGCATATCGACGCTGAGCAACATAAACGTTTAACAGGATGGACTAATGAAAATATTTTGGAATTAGGTCGTTATTTATCAAAAGTTGATCAACCAGTTTGGGTTAGACATGTACTAGTTCCTGAAAGATCAGATTATGATGAGTATTTATACCGTCTAAATGATTATGTGAAAACTTTAAAAAATGTGAAAAAATTTGAAGTCTTACCATATCACAAATTAGGTGTATATAAATGGAAAACATTGGGAATTAAATATCCATTAGAAGGTATTGAACCACCAACTCCAGAACGTGTTGAAAATGCACATAAAATCTTACATACTGCTGATTATACTGGTTATTTAGATATGTAATTCGTTAATCGCTATAAGCATTCAAACTGATAAGGTAAGGACTTGCCTGTCAATTGAATGCTTTATTTTTTATAAAAATATTTTGACATGGAGAAGTATTATCATTATGCTTAGTGAAGTATGATGATTAAGAAAGAATTAGGTGGGAGATATGAAAGAGTTAAAACGGAGCTTAAAGTTGAGTTTGCCAGTATGTTTTGGTTATTTATTTTTAGGGATTGCTTTTAGTTTATTGGCTTTAGAACAGGGATTTTCAGTAAAGTATGCGGTCTTTAGTAGTATCTTTGTATTTGCTGGGTCGATGCAATTTGCTTTGATTCCATTATTATTGGCAGGGACTCCTTTATGGATGATTGCTTTAATGACATTGATGATTAATGCAAGAATGTTATTTTATGGGATTAGTTTTGTTGATTTGTTTAAGCGCATGGGGTGGAAAGGTATCTATATGATTTGGGTATTGTCGGATGAGACCTTTTCGTTATTTACTGGGATGAAGGATAGTCAAATCCAATATAGTGATAAGGAATATTTGTATGTAGCAGTATTGAATCATTTGTATTGGATATTAGGAACTTTTGTTGGCGGAATTGCAGGTAATATGATTCCTGTTGCTACAATGGGGATTGATTTTTCGATGACGGCATTATTTGTGGTAATTGTGGTAAATCAATGGGAAAATCGTACTTCCAATTATCCTTTTATTATTGGATTAGTAACGGCGATTGTGGCACTTTTACTAGTTGGACCAAAGTATTTCTTATTATTGAGTTTAACAGCGACAATTGTGTCATTAGTGGTGATTTTTGAAGTGACGTATTTCAAAGAACGAGGGGGAGTTAATTGATGTTTTATCTATATTTAGGAACTTTAGTAGCAGCAGTAACTACTTTTATAATTCGTCTTTTTCCTTATATTGCTTTATCGAATAAAAAGGAATTACCACTTTTTATCCAATATTTGAGTGTGCAATTACCACGGGCGATTATGGTGATTTTAGTAGTCTATTGTGTGAAGCATATTAGTTTTATGAAAACGCCATATGGTTTGCCAGAAATAGCTTGTATTATCTTTGTTGCAGTATTGCATAAATGGAAACACAATACTTTGCTTAGTATTTTTGTGCCGACAGTCATCTATATGGTTTTGATTCAAAATTTTAGTTAAAAAGAAAAGTATCATGAGCCGCTAAGAAATGCTTCTTAGTACAGTTCGTGATACTTTTTTAGGTGATATTACTTTTTTAGATGTTTTAAAATGCTGACTAATCGGAATAAAGAGTCAACGGTGAAAATCGCTAATGCTATCATACCAGCTATTACCATTGTTTGGTTTAGATTGGCTTGGGATTGTAAAGAATCTCCCGTAATATACCAATAAACAGTCTTATACATACCAGCTCCTGGAACTAATGGGAAAAAACCAGGGATAAAAAAGACAGTTACTGGAGCTTTAAACTGTCTAGCAGCAATATGGGAGCTAAAAGCAATGGCTAATCCGCTTAAGTAAGTCGCAATCGAAATATCAAAATACTGTAAAATTAATAAATAAATGAGCCAACCACCTCCACCAATAAAGGCGATATAAGGTAATAATTTTTTTGGAGCTTCAAAGACAATTGCGCTAAAATAAACAGCGATAATGGCAGATATTACTTGAATAATCATAAAATGTCAACACCTCCTATTAATAAGCCTAATGCCACTCCTAATGCGACTGATAAGGCAGTCACAAAGGCTTCTAATGTTCTTGCCAAACCAGAGTTATAATCTCCTCTCAAAGTGTCCCTAATAGCATTTGTGATGGCTGTTCCTGGAACAAGAGGCATAATCGCTCCAATAATTGCATTACTAGCATTAATTGTTAGGAAGATATGATTTTTTAAGAATAAAATGATTAATACCATTGGGATTAATGACAAGACATTAATAATAAAACTCCCCATTCCTAAATGACGATCAATTTTATAAGTAATTGGTAAGATTAAGGCTGCAAAAAAAGCAGCAACCATCTCTAAAAATTGCCCGCCATACAATACCGTATAAAAACCACACATCATTAATAATCCAAAATTTTTAACTTGTGGACTATATTGGAAATGCTTATCAATCACTAATAATTTGGCATAAGCAGTATCTAAAGTGATTTTTTGTTCTACTAATTGTCTTGAAATTTTATTAACTTTATAAATATTATTCAGATTAATTCCTTTATTTGTAACACGACACACCTCAGTTAAAGCTTCGATTGAGGGGTCATCCATTGTAGCAAAAATTCCGGTTGCCATAGCGAGCGCTTCGCATGTTTCGAAATTTGAGGTTTTTAAAATATAATTCATAGTATCTTCGACACGATAAGATTCAGCGTTAGATTCTAGTAAAATTTTTCCTGCTAAAATGGCGGTATCAATTAATTTTTTAGCATATGTATCCAAACTAAATCACTTCCTTTTGGTTTATCAATTCCAGTATATCATAGCATAAAACGTCTGGGATAGCAGATAAGTTTTTCATAAAAAATAAAATATACTCTTTTTTTTACGTATAACAGGGTAGAAGGGAATAAATGGTTGAAAGGAGTGATTAGATGCGTATCGCAAAGAATGAACATGGTGAGTTGGTGTATTGTGAAGTTGGTAAGTTATTAGATAATAATCAACACTATTTTTGCCCTAAGTGTGGGGAACCGTTAATACTAAATACTAATCAAAGGCAATTACAATATTTTTCTCATCAAGCTAATAAATATAGTTCTGGTGAAACAACGCAGCATAAGAATGGCAAAATTGCTTTAAGTGAGTGGTTAAAACAAGCTGGCTACCAAACAACTTTAGAATTAACAATGGAAAACCACGAACAAAGAGCGGATGTTATTTGCGAAGATGCACAAACACAAATTGTTGTTGAGTATCAATGTAGTCCTATACCAGCAAAAGAATTAACGAAAAGGGATAAAGGCTATCAAAATTTAGGCTATCAAACCTTATGGATATTAGGAGAGAACTATTATAAGCAGCAACAACTAAATGATACTCTAGCATATTGTATGTTATATCATCCACATTTTGAGTATTTTTTAGTCTTTTTAGTGGAAAATAATTTGTTATTGAAGACTCATCTGCAATTAGACCAGTATACTAAAAAAGTTCATTATCAGGAAATTCGTCTACCATTGAAAAAGTACCAAGCTAAAAAAATGTTAGATTTCTTACTTAGTAGTAAAAAGGGAATTCCTATAAAGGGAGATTATCGTCAAGAATACTTTACTAAAGAGCGAAAACATCAAATATTATTGAATACACAAGAAGAGAATCGCCAATTTTTATTAGCTTTATATTTAGCACATATTCATTTATTTGATTTACCTCAAATTTGTTGGCAATTACCAAAGTATAGTGTGGTATTCAAATCTGCCAATTATTTATGGCGTGGCTATATAATGATGTGGTTAGCAGAACAATCAGGAAATAAGATTTCTTTAGGAGATGTACTAGATGAAGTGAATCGTTTAATTCATACGAATCGATTACGTCTTTACCCAACTTATCAATCCAAGCGACTAAAAAAAGAGTTACAATTATTTTTAAAAGAATTAAAAGAGCAAGGAATTGTAAAAGAAATAGGTCACAATCATTGGATTATTAAAAACAACTTTGAGATAAAGTCGGAAAAGTGGTAAAATAAAGATAAGTAAAATAGAGAGAGCGAGGATGTTATATGTCTACAGACAAAAAGTTATTAACAAGAGATGAAGTTCCTGAACAATTAACATGGGATTTAACAATGATTTACCCATCAGAAGAAGGTTTTGAAAAAGACTTAGCTTTTGTAAAAGAATCAGTAGGAGAGATTGAATCTTGGAAAGAAAAAGCCTTTCAATCAGCTACTAACTTATTAACATTTTTAGAAAAACAAGAAGAAGTTGAAAAAGCCATTTCAACTGCTTATGTGTACTCACATTTAAAGAGTGACCAAGATACATCAAATAATGATAATCAAATCTTAAACCAACGCGCAGTAACGGTATATACTGAGATTTCAACAGCATTATCATGGTTTGAACCAGCTTTATTAACAGTATCTGATGCAACTTTAGAAGAATTCTATCAAGCAGAACCAAAATTAGAAATGTATCGTACTCACTTAAGCACATTACGTATTCGCAAAGATCACGTATTACCAGCCGAACAAGAATCATTATTAGTTCAAGCTAGTGAAGCATTAGGTGGTTACCGTAAGACTTTTTCATTATTAAACAATGCGGATTTAACATTTGGCAAAGTGAAGAATGAAGAAGGTAAAGAAGTAGAATTAACACATGGAAATTACTCAACATTCTTAGAATCAAGTGATGTAGAAGTTCGTCGTGGCGCCTTTAAAGCAATGTACAAAAAATATATTGAATTAAAAAATACTTTCGCTAATACATTGGGCAATAACATTAAAGTGGCTAACTTCAATGCAAAAGCACATAAATATAGTTCTGCTCGTGATGCTGCAATGTCGGTGAACCAAGTACCAGAAGAAGTATATGATACATTAGTAGATGTAGTGAATGAAAAATTACCATTATTACACCGCTATATCGCACTACAAAAGAAAGCTTTAAACTTAGATGAAATGCATATGTATGATATGTATGTCCCAATTACAGGAAATGCACCAATTTCATTCACTTATGATGAAGCTGTAAAAGAGACTTACAAAGCTTTAGCTCCATTAGGTGAAGATTATGCTAAAATCTTAAAAGAAGGTTTTGAAGGACGATGGATTGATGTATGTGAGAATGAAGGTAAGCGTAGTGGTGCTTATTCATCAGGCACATATACAACAAAACCTTATATCTTATTGAACTGGCATGATGATTTAAGTAACTTCTTTACATTAGTGCATGAATTTGGTCATAGTGCTCATAGTTACCTAACTCGTAAAAATCAACCATATGTATATGGATCATATTCAATTTTCTTAGCAGAGATCGCTTCAACAACTAATGAAAACCTATTAACAGAATATTTATTAGAAACATATACTGATAAAGAAAGTCAAAAATACATTTTAAATAGCTATTTAAACCGTGTTAAATCAACTATCTTCCGTCAAACACAATTTGCAGAATTCGAACATATGATGCACCAAGCAGACCAAAATGGTACACCATTAACACAAGCTTTCTTAGCAGAGCAATATGGTGAATTAAATGCTCGTTACTATGGGGAAGAAGTAATTCAAGATGAAGAAATTGCTTATGAATGGGCAAGAATTCCTCACTTCTACATGGGTTATTATGTCTATCAATATGCAACTGGTATGGCTGCGGCATCTGCTCTAGCAAAACGCATTCTAAATGAAGGACCGGAAGCCTTAGAAGATTACTTAGGTTATTTAAGTGCTGGTTTAAGTGAAGCACCAATTGAAGTAATGAAGAAAGCTGGTGTGGATATGACAAAACCAGATTACTTATATGATGCATTAGAAACATTTGAAGAACGCTTAGAAAAATTAGAAGCATTAATGGCTGAATAATCTAAAAGCAAATAACTCTATTCATATAACTATTATAAATGGGATTGGAAGTTATAAATTATGGTGAAACCCCACATGCTTGTGTGTGGGATGAAAGCCGATTCTCTTTGATTTGATAATAGCATGGAATGAATATATAAGCTATGCATATGATAATAAGGGAGAGTGATTGTGCTTCCTTGCTGAAAAGCAGAAATTTACCGCTAATGTGGTCGCCTTACTGCTTGGTAATGAAAGTTCTAATTTAAAGAGATTTACATTTGTAACTCCAAAGTTTGAAAATGATGTATGATTACAAGCCACACTTGATAATCAGAACCCCATGGGAGCAGTCAGTCTAATCCTATTTATTAACAAAAAAAGATTAAGCAACCTAAGTAGAAACGTCCTTAATGAGGAGCATTTCGTAGTTGTTTAATCTTTTTTTATAATTGCAATAAGATAATGTATTTATTCGCACAAATATTAATTCATAGGATGATTAACAGTCATCGGTATGGCACTACAACAATTATTAGCATTGGTGCAAGGGGTTTGTTTACTACTACAACAAGTTTCTTCGATTTCAGATTGTTCCATGCATACGGTATGCAATTTAGTTGCGGAAATACAATTATCAATTAACATACCAAAATGTTGATTGGATGTATCAAACACAACTAATGATGGATTATGCTGAATATTCATTTCTAATGCGATTTTTTGATCTTTTTCATAATCTAGTCTAACTAAGTCTGATTCTTTATCTTCTAAAAACATCTCTCTATCTAATCCGATTTCATCAATTAGAGAATCAATTAATTCTTGAGAATAAGGAACTTTTTCGACATGTAAGTACCTTTGTAGAGTGATTAAGAATTGGTTACCTAAGCGTTTGCCTTGCAGACAAGCAGCTTTATATGAAAGAGAAGCGTCATAGATTGAACGATAAATTTCATTACGTAATTCACAGTTTTTATAGTCCAAATGATACTTCTTCATAAAATGGGTTACAGTCTTGAAATTATGAAAAGTAATAAAGTGGTAATGCACTTTATTGGGAATTTGGTCGATAAATTCTAAAACTTCTTTTTCGCAACGATAGCAATTTTCACTAATTGGGTTTACGAATAAGTATAGGTCAAAAATTCGATCAGAAGATAGACAATTTTCTTGTGGAAATTGTAATATATCACACATTTTTTCACCTTCTAACTCAAATATTTTTTACATATGTATTGTAACAGATACGCCTGATTTTCAAAAATGATATGACTTATTAGATTGATAAACCTAATAAGTTAGCGCTCTTTTAATTTTACTTGCGGTTTTTCTAGGAATAATACTGTGTTCATCTAGAATTTTTTTAAATAGTTTTTCGCCATTACTTAGATCTTTTACTTCCATTTCTAATTCGAAATCTTCTGTATTATTATAGAAACTATGATCTAAAACCAATAAAGTATCATCATTTAAATGGCCTTCTTTACGAATGGTTTTTAAATTCGCAATCATATAGGCGGTAGTTAATGGAATTCCTTCTTTTTGTAGAGCTTCTTGGATACTTTTTGGTAGAGGTAGTTCTTTTTTGTCAATCCAAACTTGCAATTGTTCAGGTAGAAAACGTTCATTAATTTCAATGACCTCAACAAGTGATTTAGGAATTTTCAAGGTTACTTCACCATAGTCGCAATCTTCAATCATACGGATACGAAGTGCACATTTATGATTTTTGAGCATATCTTGAAAGTCAAAATAACTATTAATTTGCGTAACATGATGGGTTAATTGTTTTTCATAATTAGCTAATAAGTGAGTATATTCTTCTTTTGTCAATAAATTTTTAAATTCTTTTTCAATTTCAATTGCCATAACTCAATAATCTCCTTTTTGTCTAGTACATCTATTCTACCATAAAATCTGCGTGAAACTTGCTAAAATAGTAGGAATTTTATGAAAGTTGAGCATAAAATATGGTATGATAGACAAGGAAATAAAGAGAGAAGGTGTATTGGATGGAAAAGACTAATCAGACTCTAGTTGAAAACTGGGATGCTTTTTTAGCCCCGTATTACCAAGCGGTTGAAGAATTAAAAATTAAATTAAAAGGTATTAGAAAACAATACCGTCAAGAAGGTCGACATGCGCCAATAGAATTTATTACTGGACGTGTAAAAACGCCGGAAAGTATTTTAGAGAAAATGGAAGTAAGAAATATCCCGGAAGAGGAATTCTTAGAAGGGGTACAAGACGTGGCTGGTTTACGTGTTATGTGCCAATTTGTTGAGGATATTTATGAGGTTGTTCGTTTGTTGCACCAACGAAAGGATTTTAATATTTTAATTGAGCGTGATTATATTCATAATAAAAAGAAAAGTGGTTATCGCTCATATCATGTGGTGATAGAATATCCAGTCCAAAGAATTGAGGGTGAACAAAAGATTTTGGTTGAAATTCAAATTCGTACACTAGCAATGAATTTTTGGGCAACAATTGAACACTCATTAAATTATAAGTATAAAGGAGAATATCCTGAAGAAATTCATGAGCGGCTTGAACGAGCAGCAGAAGCAGCCTTCTTATTGGATGAGGAAATGTCTCAGATTAGAGAAGAAATTCAAGAAGCTCAATTTATGTTTTCAAAAAATAAGGTATTTTTGAATAGTCGGACATACGAAGATCGTTATTAATAAAGGGGTGATTGAGTGAAGGTTGCATTAGTTTATCAAGAAACAAAACAAAATATGGAGATAGCTAATTTATTTAATTCGTTATGCTGTCATGATGCATTATTTACACGAGATGATGAAAATCCAGATGTTGTGATTACAATTGGTGGAGATGGTACGCTTTTAAATGCTTTGCACCGTTATGAAAACTTATTAGATACTGTGCGATTTGCTAGCATTCATACCGGACATTTAGGTTTTTATACCGATTGGCAAGAGTTTGAAGTGGAAGAATTAATAACAGTCTTAAAAAATGACCAAGGTGAACGCGTTAGTTATCCGTTATTAGATGTTAAAGTAACTGAGAAGGATGGTACTATCTATCGCCATCACGCTTTAAATGAATCAACCTTAAAAAAAGCAAACGGGACCTTATTATGTGAGGTATTTATTAATAATCAACATTTTGAGACATTTCGTGGGGATGGTTTATGTATTGCAACACCAACTGGCTCAACAGGAATTAATAAGTCATTAGGTGGGGCAGTGGTTCATCCAAGTACAGAAGTGATGCAATTAACGGAGATGGCTTCTATTAATAATGTCTTATTTAGAACATTAAGCTCACCAATTATTTTTGCTAAAACAGATAAATTACTGTTAAAACCAATTGCCGATAGTGGTATGACTTTTTCAATTGACCATTTGACTTATGAAGCTAATGATGTCATTGAAGTGGAGTGTACAATGGGGGATAAGCGAATTTCCTTTATGCCATCACGCCATACACCATTTTGGCAAAGAGTGGAACAATCATTTATTGGTGAATCTCAAAAAAGTAATTAGAAGAAAATGAGGAAAAGTATGTGAATGTAACATGGAGTTATGCAGGGGAAACACCAGTAATGGTACGTACCTTTTTAAGAGATAAAGGAATTTCAAAAGGGTTATTAGCGCAAATTAAGCGTGATGGAAAAATCTTTTGTAATGGGCAATTTGTGATTGCAATTGATTATGTTTATTATGGTGATATTGTAACAATTGTGATTCCACCAGAAGGCGAGCATGAAACAACTATACCAAGCTATATACCAATCGATGTTGTTTATGAGGATGATTTTTATTTAGTGGTTAATAAACCAGCTGGAGTAGTTTCAATTCCTTCTAAGCAAAATCCAGACCTTTCAATGGCTAATCGTGTGAAAGGTTATTATATGTCACAAGGGTATGAGGATTGTATTACGCATATTGTGACACGTTTGGATAAGGATACAACGGGTGTGATGTTATTTGCTAAATTGCGTATTTCACACGCTTGGATGGATCATCATTTGCATAGTGGCGATTTGCAAAAGACTTATGTGGCCATTACTAAAAAATCAATGCTATTAACAGATCATGGTGAGATTAATGCGCCAATTGCTAGATCAGAGGATTCAATTATTACAAGATGTGTTCATGACTCTGGAAAGAAAGCTCTAACAGAATATTGGTTAGAACAGGAATTAATGGATAGCCAAGTAGTGGATATTCGTTTGCATACCGGACGTACTCATCAGATTAGAGTTCATTTTTCTTATATGAAAGCACCATTAATTGGGGATGATTTATATGGTGGTCCAGTAATTGAGCCACTAGCAAGACAAGCTTTACACTGTCGTAAACTAGCCTTTACCCATCCTGTAACCAATAAAAAAGTTGTGATTGAAGCACCTTTACCAGAAGATATGCAAGCTTTTATCCAACAAAATAAAAAATAAAAGGATGTGAAGAGATGGCAGATAATACAAATTATGAATTTGATGAAATTTTAGAACAAATCCAACATACGATTGCAACAGATGATCGTGAGCAATTTTTAGAAATTTTTCTAAATAACCACACTTATGATCAAGCGCAATTATACTTGGAATTAACACCGGAAGAAAGACAAGTTGTATACCATTTCTTATCACCAATGGATATGGCGACCGTCTTTGAATTGATTGAAGAGGATGTTGAAGATGTAGAAAAATATTTACTTGAAATGAATGAGCGATACGCTGCAAAAATGTTTGCTGCGATGTATGCCGATAATGCTGTTGACGTCCTACAAGAAATTAAAGAAGATGAAGCAAAAAAATATTTAAAATTAATGCCACGAAAAACATCAACTGAATTAATGGAATTATTAAATTATGAAGATTCAACAGCAGGTGCATTGATGACCACTGAAATAGTAGCAATTCATGAACTTCAAACAGTTGGGGATGCAATGATGATGGTAAAACAAATGGCTGAAGAAGCAGAGACTGTCTATTATGTGTATGTGGTTGATGAAGAAAATCGCTTGCAAGGGGTGATTACTTTAAGAGATTTAATCTTGCAACCTGACCGCACACTAGTAAAAGACATTATGCAAGAACGTTTAGTGAAGGTACATGTATATGATGATCAAGCAGAAGTCGCACAAATTATTCGAGATTATGACTTCTTAGCCTTACCAGTTGTTGATGAAGATGAGGTCTTATTAGGGATTATTACTGTCGATGATGCGATTGATGTTATCGATGAAGAAGCAACAAGTGACTATTCTGGGTTGGCGGGGGTTAATGTTGATTCGCAAAGTACCAATCCTTTAATCTCGGCTTCTAAACGTCTACCATGGTTAATTACTTTATTATTCTTAGGAATGAGTACGTCAACTTTATTAAGTCGTTATGAAGAGATTATTGCAAATGCGAGTATTTTATCAATTTTTGTAACATTAATTACTGGTACTGCTGGGAATGCTGGGACGCAATCTCTAGCGGTAGCTGTCCGTAAGTTAGGTACTCATGAAGAAGAAGATTCCTATCTAAAATTATTAATCCATGAAGTTTTAACAGGCTTAATTAGTGGTTTAGTAACGGGATTAACGATTAGTATTGTCGTTGGAATCTGGCAGCATAATTGGATTTTAGGGATGATTATTGGTTTAGCAATGTTTTGTGCAATCACTGTGGCAACAATTGCCGGAAGTTTTATTCCTTTAGTAATGGACAAAATTGGTGTTGATCCAGCGGTAGCTAGTGGTCCCTTTATTTCAACTTTAAGTGACTTAACCTCGGTATTAATTTATTTTACGATTGCCAAACATTTCTTAGAGGCTTTTATGAATTAACGAATGAAGAAATCTAGTACAAGTTAGTGTATTGGGTTTCTTTTTTTATGGTATACTATTTTTATATGTTTTTTTAAGGGAGAGAGAATAAAAATGCAAACAACAATCAATTATTTGAAAGAATTAACAGCAATTCCATCACCAACAGGATTTACAACAAAAGCGATGGATTATTTAGAAGCAACAATTGGCGAGTTTGGCTATGAAACAAAACGCACTAATAAAGGTGGCGTAATGGTCTCAGTTAAAGGTCAAGATGATACAAAACACCGTGTCGTAACGGCTCACGTTGATACATTAGGCGCAATGGTTCGTGCAATTAAACCAGACGGCCGTATTAAAATGGCTTTAGTTGGTGGCTTTACTTGGAATGCGATTGAAGGCGAAAACTGTTTAGTACATGTAGCTTCAACTGGCAAAACTATTAGCGGAACAATCTTAGTGCATCAAACAAGTGTCCATGTTTATCGTAATGCGGGAACAATTGAACGTACGCAAGATAATATGGAAATTCGTTTGGATGAAAAAGTAACAACAGCCGAAGAAACACGTGCATTAGGTATTGATGTGGGTGATTTTGTGTCATTTGATCCTCGTACTACTGTAACTGAATCAGGTTTTATTAAGAGTCGTTTCTTAGATGATAAAGTTAGTGCGGCAATTTTAATGGATTTATTACGTAAATACAAAGAAGAAAACATTACTTTACCACATACAACGCATTTCTACTTTAGTCCTTGTGAAGAAGTAGGACATGGTGCGAATAGTAGTATCCCAGAAGAAGCAGTTGAATATTTAGCGGTCGATATGGGAGCAATGGGGGATGACCAACAAACGGATGAATATACCGTCTCAATCTGTGTGAAAGATGCATCAGGTCCATATCATTATGAATTGCGTCAACACTTAGTAGCGCTAGCAAAAGAACATCATATTCCATTCAAATTAGATATCTACCCATATTATGGTAGTGATGCTTCAGCAGCCATGTCAGCCGGTGCTGAAGTAAAACACGCCCTACTTGGTGCAGGAATTGAATCAAGTCATTCATATGAACGTACGCATACAGATTCTGTCAAAGCAACTCACGAAATGGTTGATGTGTACTTACAAAGCGCAATTATCAAATAAAAATGGGGATTAGTTTTCAGAATAATAAACAAGTCCAAAAAGATATTTTACAATTAGCGATTCCAGCTACAGTTGAAAATGTATTGCAGACTTTAGTGAGTTTTATTGATGGATTGATTATTGCTAAGATTGGGTTAGTAGCCGTAGCAGCAGTTGGAGTAGCGAGTTCGATTTTGAATGTCTATCTAGCGATGTTTTTAGCAATTGGCGTCGGTGCAACGGTCTTAGTGGCCCAAGCTCTTGGCGAGGGTGATTTAGTAAAAGCCAAATTAAAAGCCGTGCAGTCCTTGCAAATTACGTTAGTCGTTGGAGTGGCATTAGGATTAGTGACCCTGTTATTGCATCGTCAGTTCTTTCATTGGATGCAGGTGGATAGTAAGGTCTTGTCACAAGCTAGTCAATATCTATTGATTGTTGGTGGAGCGATTATCTTACAAGCTGTATCAGTTACTTTAGCTAGTATTTTACGGGCGACGGGCGATTCGGTAACACCAATGAAAGTGAATGCGATGATTAATTTATTGAATGTGGTCTTGAGTCTAGTCTTAGTCTTTGGCTTTTGGTTTGTTCCGGCTTTAGGTGTTAAAGGTGCTGCAATTGGTAGTGTCTTGGCGCGTGTCGTTGGGATGGTGGCTTTATTTACTAAAGTTCAACAGACATCTGTGCAGTTTAGCGCAAAAGAATTTATGACAATCAAACCAATTAATGATTTACTCGAATTAGTCTTACCAGCAACAGCAGAACGATTAGCGATGCGTGTGGGTCAAGTGGTCTATTTTAGCTTTATCGTGGCATTAGGGGGCGTTGTTTTTGCGTCCCATTCGATTGTTGGGAATATTGAATCCTTTAGTTATATGCCGGCTTATGGTTTGGCGACGGCGTGTTCAGTGTTAATCGGACGGGCAATTGGGGAGCAAAATTTTGAAAAAGTTCATCTGATCGGGAAGTATTCTTCTCTATATGGGGTAGTGGTACTTGGCTTAAATGGTATCATCCTATATTGCGGTGCACCGTATTTTGCTAGTATCTTTACGAATGACCAAGCAGCGATTATAAATGTCGTCACAGCGTTACATATTGATGCCTTTATTCAACCGGTTTTAGCAATTAGCTTAATTTTAGCAGGAGCATTACAAGGAATGAATGATGCCAAAACACCACTTTATAGTACTTTAGTCGGAATGTGGGGCGTGAGAATTGTGACGGTACTGATATTTACTCATTATTTCACATGGGGAATTAGGGGTGTTTGGTTATCAATTGGTGTTGACTTATATATAAGAGCATTCTTTTTAGCTTGGGTATTTCACATTAAAACAAAAAATATAATCACATAAAAAAGACTAGCTATAACTGATTAAGTTCAGTAGTAGCTAGTTTTTAATTTGTTGTTTAACGGATACCTAATGCGATACGTGCATAACGAGTCATGCGATCAGTTGTCCACGCTGGATACCATACTAATTGTACTTCAGTTGTTTTAATTTCATCAATAGATTTTAAAACATCATGAATTTCATCGGTAATTAAGTCAGCTAAAGGGCATCCCATTGTTGTTAATGTTAAATTGATTAGGCAATGACCTTCATCATTTAATTCAATACCATAAACTAACCCTAAATTAACAATATCAATCCCTAATTCAGGGTCAATTACGTATTCTAATTGGTCGATAATACGAGTTTTTAATTCCTCGGCTACTTCAATGGATGAATTAACTTCATTGATAGGTATATTAATATCAGACATAATAACTCTCCTTTATCTAAATCTGTCAGACTAGTGAGTTTTCTTCATATTATCATGAAAATATGTTACACTCTCTATATCATACATTTTTATTGTAAGTGAATCACGTATATAATACAAGAAAGACGCAATAGTTTTTAAATAAAGGAGAAAGTTTTATGCAACAAAAATTAATTGCTATCGATTTAGATGGCACAACATTAAATAATGATTCAGCACTAACACCAAAGACAATCACGGTTTTACAACAAGTGGAACAATTAGGACATAAAGTGGTGATTGTGACCGGACGTCCATATCGTAATTCAAAAGAAATTTATAAACAATTAAATATGCACGGACCATTAGTGAACTTTAATGGAGCTTTATGTCATATTCCGGGAGACGATTCCTGGAATGGTGCATATAATGAGACCTTATCAAAGGATATTGTTTCTGGCATTGTTGAATTATTCCCGCAAACAACAGCGAATATGATGACAATTGAAGGGAAGAACTGTCTATATGCAACGCAATTAGAATTTCCGCCATCACCATATTTTTCACCCAAAACACCACCGATTTTATTTGAATCAGTGGAGAAATTAGAAGAACAAACAACAGCTATTACACTATTTGCTGAAACCGAAAAGCAAGAATTCATTAAAGAGAAATTATTAAGTAATTATCCAGGTGATATCGATGTCCGTACTTGGGGTGGTATTTTACCATGTCTTGAAGTTGTGCGTACCGGTGTTCATAAAGCAAAAGGTGTCTCGCATGTTGCGGGAATTTACGGGATTGACCGTAAAGATATCCTAGCTTTTGGGGATGAAGATAATGATAAAGAGATGATTGAATATGCAGGACATGGGGTAGCAATGAATAATGCTATTCCAGAATTAAAAGCAATTGCTAATGACATTACTGAATTTACAAATCATGATGATGGCTTAGCAATCTATTTACAAAATTACTTCCAATTGAATAAAATGTAAGATAAGTGCTATGATGCAAGTAAGATTGTATCATGGCTTTTTTGAACAAGGAGGACAATTTATGAAAGAATACTCAATTCCAAAACAAAAACCAACATATCATTATGTTAAAAAAACTAAAAAAAGAAAGCCGCGTATCTATTTATTAATTGATCGATTATTTACAGTTTATGGATTCATTTTAGCATTTATCTATACAGTATTATTGTTGATTGCTTCGTTTAAAATGAAGGGGGAAAGTTTAGTTTTTTTCTTTTTGTTTTGGTGCATGTTAACGTATATTACTTTACCAAGACTTCATAGTTTTCTAACGATGATATATTTGCCAGACTATTTTTTATCGCGTACCAAAACTGGTAATGGTGTCTTGGGGGATCCGGTAAATATTAGTATTGTTGCTAAAGAGGATGATATTCATGCAGCAATGCGTCAAGCAGGATGGACAAAAGCAGATCCAATTACAATCCGTTCCTCACTTGGAATTGTCTTATCAACCTTAAAACATACTTCTTATCCAGCAGCTCCGGTATCTAATTTATATTTATTTGACCGTCCGCAAGATTTTGCTTATCAAATGGAAGTAGATGGTAGTGCTACTAGACGTCACCATGTCAGATTTTGGCAAGTTCCTAAGGGATGGCATTTACCAGGAGGGAAGAAAGTTGATTATTTAGCAGCGGGAACATTTGATTGTGGTGTAGGTTTAGCATCGACAACTTTACAAGTGACCCATAAAATTGATCAAGAAGTAGATAAAGAGCGTGATTATATTATTGAGTCACTATTGTATATGGACTCCAACATTTCAGTTGATGTGATTCAAGAATTTACCATACCTTATCAAGATGAAAATGGTGGAGGCGACCCAATTAAAACAGATGGTCATATGCCAATCATTAACCTCTTAGGAGTAAGTCAACGTGCTAAAGCTAGAGATATTAATTTAGAACAAGTTGATGATTTAAAAATTTCTAAAAATAACAAAACTTTGAATCAAGAATTACCCCCTAAATCCTTATTGTATATTGGTCTATTTAGTGTTATAAAAATGGTAATGATTATTTTAGTGTTATTATTGTTAGTAATGACAAACACTCCTGACTATCAAACAGATTTAATGATTGGTTTATCATATTTATTTGGGACTTTAGTTAATTTGGTTTTATATAGCTTGACAGTTAAGAAGTATAAATGGAGTAGACTAATATTTTTAGTAATGGCATCTATCTCGTGTAGTTTTGAATTAGTAACAAGTGTAGTGAATTTGGAATTAGGATTATTCGATTTATTTTCGATTGGTTTTTCGGTTATGGTAGTGGTTATTTTATCATCGCCAGATATTAGACAATGGGTGTATCATGTGCATCGTCGAGGTGAATAACATTTTAAAGAGTAAGCATGTACCGCCTCCAAAAAGTTAGACTTACAAATCTAACTTTTTGGGGGTATTTTTTATGGCTAAATATAGCTATAAATTTAAAAGAAAATTAGTTATTGAGTATTTATCAACAAACATAAGTTACAATCAGTTATCCAGAAAATATAACATACCAAACAGCAGTGTAATCAAAAGTTGGGTCCATAATTACAATACTTTCGGGAAAGATGCGTTGCTTCGACGTGAAAGTAAGAAAATTTATACTTACGAATTTAAGCTAAATGCGGTAGAATTATATCTAACAACAGAGTTATCACAAACAGATGTCTGTAAAGCGATAGGTATAACGAATGTTTCTATGCTATGTCGTTGGATAAATGAATTCCATACAGGAGGTTGTGCAGCTCTGAAAAAAGGGAGAGCAACCTGCTATGGATAAAAATAAATCTAATATAGATACTGATAAGTCTATTAAACAATTAGAAGAAGAAAATGAATTTTTAAGGATTGAAAATGCCTATTTAAAGGAAATAAGGAGACTGAACTTAGAAAGCGATGCAAAAATGAAAATGAATTCCAAGCGAAAATAGTACACAGTCTCTGTAAATCATTTCAATTAAAAGATATATTAGTTGTCGTTCCGATAAGTAAATCAACATATATGTATTGGCAAAATAAATTCAAGTCTCCTGAAGTTGAAGATCCAAATGCTGCATTAGAAGCACAAATTATTGACATTCGTAAACAGCATAAAAATTGGGGTTATAGAAGAATTTGTGGTTATTTAAAAAGATTAGGTCAACGAGTAAACCATAAACGTGTTCAACGTATTATTAAGAAGTTAGGCCTTCAAGTCACTTCATATGGCCGTAAAAGCAGAAAATATTACTCATATAAAGGCAATGTGGGTAGAACTGCATCGAACCGCGTGCATCGTAGATTTGATACTTGTATCCCTCATCAAAAGATAACTACCGATACTTCTGAATTTAAATATTATAAACATGATTCTAAAGGAAATGAGACTGTTAAAAAACTTTATTTAGATCCGTTTATGGATTTATTCAACAGAGAGATTATTAGCTACAGAATTGCACCATCGCCTACTGCCCAAAATATTATGTCAGGCTTAAATGAAGCCATCGAGAAAACAAATGATTGTCCTTATCGTCGTACATTCCATTCTGATCAAGGATGGGGATATCAGATGCATGCCTATGTAGACACATTAAAAAAACATAAAATATTTCAAAGTATGTCCCGTAAAGGAAATTGCCATGACAATTCTGTAATGGAAAACTTTTTCGGAATATTAAAACAAGAAATATATTATGGTCGAAAATTTTATAGTTATGAAGAATTAGAAAGTGAAATAAATGAATTTATTAAATATTACAATGAAGACAGGATTAAAGAAAAATTAGATTGGATGAGTCCAACGGAATATAGGCTCGCTAAATCTAATTGTACTAAAATAAGCGAAGAGGCATAAAACCTCTTCGCTACAAGTCCAACTTTAGGGGGTCACCACAGCAGCTAGTTTTGGCTAGTTGTTTTTTATTTCTAAACATTAAGTGTATATATAGATAGTAGTTCTTTCAAAATGATAAATGAAAGGTCAAAGAGTGCTAGAAATCAAGGATTCAACCGTTATAACGTGATATTAATGATAGTGCAAGTATTAGTTGAATATGGTTATAATAACTGGTTTTACAAACTAGTAATCATAATACTGACTAGGGATTAGTTATAAAAAATAAACTGACATAATAAAGTTATTAAATTTGAGATAAAAACAATAAGAAAGTTATTTATTAACTTGTTTTATCATTAAAAAGTAATAAATATCAGTTTTTATTGATTAGTGAATATAATTTGTAATTAAATTGCATAATAGTTATAGGTAAGGTAACATAGATATAGTAGGTATAGTGTTTTATTACGTTTGTGATAAGAACGCTATATCAAAATAGTCTTAAATAGTGTGGTAATTAATCTTATTTAATTATCAACAAAAATATTATAAGGAGGAAGTACCATGAAAAAAAGAGTGTTGTCAAGTGTTGTAGCGTTATCATTAGTAGCATTTCCAAGTGTGTCTGTATTAGCGAATACCACTCCTAGTGAACAAGATGTCATTAAGGCGGAGAAGAATCTTATTCAAGCAGAAGAAAATCTAAAAATCGCCAAAGAAAAAGATGCAACAGCCAAAGAAAAATTAAATGATGGGGCTTTTGCTTTCTTTGCTGATTTGGGAGATGAAGGTAAAGAATGTTTAGAAATATTAACAGAATGTAAATACCATGATCGCATTCAACGTGGTGTGAAAGGTTGGGCCACATCAACAGAAAATATCTTAAAATCATTTAAACGTATGCACATGGCGAATTTTCTAAGAACAAGCTATGAATTAAAAGGACATGATAATGCTGAATTAAAAGTGACTAGTAAAATGATGGCAATGGCAATGGCTGATGCCGATTATTCAGCTAATATTATTGGACATGCTGGTCAATTTCCAGTTGCTGAAATTTTAGCATGGGGATATTATGATCCTTTTGATGGATGGTATTGGGAAGAAAAAGCGAACTATTTTTTAAATGAAGGTAAGGAATTTACACCTGAAATGAATGCATTTTTTGAAAAATATCCAGGTAAGAAAAAACTAGTAGATGCAAATGGTCAGACAGGACATTATTTTAATGTAGTTGATGAGGACTACAAAATTACCGGATATGCAATTTGTAGTAAAAAAGGATGTGAAGTGCAAGATTTCATCAATTTTACTCATGAAAAAGTGTATAGCGTTGATGAATACGAAACATTATTTACTAATTGGTATCAAGAATTAGAAAATTCAAAAGATGTATTGATAGCTGCGCAAGAAAAAACAGCTCGCTTAAAAAAAGAATATCAAGATTTATTAAAAAAATATTATGGAGCACATATGACTAAAATAGGCGATAAATATGTGATGCATGATATAAAAGGTGACATTGTTAAAAATGTTTGGGGTGAAAAAGATGGTCAGTTATATTATGCCTCAAATGATGGATACCTTATCACTAATCGAATTGAGAAGGTTGATAATGTTTATCGTGGGTTTGATCATACAGGTGCGATGATAATCGGATGGGGTCAAATCGATTCAGATACTTATTATTTTGATAAAGATGGAATACTCGTAAAGAACGCTTGGAAGGGTTCGTACTATTTAAAAGACAATGGTCAAATGGCTAAAAATCAATGGATTTACGATAAAGACTACGAAAATTGGTTCTATATCAATGAAGATGGCACCTATGCACATGATACTTGGAAGGGTTCATACTACCTAACAAAATGGGGAGAAATGGCAAAAGATGGTTGGGCAAAAAGTCCTACAACAGGCTGGCACTACTTCAATCCAGATGGTACTTACGTTCAAAAAAAATGGGTTGGTGCTTACTACTTAAAACAATGGGGGTATATGGCGCAAAACGAATGGATATGGGATAAAGACTACAATAATTGGTTCTTTATTAAAGAAGACGGCTCATATGCTCGTAATACGTGGAAAGGCTCATACTTTCTAAAACAATGGGGCGAAATGGCTAAGAACGAATGGATTCATGACGGCAAAGGATGGTATTATATGACGTCAGACGGTACATACGCTCGTAATACGTGGAAAGGCTCATACTATCTAAAACAATGGGGAGAAATGGCGCAAAACGAATGGATTCATGACGGCAAAGGATGGTATTACATGACATCAGATGGTACGTACGATCATAATGAATATGTAAAAGGATATTATATCGGAGTAAATGGTTATTGGAAATAATGATTATCTACTATTAAAATGTGAAAGATGAAAAAATGGTTTATATAGTGATAATCTAAATGTATTTGGCGGTATTTCTTATAGATTTGTGTTAGAATAAGTAGCAACATAGATAGTCAAGGAGGAAAAATATTAATGAGTTACAAAAGAAAATTGTTGACAATTGGTAGTACAGTGATGCTAACAACGGGATTAGTTACGTTAAGCCAATTGGATGCACAAATAGTT